>JALVEW010000065.1 GCA_027030425.1 Sedimenticola sp.
TCGGCGCGCCCAACGTGCCGGGCATCGCCGACCGCATCAACGAGCAGATCAAGTACCGGGAGCGCTGGCGGCCGTTCTGCCCCAGCATCCTCGACCGGGTGGCCCCGGACATGCTGCAGACGGATCATCCCGCTCCCTACATGACCATCACCTTCGACGTGGGAGAAGGCTGGAAAGAGCGGGTGCCGGAAGTGGTGCACGAGGACGGCACCGCCCGGGCCCAGGTGGTGACCCGGGAGAGCAATCCCCGTTACTATGAACTCATCGAGGAGCTGGAGAAGCTCACGGGCAACGGCGTGATTCTCAACACCTCCCTGAACCGGCGTGGGGAGCCCATGGTCTGCTCGCCGGAGGACGCCCTGAACATGTTCTTCGGCTCAGACCTGCAATACCTGGTGATGGAAGACATCCTGGTGACCAAGAACCCCGATTTGGAAAAGGACGCATGAAGAAACTGCTCATCACCGGCGGTGCCGGCTTCATCGGTTCGGCGGTGATCCGCCACCTCATCGAGAACACCGACTACCAGGTGGTGAACCTGGACAAGCTCACCTATGCCGGCAACCTCGAATCCCTGGCGCCGGTGTCCGACAGTGACCGCTACGCCTTCGAACAGGTGGATATCTGTGATGGGGGGGAAGTCCAACGGGTGTTCCGCGAGCACCGCCCCGACGCCATCATGCACCTGGCGGCGGAATCCCATGTGGACCGCTCCATCGACGGCCCGGCGGACTTCATCCAGACCAATGTGGTGGGCACCACGGTGCTGCTGGAAGCGGCGCGCGGCTACTGGAACGAGCTGGAAGGCGCGGCCAAGGCTGCCTTCCGTTTTCATCACGTCTCCACGGATGAGGTGTATGGTGACCTGGGGCCCGAGGGCCTGTTCACCGAGGAAACCCCCTATGCCCCCAGTTCGCCCTATTCCGCCAGCAAGGCCTCTTCGGATCACATGGTGCGCGCCTGGCATCGAACCTACGGGCTGCCCGTGGTCATCACCAACTGTTCCAACAACTATGGCCCCTACCAGTTCCCGGAAAAGCTCATTCCCCTGGTGATACTCAATGCCCTGGAGGGCAAGCCCCTGCCCATCTATGGCAAGGGCGACCAGGTGCGCGACTGGCTGTACGTGGACGATCACGCCCGCGCCCTGATGCGGGTGCTGGAGCAG
Organism: Sedimenticola sp.; assembly: GCA_027030425.1. Taxonomy (GTDB): domain Bacteria; phylum Pseudomonadota; class Gammaproteobacteria; order Chromatiales; family Chromatiaceae; genus Thiolapillus. The sequence goes on from JALVEW010000065.1 coordinate 1,169, forward strand.
GGGCGGGACGGCCAGACCTACAACATCGGCGGCCACAATGAGAAAACCAACCTGGAAGTGGTGCATGGTCTGTGCGCCATTCTCGACCGAAAACGCCCCCGGCGGCCTGGGGGCCTCGCCTCCTATGCCGATCTCATCACCCATGTGGCCGACCGTCCCGGGCATGATCTGCGCTACGCCATAGACGCGGGCAAGATTCAGCGGGAGTTGGGCTGGACGCCGCAGGAAACCTTCGATACCGGCCTGGAAAAGACGGTGGACTGGTACCTGGAAAACAGCCGCTGGTGCCAGCGGGTGCTGGACGGCAGCTACCGGCGCGAACGCCTGGGGGTGATTGAATGAAGGGTATAGTCCTTGCCGGCGGTTCCGGCACCCGGCTGCACCCGGTGACGCGCAGCATTTCCAAGCAGCTGCTGCCGGTGTATGACAAGCCCATGATCTACTATCCCCTGAGCACTCTGATGCTGGCGGGGATACGCGAGGTGCTGGTCATCTCCACGCCCCGCGACCTGCCCCTGTTCGAGCAGCTGCTGGGGGACGGCAGCCGCTGGGGCATGTCCCTGAGCTACGCCGAACAGCCGCGCCCCGAGGGCCTGGCTCAAGCCTTCATCATCGGCGCGGATTTCATCGGCAATGATCCCTGCGCCCTGGTGCTGGGGGACAATATTTTCTACGGCCATGATTTCGGGCATTTGCTTGAGGATGCGGCCCAGCGCAGCCAGGGCGCCACGGTATTCGCCTACCCGGTGCATGATCCCCAGCGTTACGGCGTGGTGGAGTTCGACGACCGTTTTCAGGCCCTGAGCCTGGAAGAAAAGCCCGAACACCCCAAGTCCCGCTATGCCGTGACCGGGCTATACTTCTATGACAACCAGGTCATCGACATCGCCCGGGGCATACGTCCGTCCCACCGGGGCGAGCTGGAGATCACGGATGTGAACCGCCATTATCTGGACAGGGGCGAGCTGCGGGTGGAAGTGCTGGGCCGGGGCATGGCCTGGCTGGATACGGGTACCCATGATTCCCTGCTCGATGCCGGCCAGTTCATTCAGACCCTGGAGCGGCGTCAGGGGCTCAAGGTATGCTGTCCCGAGGAAGTGGCCTGGCGCATGAAATGGATAGATGATGAACAGCTGCTGGCCCTTGCCGCGGAACTGGGCAAGAGCGGCTATGGCGGCTATCTGGAAGGGCTGTTGCGGGAGAAGATTCTGTGAACATCCAGGAAACCGACATCCCAGGTGTGCTCATTGTCGAACCGCAAATCCATGGCGATGCAAGAGGCTGGTTCAAGGAGACCTGGCAGGCGCGGCGCTATGCCGAAGCGGGCATCGAAGGCCCCTTCGTGCAGGACAACATGGCCCGCTCCCGCCATGGCATTCTGCGGGGCCTGCACCTGCAGCATCCCCATGCCCAGGGCAAGCTCGTTCAGGTGGTCCTTGGCGAGGTGTTCGACGTGGCCGTGGACGTGCGCCGCGGCTCCCCCCATTTCGGCCGCTGGGTGGGGGTGATTCTTTCCGCCGACAATCATCGCCAGCTGTGGGTGCCGCCGGGTTTTGCGCACGGGTATGTGGTTACAAGCAGCGAGGCCATATTCAGTTACAAGTGCACCGAGTATTACCACCCGGAAACCGATCTCAGCATCCGCTGGGATGACCCGGATATCGGTATCGACTGGCCCGTGGTGGGGCAGCCCAGCCTGTCAGACAAGGATGCCGAGGCGCTTTTGCTCAAGGATGTTCCCCATGATCGTCTGCCGGAATATGTCCCATGACGCGAGAAAAACCGAGAATCCTGCTGTTTGGACACAATGGCCAGGTGGCCTGGGAACTGCGCCGCAGCCTGGCGACCCTGGGAGAGGTGGTTACCGCGGGAGTGGATGGCGCCCAGCACCCCCTGGATCTCAGGGATGCGGCGGCCCTGGACAGGCTGGTCCATGAGCTGCGTCCCCGGCTCATGGTGAATGCCGCCGCTTACACGGCCGTGGATCAAGCGGAGTCCGAGCCGGAGCTTGCCTGGCGGCTGAATGCCGAGGTGGTGGGCGAACTGGGTCGCCTGGGGGCTGCTCTGGATTGCCCCGTGCTCCACTATTCCACCGATTATGTCTTTTCTGGCGAGGGAGATGTGCCCTGGAAGGAAAACGACGAGCCTGATCCCCGCAGCGTCTATGGAAAGTCCAAGCTTGCCGGGGAACAGGCCCTGTTGAGTTCCCGGGCGGACTGCCTCATCCTGCGTACCGCCTGGGTCTATGGCGGGCGGGGCCGTAACTTCCTGCTCACCATGCAGCGCCTGTTCCGGGAGCGGGACAGTCTGGGCGTGGTGGCCGATCAGTATGGCGCCCCCACCTGGTCACGCATGATTGCCGAGGCCTCGGCCCAGCTCCTGGCTCAGTGCCGCCTGGACGATGGTGGCTTCAGTTTCGGGGAGCACCGGGAGGAAATCTTCCATCTCAGCAGCGAAGGCCAGGCCAGCTGGTACGATTTTGCCCGAACCATTCTGGAGGCTGGAGAAGAGGATTGTGATCTTCGCCCCCTGACGACGGCGGAATATCCCACGGCGGCGGCGCGACCGGCGTATTCAGTGCTCAACAACAACCGCCTGTGGCAGGTCTGGGGCATCCGCCTGCCGGACTGGCGCGAGGCCTTGGCTTTGTGCCTGGAAGAGCAGGGCTGACGACGGCAGGGAATCGTGGCGAACAAGTTCAAGGGGATGCCCCTGTACCATCCTCGGCTCTGGCCCACTTGGGGCGGGGTTTTTCTGCTGCGCCTTTTTGCGCTGTTGCCCTATGGCCTGATTCTGCGCCTGGGCCCTTGGCTGGGGCGTCTGTATGCCAGGGTACTGCCCAAGCGGCGTCTCATCGCAAAAACCAATATCGACCTCTGCTTCCCCGACAAGTCCCCCGAATGGCGGGAACAGCTGTTGCGGGACAGCTTCGACAGCCTGGGCATTACCCTGCTGGAAGCCCCCCTGGCCTGGTGGGCATCCACCCGGCGCATGGCCCGGCTGGCCCATATACAGGGGTTGGAAAACCTGCAGCAGGCCCTGGCCCGGGGCAAGGGCGTGCTGCTGCTTTCGGCGCACCTGAACAGCCCCGAATTTGGCGGCCGCCTGCTGGTGCATGAGCAGCCTTTCGCCG
>JALVEW010000066.1 GCA_027030425.1 Sedimenticola sp.
CTAAGTAAGTGAGGGGTTAAGTGAGGGGTCGGAGTCGAATCAGGGTGATGTCACGTAAGTCCCATGGCATGGGGCGATTCGACTCCGACCCCTGGGTTCCCTCTCTTTGTTGCCGTTACCATAATTCGAGCATTGCCAATGACAATCAGACCGCTTGCCCTGTTTCTTCCCATTCTGTTGCTGCTGACCGGCTGTCTGGACCGGCAGTCCGAGGAGCCCTCCGCGCCGCCGCCCCCCGTGGAGGTGGTGGCCTACCAGGTAGAGGCTCGGGACGTTCCCGCGCGCTTCGAGTTCATCGGCAAGACCGTCAGTTCCCGCAAGGTGGAGATCCGTTCCCGGGTGGAAGGTTTCCTCGACAAGCGCCTGTTCACCGAAGGCAGCATGGTGGAAGCCGGCCAGCCCATGTTCCAGATGGACACCAAGCCCTTCGAGGCCCGCCTGCAGGCCATGAAGGCGGAACTGGCCCAGCAGCAGGCCCGGCTGGAGAACGCCCGGGCCAACCTGGACCGGGTGCGCCCCCTGGCGAAAAAGAATGCCGTGGCGCAAAAGGAACTGGACGACGCCCTGGCGGCCTACCGTTCTGCCGCCGCGGCGGTGGAAGTGGCCAAGGCCAACGTGGTGCAGGCGGAGCTGAATCTGGGTTACACCCTGATTCGTACGCCGGTGTCCGGCGTTTCCAGCTTTGCCATCCAGCAGGAAGGCTCCTACATCGGACTGGGAAACAGCCTGCTGACCTACGTTGCCCAGCTCGATCCCATGTGGGTGGAGTTCAGCGTGTCCGAGAACCAGATGCTGAGCATTCGCCAGATGCGGGAAAAAGGTCTGCTTCTGGCCCCGGAAGGGGGGCGCTACAAGGTGGAAATCGTCCTGGCGGACGGGCGGGCTTATCCGCACAAAGGGGAAATCACTTTTGCCGATGCGTCCATCAGCGAGGAAACCGGCACCTTCCTGCTGCGTGCCGAGGTGGCCAATCCCGACAAACTGCTGCGACCGGGGCAGTTCGTGCGCGCCTGGATCGAAGGGGGCATCCGCCCTGGCGCCATACTGGTGCCCCAGCGGGCCGTGCAGCAACGGGGCGAGGGCAGCTATGTCTGGGTCATTGGTGATGATGGCAGCGTGGAGCAACGTACCGTGACCACCGGCCCCTGGGAAGGGAAGCAGTGGTTTATCGAAAAGGGACTGAAGGATGGTGAGCGCATCGTCCTGGACGGCGCCCAGAAACTGCGGCCGGACAGCAAAGTAGTCGTCGTCCAGCCGGATGCCGAAACGCCGCCCGCCCAGGGCGCCGGTTCCTGATTCCGGAGTCCTTTCCATGATTTCCCATGTATTCATCCGGCGTCCCGTACTGGCATCCGTGCTGTCCATCATCGTGGTGCTGGCGGGGCTGATCTCCCTGGTCGGTCTGCCCATCACCCAGTATCCCGAGATCACGCCGGTTCAGGTCACGGTGAGCGCCACCTACCCCGGCGCCGATGCCGAGACCGTGGCCAACAGTGTGGCCGCGCCCATAGAGACGCGCATCAACGGCGTGGACAATATGCTCTACATGCAGTCCACCAGCTCCGCCACCGGGCAGATGACCCTCACGGTCTATTTCGATATCGACACCGACCCGGACACGGCCGAGGTCCAGGTGAACAATCGGGTGAACCAGGCCCTGCCGGAACTGCCGGACGTGGTGCGTAACGCCGGCGTCACTGTGGAGAAGCGTTCTTCCAGTTTTCTCATGCTCATTGGCATCTTTTCCCCGGATGGCAGTCACGACGAGGCATTTCTCGGCAATTACGCCAATCTGAATATCCTGGATGAAATCAAGCGCGTGCCCGGCGCCAACCAGGCTCAGATCATGGGGCTGCCGGATCTGGCCATGCGCCTGTGGCTCAAGCCCGATCACATGGCCAGCCTGGGACTGACGGCCAGTGACATTCAGCGCGCCGTGAGCCAGCAGAACCAGCAGTTCGGCGTGGGCTCCCTGGGACAGTCTCCCACGGAAGAGCCCGTGGAAATGACCTTCCCCGTGGTCACCCAGGGCCGTTTTTCCAAGCCGGAGGAATTCGATGACATCATTCTGCGCACTGACCCCAAGGGCACGGCGGTAGTGCGCTTCAAGGACGTGGGTCATGCTGAGGAGGGACTCAAGGCCTATATGCTGCGCTCCACCCTGAATGGCAAGGCGGCCACCTTCATCGCGGTGTACCAGCAGCCTTCCTCGAACGCCGTGGAAGTATCCAAGCGCCTGCGCCGGCTCATGGAGGATCTGAGCAAGAATTTCCCCGAGGGCGTGGATTACACCATTTCCCTGGATACCACCAAGTTCGTGCAGGCCTCCATCGACGAGGTCACCCAGACTCTCATCATCGCCATCATCCTGGTGGTGCTGGTAACCTACCTGTTTTTGCAGAGCGTCAGCGCCACCCTGATTCCCACCATCGCCATTCTGGTGGCCGTCATCGGCACCTTCGTGGGCATGATGGCTCTGGGCTTCTCCATCAACCTGCTTACCCTGTTCGGCCTAGTGCTGGCCATAGGCATCGTCTGTGATGACGCCATCGTGGTGGTGGAGAATGTCGAGCGCAACATGGAGGAAAAGGGCCTCAGTCCCAGGGACGCCACTTTCCTGGCCATGGAGGAAGTCACCGGGCCGGTCATCGCCACCTCCCTGGTGCTCATTGCCGTGTTCGTGCCCGTGGCCTTCCTGGGGGGCACCACCGGCGTGCTCTACCAGCAGTTCGCTATCACCATCGCCATCTCCGTGGCCATTTCCAGCTTCGTGGCCCTGACCCTGACCCCCGCCATGGCCGCCCTGCTGCTCAAGCCCCGCAAGGGCGAGCCGGGGGGATTCTTCGGCTGGTTCAACCGCTGGCTGGACGGGGTGACCAAGCGCTACGCCAGCGGGGTGGCCCTGACCATGAAACGCTGGTTCATCGCCTTGGTGCTGCTTGGCGTCATGCTGTGGGGCATGGTGGCCCTGTTCAAGGTCATTCCCTCCAGCTTCGTTCCGGCGGAGGATCAGGGCTTCCTGTTCACCGCCGTGAGCCTGCCCGACGGCGCCAGCCTGGACCGCACCGAGGCACTGACCAAACGGGTGGCGGAAATCTACGCCGGGCATCCCGCGGTGCAGGACGCCTCGGCCCTGGCGGGCTTCAGCCTGCTGGACAACCAGTTCAAGAGCAACGCGGGCACGGTGTTCATCGCCCTGAAGGATTTCGACCAGCGCACCGAGCCGGGCATGAGCGCCGACGATCTCATCCGCTGGGTGACGCCGCGCCTGTCCGCCCTGAAGGAAGGGGTGGTGCTGCCCGTCAATCCGCCGCCGATTCCCGGCCTGGGCGCCCAGGGCGGTTTCGAGTTCTGGCTGCAGAATCGCGGGCAGGGCGGCATGGGGGAGCTGGCCGCCCAGGTGCGCAAGCTCATTGCCGAGGGGCAGCAAAGGCCGGAACTGACCCGCCTCACCAGCACCATCAACGCCGCCTCCCGGCAGCTCATGGCCAGGGTGGACCGGGTCAAGGCCGAAACCCTGGGGGTGAACGTATCCGATGTCTATGCCTCACTCCAGACCCTGTTCGGCTCCTTGTATGTCAGCCAGTACAACAAGTATGGCCGGGTATGGCAGGTGATACTCCAGGCCAGCCCCAAATACCGGGAAAAGCCGGAAGACCTGCAGCAGATCTTCGTGCGTCAGCGGGGAGGCAAGATGGTGCCCCTGAGCGCCCTGGTGGACACCGAGTATGTCACCGGGCCGGACCTGGTGTCCCGTTTCAACGGCTTCATGGCGGCCAAGATCAACGGCGACGCCGGGCCGGGATACAGCTCCGGTGACGCCATCGCCGCCATGGAGGCCCTGTCGGGGGAAATGCTTCCCGACGGCTTCACCTACGCCTGGGCGGGGCAGGCCTACGAGGAAAAAAAGGCCGGCAGCACCTCGGCAGTGATTTTCGCCTTCGCCCTCATCATGGTGTTCCTCATTCTCGCCGGCCAGTATGAACAATGGTCATTGCCCCTGGCGGTCATCACGGCGGTGCCTTTCGGCCTGTTCGGCGCCCTGCTCACCGTCTGGCTGCGGGGCATGGAGAACGATGTCTATTTCCAGATCGGCCTGGTCACCCTCATCGGCCTGTCCGCCAAGAACGCCATACTCATCGTGGAGTTCGCCGAGTTACAATACAAGAACGGCATGAGCGCCTTCGACGCGGCGGTGCAGGCCGCCCGGCTGCGCCTGCGGCCCATACTCATGACCTCCCTGTCCTTCATTCTGGGCTCCATGCCCCTGGTGCTGGCATCCGGCGCCG
>JALVEW010000067.1 GCA_027030425.1 Sedimenticola sp.
AGGAGGCCGGCATCGATCTCAACGCCCTCCTCGGCGGCGCCGCCATCATCGGTGTGGCCCTGGCCTTCGGCGCCCAGAACCTGATCCGCGACTACTTCAACGGTTTCATGATCCTGCTCGAGGACCAGTACGAACTGGGCGACCTGGTCACCATCGGCCCGGTCACCGGCACCGTGGAGCGGGTCAACATGCGCACCACCGTGTTGCGGGATCTGGAGGGCAAGGTGCACTTCATCCCCAATTCCAACGTCAACCAGGTCACCAACAGCACCTACAAGTGGGCCAATGCCCTATTCGACATACCCATCCCGCTGGATCGCCGCGTGGATCCCGTCCTCGATCTGATCCGCGAGGAAGCCGAGGCCCTGTACCGCGATCCCGAATGGGGCAGGGACATCCTGGCCGAGCCGGTGATCCTCGGCGTTGATCGCTTCAGTCCGGCGGCGGTCTACATCAAGTTCCTGCTGCGCACCCGGCCCGATCGCAAGTTCCCGGTGCGGCGCGAGATGCTGCGCCGGCTCAAGAACCGCTTCGACAGTGAAGGGATTCCGTTGCCGGATCAGCGCTGTGTGCTGCCGGAAACCGCCGCACGATAGCCCCTCGAAAATCAGAAGTGCGAGAACACGAAGTACTCGATGTCCGCCTCCAGGAACAGGACGGCACGGGCCCGGTCCAGCCCGATGTCCAGGCGCTCGTCACCGCAGACAATGGTCAGACAGGGTTCGACATGCACCACGTTCCCATGCCGATATCCATCGCCACGCTCGATGGTGCATTCACATTGCCATAGACGACTGCGCACCACCTGCGGCCGACCCGCGCGCGGCAACTCACCGCCGGACGTCACGAACTGGCGAATCTCCCGCAACACCGTCAGCAGCATGCGGGCGCGTTCGGCATTCAGCCGAAAGTGATCCCCGGATCCCGGCCGGCCATCCGCAAGCGGCAGGCCATCCCGAAGAATCTCCACAAACGGCTCGCCGTCCTTGCGCAATTCGATCAGTGAATACCAGGGCGGACGATCGCCCCCATCATCGTACGCCGATGGGCGGGTTTCGTTCGGTTTCATGCCGTGCTCCGTTTCGTGCTCGCGGGCTGTCACCCGCACACGAAATCGGACCACACCAACGGAAAAGGTGCCCCGCCCCGCCTGTCTCCCCGCGCCAGAATACCGGCCGGGGGCGACAGGCGAAGAGGTTATAGCGGAATATCAGGGGTTTGCCAGGAACCGGCGCACGTGGGCGTGCCAGTCCCCTGTGGTCGCGCCTGCACCAATCTTCACACCCACCGAAGCAAAGAAATTGCCCGAAGCATCCGGTTTGCTCAGGCCCAGGTTCCACAGGTAGCCGGCATACGGGATATTGACGATCTCCTCGATCGGTTGCCATCCCGTTGCGGCATCGTAGCGACTGGCCACCACGCCACTGCTGTCCTGCCACAACACCATCAGGTTTCCGCTCTCGTCGAGCGCCAGATCAAGCTCGAATCTTGATTCAGGAAAACGGCCGGTGAGCAGGGTCTTCGGCCCTTCCCATGTCGTCGTGCCGGCTTCGCGACGGACGACCATGGGATAATCCGCCTTCCCGACAACCCCGTTCCAGGCAATGGCCAGATCGCCAACGGCGTTGACCGCGAGTGCCACCCTGTTACCGATTGAGTCACCCGGGGACGTGGGCGTGAACGAAAACACTTCCTCGGTCGCGCCCCAGGTACCGCTGGTTGCGTCGAAACGCGCCGTGTACACAAAGCTGTCGCCGGATTCAAGGTCACTGACATCGTTTCGTTGCCACCAGGCCGCATACGCATTGCCGGCGCCATCCAGTTCCAACGCCAAATCAATGGAGAAGAGATTAGGGAACACAAAGAGCCCCATTTGCGTGGTAGGCGAAATCGCCACCGGTGAACTCCAAACCGGACTTGCAGACGGATCGAAGCGGCTGGCATAGATGGTGACATCGTATATATCTCCGCCTAGTGCAATATCCTCTGCCCAAATGGCCATGCCACGCCCGTTCTCGTCCATCACCACCCGAGGCCGCAAATAGCCGCTTCCGACAGCGCTCACAACGGTTTCGACGGCCGTTCCCCAGCCTGCCGTGTAATCAGGGTGATACTTTGCAAGCAAACTGCCCTCTTGGCTCCAAACTATCAGGCCCTGACCAGCGCCATTGATATCGAATGCAAACATTGTGTTAGTAAGGTACGTTGTTCCTCCATTCAATTGCACGGGAGCAGACCAGCCGCCCGTGTCACCAAAACGTAGAGTAGATGACATCATTTCCCAGTTGCTGTCTGCATTGGTGTCCTGGAGCCAGACAACCACGGCATTGCCATTGTCATCCAGGCGGACCTGGACCGAAACGGGATCGATATCGACACTCGCATCTGCGGCGCGGATGATTCCACTCCCTTGCCAACCTGCTGCCGGGTCGTAGAAATGGGATCTCAGCTCCCACGACGATCCTATCCGTGCGCTGGTAACCAGCATGGCCTGCCCGGCGGCGTTCGATGCCACGACGGGATAGATGCGACCATACAGCGTCGCCCCCGGCTCCCAGCCAGCACGAGCAGCGGTCGGGGTACAGTAATAAGCGGTATCCAGA
>JALVEW010000068.1 GCA_027030425.1 Sedimenticola sp.
CCACTACCGCCGCCGTAACCGACCAGTCACCCGACGCCGCTTGTTCATAGATGCGCAGTTTTTCCACATAGGACAGCAACTGATCTTCCGTGGATACAGCAATACGCCCCAGCATGAAGTCCGGCAAATGATCGCCATTCACGTCCGCATACCTGTTGTCGCTGGGCGCCAGTCCCCAGGGGGTAGCAGCCATGCGCAATGGAATGAGGCTTTCCCCGTATCCGCGGCGGTCGGCGTGATCCAGGGTGCCACGGCCAAGCAACACCACATAGCGAGGCACTTGTCTCCAACGTTGCGTCACCTGTTTCAGAAACGCTTGTATGGCCCGGCTGTCGGTACGCCCATAACTGAATTCATCGTAGATATCCTGCAGCCATACCACCTGCACCTGACCGAATTGCCCACGCCGGTAGTCTGCCAGTTCCTCGGCGCCCGCGGACAACGCACGGGGCGCGATAATCAGGTAGTCCGCCTGATTGAAGTAATCCGTAAGCGCTGACGGCTCATCGGCCTCGATCCCGGGCGTGAGAGGCTTGCTGCTGACAAGATAGTCGCCGCCTTCGCTCACAAAGCTGACCTGCCAGCCGCCTTGGCCATCGGGCGCCACACTAGGGGAGCTGTACCAATGGGCATCCACCGACAGAGGATCTTTCATCACCCGTATCAGCGCCGAATCAAAGCCGGTGACAGTGACTACCCCCGGCGCGGTTCCATGCAGCCACAGGCTTCCATCATGGGCCTGGTAACGGCGCATGTAATCAATGTCCACGCTTTCGACAAAGAACAGGCTGTAATCCGCGCCATTGATGGCCTCACCTTCCACCGTCACCTTCACATTGACCATGTCACCATCCGGGCTACCCAGCAGCAACTGGGACTGATTGAAGGGAACCTCCAGTACCGCCTGTTCATTGCCATTCCATTCCACTTCCCCAGTAAGGAGCTGGTCATTGAGATACACGCGGGCACGGTGATCGTCGCCCTCCGCCAGATCGGTCTGGCCTCTCAGGGTAACCCGCAGACGGCCAAAGATGGCGGAGTTTGCCGCAGGCGCGGGCACCTGGATATTCAACTCCGCTGTGGGCTTGTTGAGGGTATAGACATAGTCCCAGTAGCCATAGTCCGCGTTCTCATCCTGATGAACATAAGTGAGCAACCAGTTTTCTTCCTCGAAATGCAAACTGTCCCGGAAACTTCCCGGTTCAACCGGCTCGACGGCTTCGGAGTGGAACAACATGCCCATGGCGCGTCCCGGCCCCGGACGCAGTTGATAGACATTCTCCACCGTATCGATGTTGCGGTAGCGTTCCCCGGCAAAGTACAGGGCCTGCTCACCAGGTGAGTAGTAATACGGCAAAGAGCGTCCACCACTGGACAAGGCCCATTCCCCCTTCATGAGTTGCGTGACGAGCTGATCCTCGGGCACCGCCAGCATCTCGGTCAGTGACTGCAGACTCACCCGGTGCAGCCCCTCATCACGGGTACGCAGGCGCAATTGGGTGGCGGAACCGCCGGCGACAGGCAAGGACTGAGCCTGAGCGTCAGCGCTGCGCGCCGGCGGTGGCGCGGATTCCCGCGCGCGCCCGAGATAGCCGGTCATCAATTCCCGCCAGGGGCGCCAGTGGCGGTTGTCCTCAGGCTCACTCATGGCGGTTTCGCTCACAGCTTGTCGCGGACCACCGATGGTCACGTCCCAGGGACCATAGTGACGCTCGGTGCCCCAGACTTCTTTTTCCGTGAGCCGGTAACTCCAGTGTTCCCCGGGCGCGACACCACTATCCAGCAGCAGGTACTGCCCTCCCAGGGGAGCCGTGATCAGTCCCGGCAGAAGGCTGCCAGCATCGACGGGCTGCCATTCCCCGGAATCCCCGCGGCGTTCCACCTGGAATCCCAGGGTACCGTGCTCCTGCAGGGTCTCCCAGCGCACCACGGCCATGCCGGTATCGGCATCCAGCCCCGACAGGGCGCCGGCCAGACCCGGTTCCTCGCGGACAAGATCGCCCACGCGCCGCCAGCTGACACGGAAACCATCCACCACCGCGCTGGTGGGGGTAAAGTCGAAATCGATACGGTAGTCTTCCACCTCGCCATCCAGGGCGATACCCGTGGGCGAGGCGCATTCCGAACGGGTGGTGCAGACCCGGAAGCGCGCATAGGTATGACCGGATACATTGGGCAGGCCCGTCCAGTAAAAGGTTACTGTGGTGGCCACGCCGTTGTTGTCGGCCACGGTCTGGCAGGTCTGGGCGGGGGTATCCGCGATATCCGTTGAATCGAAGCTACCGTCGATAACCGCCGTGCCGCCGCTGTCTGTCCAGCGATCCATCCAGGCACAGATATAGGCATCACCGCCGCTGTCATTGACCACGGCCACGTCGGCATAGACTTCCGCGCGATCCCCTCCGGCGGGAGAACGGAATGTAACACCATCCTCGTCGGCCACCCCAGCGGTATCGTCCCCATCGGCGGCGGTCGTGGACTGGGTACCGGCTTCAGCATCACCACGCAAGGAGCCTATGTAAGGCTCAGGCGTAGAGGAAAACGCCCAGTACGCCACTTGTTCCGCGATATGACTTCTCTCAGAGTCATTGAGCTGATCTTCGTCGATTGCCAGGTCCAGACTGGAGCCAACAGGACTGGCGCCGTACAACTGGGCCCAGCCGCCATTGTTGCCGTTCATGCCAGCCTGGGTGCCAACAGCAAAATCGAATGTCTGGGACAACGCGTAACTGAAGGGAGGGCCATTATCCACCCCCCGAATGCTGTTTCCTCCCAAGGCGACTTCATAAGAGATTCCACCAAAGGAGCCGGAGCCTGCCTCGATAATGAAATAACCCAGATCCTCGGCAGCTCTGGCAGTGTCGGGATCTTCGGCTACGTGCTTGCCAATACAGATATTGCCCGCTGCCGGAGGATTACCCCGGTTGGCGCAGTCATAATCCCAGAATACGCTCCAGCGGGAATCATTGAAAGTCATTACCTGCCCCAGCACCACGGGGTTGGTATAGCTGCCCGTTACTGTCGCCGTCTGCCCGTTCCAGTTGGCATTTGCATAATCCACGATATTCGAAGTCACCCGGTGAGCCTCGAAAGTCCGGCCATCCGGCATGGTGTGCAGGCCCTCCTCCGCCACCAGGCAGGATACGCTGGAAGGGGTGACGGCGCTGAGATCGCCGGGATTCTGCGCACGCACTTCGAAACTGGAGGCGCCCGCGTTCCGAATCCGTACCACGGCAGGCGCATCAGCGGAGGACGGCAGGTTGTAGGAACAGGCAATGACCGGATTCGTATAGACGTTCTGTAGCGCAACCGTCTGCCAGGTTTCATCCACGTTGGCTACGGTGACCATTTCCAGGTAGGAAAGACCAAAGGTGTTATGCGCCGCGTCTCCATAGCTGGCGGGCGCGTCACCATAATCTTTTTCTCCGTCATTGGCATCGGCAGTCCAGAACAGATCACCAAGGCCCAATACCTGCCCGTTGTTACTGGAATTGTCCGACTCGCAGTAGTTGATTTCCAACTGGTCAACCAGGCCGGAGAAGGCAAAATCCACGTTACCGCGCGTTTCCGTACTGTTGGCATTGTCGGTATGCCCGACGAAACACAGGCCGTTGCCGAATTCGTTCTGCGCATCGGCACAGGTGTACTCCGTGACACCTGCAGGCGTACCTTGCTGGACCGTGGGCGATGAATCGACAACGGTTCCGGTTCCCGTCACCGGCAAGCCGTTATAGCTGGCACGAACAAGCGCCATGTCGCGCCAGCCACCATAGTCTATATCCAGCAGGGGAAAACTGAGGTTGGATACCGCCGGTGAAAAACTCAGCCTGAGTTGGATACACTCAGTATTGCCTCCGGAAGCGCCCGCTACCGTGTCCATACCCAAGTGCAGGAAACCCGTCTCTCCTCCCCGCGTGCCTGAAGAAGTGGAAAAATAGGAACCCGAGTAAAGTCCCGGATTCGGGGCATCGGGAAACAAGTAGTCGAGAGTCACAGTGACGCCATCCTCAACAAAACTCTCGGATGCCGGTGTTGTTGAACTGATGGTAGTGGTCGTTACCTCTGTACTCCAGAGAACGTCGCCAGCAGCCGCGGCAATTCCCGAAAGACCCGGCACGAGAATCAGCGACGCCATGGCGGCAGCGCAAAACCGGCGGCAGGGTTTCATGGTGACTTTCGACTGCTTGTTTCCGCTATTCTTCATAT
>JALVEW010000069.1 GCA_027030425.1 Sedimenticola sp.
TGTTGCTCCTCGTGCAGCAAGTTCTCGATTTCCTGGAGAGGCGTCCCGGCCCGGGCGCGGATGAACAGTTCTTCCGGCTGATAGTCCAGCACGCCCTTCATGCCGGTGGTGTGCAGCTTCTGTTCCTGGAATGGTGCAGGATTCAGAAAGCCTTTGCTGCCGCCCCCGCAGATGCTCAGAGGCGTCTTTTCGAGGAAGGCCTTTCGAATCTGTTCTCGTAGCTCCATCAAAAGCGCTCCAGCTCGGGAAAAGGCAGCTCCCCGTTATGCACATGCATGGCACCCAGCTCCGCGCACCGGTGCAGGCTGGGAATGGCCTTGCCGGGGTTGAGCAGGCCGGCTCCATCGAAAGCGGTTTTTATGGCGTGAAACTGCTGCAGTTCCATGGCCTGGAACTGTACGCACATCTGGTCGATCTTTTCACTGCCCACGCCATGTTCCCCGGTAATGGTGCCGCCGACCTCCACGCACAGGGCGAGGATGTCTCCCCCGAATTTTTCCGCCTGGGCGAGCTCTCCCGGTTTGGCGGCATCATAGAGAATCAATGGGTGCAGATTGCCATCGCCGGCATGGAAGACGTTGGCCACGGTCAGACCGTACTGTTCCGACATGGTTTCTATACGTGACAGAACTTCCGGCAGCCGGTGGCGGGGGATGGTGCCGTCCATGCAATAGTAGTCCGGAGAGATGCGCCCCACGGCGGGGAAGGCGGCCTTGCGCCCGGCCCAGATGCGGGCGCGTTCCTGCTCCGAGTCCGATACCCGGATGCTGCTGCAGCCGTTTCGAAGCAGAATCCGTTCCACCCTGTTCAGCTGTTCATCGACTTCTTCCGGCGTGCCGTCAACCTCGCACAGCAGTATGGCCGCGGCGTCCACCGGGTAGCCCGCATGAACGAAATCCTCCGCCGCGCGCAGGGAACGGTTGTCCATCATTTCCAGTCCCGCGGGAATGATGCCACCGCTGATGATGGCTCCCACCGCTTTGCCTGCCTGTTCCACGGAGTCGAAGGCGGCCAGCATGACCCTTGCCGCGGGAGGCAGCGGCAGCAGCTTGACGGTGACTTCGGTGATGATGCCCAGCAGTCCCTCGGAACCCGTGAGCAGGGCCAGCAGGTCGTAGCCCGGACTGTCCAGGGTGCTGCCGCCGATATCGAGCTGCTCCCCTTCCGCGGTGACCAGCCTCAGGCCAAGGATGTTGTTCACCGTGAGGCCGTACTTGAGGCAGTGTACGCCGCCGGAGTTCTCTGCCACATTGCCCCCAATGGTACAGGCGATCTGTGATGAGGGGTCCGGGGCATAGTAGAGCCCGTGGGGCCGGGCGGCCTCGCTGATGGCCAGGTTGCGCACGCCCGGCTCCACCCGGGCGCAAAGATTGTCGGGATTGATCTCCAGGATGCGCTTCATGCGCGCCAGGCTCAGAACCAGCCCGTTGGACAGGGGCTGGGCGCCGCCGGACAGGCCGGTGCCCGCTCCCCGGGGGACGATGGGCAGCCGGTGCCTGTGACAGAGACGGACAACGGCCTGAACCTGTTCCTCCGTTTCCGGCAGGGCCACGGCCAGGGGCAGTCCCCGCCTGGCCGTGAGGCCGTCGCATTCATACACGCGCAGCATTTCCGGCTCCAGAACAAGACCGTCCGGAGGCAGGATGTCCGCGAGGGCGTAGCGTAATTCCGGGGTCAAGGACATGGAATTGAGCAGGTTTATGTTGTTATATTCCTTGCCAGCATATATCAAAGCATAACCATAAAACCATCCCCTGCATTGGGATACTTCCGCCGTACAACAGAGGAACAGAACATGTCCGCCATTTCCACCTTCAATCCGCCGGTTCGGACTCTCATGGGGCCGGGGCCTTCCGATGTCTCTCCCCGGGTGCTGGAGGCCCTTTCCCGGCCCACCATCGGCCATCTCGATCCACGCTTCGTGGACATGATGGAGGAAGTGAAGCGGATGCTGCAGTATGCCTTCATGACGGACAACGCCATGACCATGCCGGTTTCGGCGCCGGGGTCTGCGGGCATGGAGACCTGCTTTGCCAATCTCCTGGAGCCGGGTGACAAGGTTATTGTCTGCCAGAATGGCGTGTTTGGCGGGCGCATGAAGGAAAACGTCATTCGCTGCGGCGGCGAGGCTGTCATGGTGGAAGATGAGTGGGGCAAGGTGGTGGATATACAGAAGGTGGAAGATGCCCTGAAGGCGCATCCCGACGCCAAGGTGCTGGCCTTCGTCCATGCCGAGACCTCCACCGGCGCCCAGTCTGATGCCGCCACCCTGTGCCGACTGGCCAGGGAGCATGGCTGCCTGAGTATCGTGGATGCGGTCACTTCCCTTGGCGGCACCCCGGTGAAAGTGGATGAGTGGGGCGCCGACGCCATCTATTCCGGTACCCAGAAATGCCTGTCCTGCGTCCCTGGCCTGTCACCCGTCAGTTTCAGCGAGGCGGCCCTGGAGGTGATACGCAATCGCAAGACGCCGGTGCAGAGCTGGTTCCTGGATCTCAACCTGGTCATGGGTTACTGGGGCAGCGGCGCCCAGCGCAGCTATCATCACACGGCGCCGGTGAATTCCCTCTATGCCCTGCACGAGGCCCTGTGCATCCTTCAGGAAGAAGGCCTGGAGCATGCCTGGGCGCGGCATGAAAAGAATCACCAGGCCCTGAAGGCGGGCCTGGAGGCCATGGGCATGAATTTCGTGGTGAAGGAAGGCGACCGGCTGCCGCAGCTCAATGCGGTGACAGTGCCAGAAGGCGTGGACGAGGCGGCGGTGCGCCGAGCCCTGCTGGAGGACTTCAACCTGGAGATAGGCGCGGGCCTGGGCGCCCTGGCGGGCAAGGTATGGCGCATCGGCCTCATGGGCCATGCCAGCAATCAGAAGAATGTGCTGCTCTGCCTGTCCGCCCTGGAAGCGGTGCTGAGCCAGATGAAAGCCCCCATTGAAAAAGGCGTGGCCCTGGATGCGGCCATGAGCGTCTACGCCTGAGCGAAGCCGGCTGCCTCGCATCCAGCCAGGTGCGACTTACTGGCTTTCCCAGGGTTCGTGGGTTTCCAGGGTGCAGCCATGGCCATGATAGCCATGACGTTCCGTTTCGACGAGGCGGTGCACCTGCATGTGCATGTGCACCGGGGTAGGGTCGTACTCGGATTTCATGACCACCTCCAGCTTGTCGCCGGGCTCCAGCCTGACGGGAAGCCACAACATGGCACCCGTAGTGCTGATGTCACTGAGAAAGCCGATGCGGTATTTTTCGCCTTCTCCCGTCCGGAAGTGCACGGGACCGTGCCACTCCACTCTCGGGCTGATACGTCTGTCCATCTTCCTTTCCTCGAAACGGAATTGTAATGATTTCATTATGGACCAGTTTCAGCCTTTTCGCCGGCCGCTGAACAGCAGGGGTAGCACGTCCTTGTAGGTCGTGGCGAAATGAACCCGGATGCCCTTGCGGATATGTTCCGGTATCTCTTCCCAGTCGCCCTGGTTGTCTGCGGGGAGTATCAATTCCCGTATGCCGGCGCGGCGGGCGGCGATGACTTTTTCGCGGATGCCGCCCACGGGAAAGACCTCGCCCGTCAGTGTCAGCTCACCGGTCATGGCAATGCGCCGCACGGCCTTGCCCAGGGCGAGGGAGATGAGGGCCGAGGCCATGGTCATGCCGGCGGACGGGCCGTCCTTGGGGGTGGCGCCGGCGGGTACGTGCAGATGAATAAAGGCCTTTTCGAAGAAATCCTCGGGGATGCCGAACTGCCGGGCGTGGCTGACCACATAGCCGTAGGCGATTTCGGCGGATTCCTTCATCACGTCGCCAAGCTGGCCGGTGAGCTTGAAGCCGCGGGTAAAGCTGTGGGTGTGCACCGCCTCTATGCTCAGGGTGGCGCCGCCCATGGCCGTCCAGGCCAGGCCGGTGACCACGCCGGGGCCGGACAGGTTCCGCTCGTCGCGGAATACCGCCGGGCCAAGATAGGCTTTCAGGTCGTCCTTGCCGATTTCTATGGGGGGCTGGCGGCCTTCCTGCATCTTGACCACCGCCTTGCGCACGATGCGGGCCAGCTGCTTGTCCAGGCGGCGCACCCCGGCATCCCGGGCGTAGTCTTCGATGATTTTGCGCAGCACCGGGGCTTTGATCTTGATATCGCCGCGCTTCAGACCCGCCTCGTGGATTTGCCGGGGCAGCAGGTAGCGGCGGCCGATCTGCAACTTTTCCTCTGG
>JALVEW010000070.1 GCA_027030425.1 Sedimenticola sp.
ACGCGGGCGACGCCCAGCTGCCGCGCGGCTTCGGTTACGCTGAGTCCCAATGAGGGAAGCACGTCTTCGCGAAGAATCGCGCCAGGATGCGGTGGTTGATGTTGCGTGGCCATTGCTGTCGTCTCGTTCAGTGGTAATCCCGGTGGTCAAGCAGAATGACGTCTTGTTGCTCGAAACAAAAGGTCAGGCGCCAGTTTCCGCTGACGGTGATGGATCAGGGGGGCAGCTCTATCTTCTTTGTATTCGCGGGTGTGTTACCTTACACTATCACCAATGCGCACATAGAGTGCGCATTGGTGATGCATAGAGAGGTGTCCCATCATGTCCCAGGTTTATAACCCTCATGCCACGAAGCAGTCTGCGAATCTCAGCATCAACAGCAGCTTGCTGAGCAAAGCCAGACAGTATGAGGTGAATCTTTCGGCGACACTTGAAGCCGCACTTGTGGAAAAGATCAGAAGAATAGAACGGGAACGGTGGCTTGAAGACAACAAGAAGGCTATTGCCGCCGTGAATCATTTTGTTGAGGAAAAGGGCCTGTTTGCCGATTCCTACCGTACGATTTGATGGAGCAGTTCGTTCTTTATGAAAACACCAATCCTGATTCCAGGAATGCATATCCGTATTTTGTCGATGTGCAACACGGCCTGCTGGATTCATTGAATACCCGGGTCGTCGTGCCATTGGCTTCCTCGAAGCATCTGGCGGAGAACATCGCGAGGCTTTGTCCCCCGGTACAAATTGAAGGCGAATCCTTTGTTCTGTTGACCCAGCAGATAACAAACGTGCCTGTTTCTGCACTGCAAAGCCCCGTAGGATCACTGGCCTATTTGCGGGATGAGATTATCGCTGCACTGGATTTTCTGGTTACCGGCATCTGAAACCAGCAGAAGGGGTCAGAGTCAAATCAAGCCAAGTCATTGATTTTATGAATGCCCCGAGTTGATTTGACTCTGACCCCTTTCCGGCAGAGGAGGGATATATTCCCGGTATTGGCAACCATGCCAGTGGCCGGGCCGAAACTGGTAAACTACGATTTTTTATTCTTGCCGGTTTGCCGCGACAGCTGCTGCGGCGCCTGGACATATCCCCGAGATTTGAACGCATGAGCATCACTGACATACAGGAATACATGACCGACCTGGGCCGCAAGGCCCGTGCTGCCTCCCGCGCCCTGGCGGCCGCCAGCACCGGGCGGAAGAACGACGCCCTGAACGCCATCGCCGACCGGCTGGACGCCGACCGGACGCGCCTGGCGGAGGAAAACCGCAAGGACCTGGAAGCCGGCCGGGAAAAGGGCCTGTCCGATGCCCTGCTGGACCGCCTGGAGCTCACCCCCGCGCGCATCGACGCCATGATCGAGGGGCTGCGCCAGATCGCCGCCCTGCCGGACCCCATCGGAGAGATCTTTGACATGAACTACCGCCCCACGGGCATACAGGTGGGACGCATGCGCGTGCCCCTGGGCGTGGTGGGCATCATCTACGAGTCCCGCCCCAATGTCACCGCCGATGCCGCGGCCCTGTGCCTCAAGTCCGGCAACGCCACGGTGCTGCGCGGCGGCTCCGAGGCTTTTCATTCCAACCAGGCCATCGCCGCCGCCATCCGCGCCGGGCTGGAGAAGGCGGGCCTGCCCGGGGACAGCGTGCAGGTGGTTCAGACCACGGACCGGGAAGCCGTGGGAGCCATGATCACCATGCCCGAGTACATCGACGTCATCATCCCCCGGGGCGGCAAGGGACTGATCGAGCGCATCAGCCGCGATGCCCGGGTGCCCGTCATCAAGCACCTGGACGGCATCTGCCACATCTTCGTGGACGACGAGGCCGACCCGCAAAAGGCCTTCGATGTCTGCCTCAACGCCAAGACCCAGCGCTATGGCACCTGCAACACCCTGGAAACCCTGCTGGTGCATGACACCATTGCCAGTGATTTCCTGCCGCGCATGGCCCGGGCCTATTGGGAAAAAGGCGTGGAGCTGCGCGGCTGCGACAAGACCCGCGCCATCCTGGGCGAAGACTGCCTGCCCGCCACGGAAGAAGACTGGGATACCGAGTACCTGGCGCCCATTCTCTCCATTCGCGTGGTGGATGACTTGCAGCAGGCCTTGGATCACATCGAGGCCCACAGCTCCCGGCACACGGAGAGCATCATCACCGAGAACATCACCAAGGCCCGGCGCTTCCTCCAGGAAGTGGATTCCAGCTCGGTGATGGTCAACGCCTCCACCCGCTTTGCCGACGGGTTCGAGTACGGCCTGGGGGCGGAGATCGGCATCTCAACCGACAAGTTCCACGCCCGGGGCCCCGTGGGCCTGGAAGGGCTGACCTCGGTGAAGTTCATCGTGCTGGGTGACGGCCACATTCGCCAATGATCGGCGTCTTCGGCGGCACCTTCGACCCGGTTCACAACGGGCATCTGCGCACCGCCCTGGACGTGTTTGAGGCCCTGGCCCTGGACGAGCTGCGCTTCGTGCCCCTGGGCCGGGCGGTGCACCGGGAACAGCCCCTGACCCCGCCGGAAAGACGCCTGGCCCTGCTGCGCGCCGCCATCGAGCATCAGCCCGGTTTCCTGGTGGACGAACGCGAGCTGCGCCGGGACCGTCCTTCCTACACCGTTCATACTCTGGAATCCCTGCGTGAAGAGCTGGGTGATGAGCGCCCCCTGTGCCTGCTCCTGGGCCGGGACGCCTTCAGTGCCTTTCATACCTGGCGCCAGCCCGAGCGCATCCTGGAGCTGGCCCACCTGGTGGTCATGGACAGGCCCGGCCATGGCCTGCCGGATGAGCCTGAACTGCGGGCCTTGATGGAGGACCGAGTGGCGCGGGACGGCGCTGAACTCCGGACGCGGCCAGCGGGTGTCATCCGGTTCCAGCCCGTGACCCGGTTGGACATTTCTTCCAGCGACATCCGCCAACGCCTGGCCCGGGGCGGAAGCATCCGCTGGCTGGTGCCGGAAGCCGTGCTTGCCCTGCTGCAGCGGGAAGGGGGCTGAAATGGCCGCTTCCCTCGCCGGCCAGGTCCGGGCCCTGGAAGGGCTGCGCCAGGCGACGGGGGAGCTGGAGCAGGTGGGGAAGCTGGCCGGGGATATCCGCCACGCCATCCGCCGGGGGCATTTCACTCCCGCAGAGGATGAGCGCCTGTGGGCCTGGTTCGCCCGTTTCCTGGGGGTGCGGCAGAGTCTGTGGGAGATCATACATGCCGCCTCCGCCGCGGTGGAAGACGACCTGGCGCTCATTCAGACCCGCCAGGAATGGCGCTGGTTTGTGCTGGGCTTCACCGCCGCTGCCCTTCTGGTGCGCCTGGATCGCTTGCTGGTGGAGAATGTCGCCGTGCATTCCCTTACCCAGCGCAAGCTGAATGAGGCCAATCCCGTGTATGGCATCGGGCGCAAGCAGTACACCCGGGTGTTCGAATCCCTCACCAACCCGGACAATGCCCTGCTGGCGCGCAACGCCCTGAATTTCTACAGCGCCAACCGCGGTCGCCTGCGCCGCATGTTGAATGACGAGCTGGTGGGCGGTTTCGTCCGGGCCCTGCCGGAACTGGCCCGGGCCATTGAGCCCGGCGTACTGCGTTACTTGTCCACCCGCCTGCGCTACCGCTGGCACGCCCTGCGCCGCCGGGGCGCATCCCTGCGCCAGAAATCCGCCTTCCGCCTGCTGGAGGCGGGAGGGCGGATAGTGGCGGAAATGGGCCTGGACAGGCCGCCCCGGGCCAGGGTGGTGCGGGAGGAGATCGCCGGCCTGCTGCGTCCCGGGGATGTGTTAATCACCCGCCACGACTTTGCCGCCAGCAACCTGTTCCTGCCCGGCTTCTGGCCCCACGCGGCCCTCTATATCGGCACGCCGGCGGAACGGGACGCCCTGGGCGTGGCCCTGAACCCGGCCATCCGCGAAAGGTGGCGGGATGAGCATTGCGTGCTGGAAGCAGACAAGCAAGGTGTGCTGTTCCGCCGCCTGCGGGACACCCTTTCCGTGGACAGCGTGGCCGTGCTGCGGCCCTGCTGTGGCGACCGAGAGATTGCCCGGGCCATTGCCCGCGCCTGTGTTCACGAAGGCAAGGCTTACAACTTCGATTTTGACTTCTTCCGCGGCGACCGCCTGGTGTGCACCGAGGTGATCTACCGGGCCTATGACGGCCTGGAAGGCATGCGTTTCCATCTCACCGAGCGCGCCGGGCGTC
>JALVEW010000071.1 GCA_027030425.1 Sedimenticola sp.
TGTTCCTGGCCGGTGGCGCAATGGCGGAAGAAACCGCCCTGGATACGGGCAACACGGCCTGGATACTCACTTCCACTGCCCTGGTGCTGTTCATGACCCTGCCGGGGCTGGCCCTGTTCTATGGCGGCCTGGTGCGCAGCAAGAACGTGCTGTCGGTACTCATGCAGTGTTTCGCCATTGCGGGCGTTGCTTCCATTCTCTGGCTGATCCTGGGTTACAGCCTGGCCTTCGGTGAGGGCAATGCCTGGATTGGTGATTTCAGCAAGGTGCTCATGGCCGGTGTGGGGCGGGATACTCTTTCCGGCGATATTCCCGAATCCCTGTTCATGCTGTTCCAGATGACCTTTGCCATCATCACCCCCGCCTTGGTGGTGGGCGGCTTCGCCGAGCGCATGAAGTTTTCTTCCATGCTGCTGTTCAGCGCCTTGTGGCTGATGCTGGTCTATGTGCCGGTGACCCATTGGGTCTGGGGTGGCGGCTGGCTGGGTGAGATGGGGCTGTACGATTTCGCCGGCGGCACCGTGGTGCACATCACCGCTGGCGCGGCGGCTCTGGTGACCGCCTTGGTGATGGGGCCGCGGCGGGGCTTTCCCTCCACCCCTTTCACGCCCCATAACATGACCATGACAGTGACCGGTGCGGGCATGCTCTGGGTGGGCTGGTTTGGATTCAACGGCGGCAGCGCCCTGGCGGCCAACGGGGATGCGGCCATGGCCATGCTGGTGACCCATATTTCCGCCGCCACCGGCGCCATGACCTGGATGGCCATCGAATGGAAGAAATTCGGCAAGCCCAGCGCCCTGGGCGTGGTGACTGGCATGGTGGCGGGGTTGGGCACCATTACCCCGGCTTCCGGTTTCGTCGGCCCCGGCGGTGCCTTGATCATTGGCTTGCTGGCGGGCGGTATCTGCTTCACCGCTACCATGACGCTGAAACAGGTGCTGAAAATCGATGATTCCCTGGATGTGTTCCCCGTGCATGGCGTGGGCGGCATGCTGGGCACGCTTATGGCTGGCGTGTTTTCCGCCACCAGCCTGGGCGTTTTCAGCGGCTATGGTTTTGCCGACGGCATAAACACCATGGGCGGCCAGATTTGGGTGCAGTTCGTTGGCGTGGTGGCTACCCTGGTATTCACTGTGGTACTTACCTGGGTGATCCTCAAGGTGGTAGCCGCGGTGACTGGTGGCTTGCGCGTGGATGCGGATCAGGAGCAGGAAGGCCTGGACATCGTGCTGCACGAGGAGCGCGGTTACGATATTCACTGACGGCAGGCCTGGCCCGAGCATTCCACCCGGTCGCCGGAATAATATCCTGGCCTACTGTATTTCATGGAGAATATTGGGAAAGTGCATAAGGTTGCCGGGCATCGCTGAACGCGCCCTCGCACGGGTCTCGCCGTCCGTCTGCGGTCGGGATCGGAGTCAAATGGTGAGGATGTTGGAAGGATCCGATGGCATGGAACAGTTTGATCCCGTTTCCTGTAACAGTTGAGTGGAATTAGACTCCGCCCCCTTTGCAAGGCCGCATCTGAACGCCGATCCCGGCACGACCATCGCGTTCCCGGGTGAAATATTCGGGCCAAGCAAAAAAAGCCGCCCTGGTTGGCGGCTTTTCTGCTGGTAAGATACTGATTTTCTGGGAGGAATATTGTCAGCAATTAGCCCGGTTTTGAGCCTCTTGCTGGCCTTTGCCAGCGCGGCGCTACTGTGCTGGCGTTTCATTGCGCCGGACTCCCTGTTTCATGTGCTGGATCATCCCGGAGACCGCTCCCTGCATCACAGGGCCACGCCCCGCAGCGGGGGCGTGGCCATTGTCATTGCCATTTTGTCTGGCTGGGCCGTGGCGCTGGTGACCGATGCTCTGGCCCTGAATGAGATGCTGGCCTGGAGCAGTGGCGGTGTGGTTCTGCTGGCGGCTGTCGGGGCTGTCGATGACCGGTTTGACCTGTCTCCCCTGAAGCGCTTGCTGGCCCAGGTGCTGGCGGCTTTCCTGCTGCTGGGAGCTGGGCTGGTGCCGGAGCGGCTGCAATTGCCCGGCCTGGCCCTGTCCATGCCCTGCTGGCTGGCTTTCGGTTTTACCCTCTTGTTCGTGCTGTGGATGACCAATCTGTACAATTTCATGGACGGCATGGATGGATTCGCGGGGGGCATGGCTGTCGCGGGATTCGGCGTCATGGCCTGGCTGGGCTGGCGTGGCGGGGATGCTGGCTTTGCCTTGGCAAGCCTGATGGTGGCTTCGGCCTGCGCCGGGTTTCTGCTATTCAATTTTCCACCGGCGCGTATCTTCATGGGTGACGCCGGCTCCCCAGTGCTGGGCTATCTTGCCGCAGCCTTCATGCTACAGGCTCAGCGGGAGAATCTGTTTCCCCTGTGGATCGGCGTGCTGATATTCTCTCCCTTCATCGTGGATGCCACCTACACCCTGCTGCGGCGCCTGCTCGCGGGCAAGCGGGTCTGGCAGGCTCACCGGGAACACGTCTATCAGCGGCTGGTGCAGTCCGGCTGGAGTCACCGGCGCACGGTATCCTGGAGTTATCTGCTGATGCTGGCGGTCGGAGGCTCGGCTGTCATGGCACTGAATCTGAAACCGGCTGTCCAATGGAGCATCCTGTTGTTCTGGATGCTGGGATATCTGGCAATCATCCTGCTCACTGGCCGAAGGGAGTAAAGAAACTGATGAAAAAGCTGGCGGACAGGCTCCTAAACCGGGGCATGGCGTTTCTGCACGACCTGCTGATGATTCCCCTGGCCTGGCTGGGAGCTTATGTGCTGCGTTTCAACCTGGAAGCCGTGCCCGACTGGTTCTGGGAGCAGGCCTTGAACAGCCTGCTGCTGGTGATCCCGGTGCAGGCGGCGGTGTTCTGGCTGTTCGGCCTGTATCGCGGCGTATGGCGCTTTGCCTCCCTGCCGGACATGATTCGCATTGGCAAGGCGGTGGTCAGCGGCCTGCTCATCATCACCCTGCTGTTGTGGCTGACCCGGGATTTCAGCGGCGTGCCGCGCTCGGTGCCCGTGCTCTACGGCGTCCTGCTGATGATTTTTTTGAGCCTGCCGCGCATGGTGTACCGTTTTATCAAGGACCAGGGCAGCCGCAGCGCCAGCGCCGAGCGGGTGCTCATCGTGGGGGCGGGAAGCGCCGGAGAGATGCTGGTGCGCGATCTCCTGCGCGATGCCCGGCGGGCCTACCTGCCCCTGGCCTTCGTGGATGACGATCCCGCCAAGCGGGGCCGGGAGATTCATGGTGTGCGCGTCATGGGCGAATGCAGCAAGCTGCCGCGTATTGCGCGCAAGCTGGCGGCGGACCTGGTGATGCTGGCTGTGCCCTCGGCGGACCAGGAACAGATGCAGCGGATCATTGCCCAAGTGGAGGAAACCGGCTTGCCCTTCCGTACCGTGCCTCCCCTGAAGGAACTCATGTCTGGTAACGTGAAGGTGGATCAGCTGCGCGAGGTGTCCATCGAGGATCTGCTGGGGCGGGACCCCGTGGCCCTGGACTGGCAGGCCATACGCCAGGGGCTGGCGGGCAAGTCCGCCCTGGTGACGGGTGCCGGCGGCTCCATCGGCTCGGAACTCTGCCGCCAGCTGGCGGGTCTGCAGGTAAGCAGCCTGGTGCTGGTGGAGAACAGCGAGTTCAACCTGTTCAACATGGAAAGGGAGCTGCGTGAGCAGTATCCGGATCTGCGCATACATCCTCACCTGGCGGATGTGACCGACAGGCGGGTAATGGATCTGGTGTTCGAAAAATACCGGCCCCGGGCGGTGTTCCACGCGGCGGCCTACAAGCATGTTCCCATGCTGGAGCGGCAGCTGCGCGAGGCCATGCGCAACAACGTCCTGGGGACGCGCAACGTGGCTCTGGCGGCGGACCGTTGGCAGGCGGAGGAGTTTGTGCTCATTTCCACGGACAAGGCGGTGAATCCCGCCAACGTCATGGGCGCGAGCAAGCGCGCGGCGGAGATCTATTGCCAGAACCTGAACGACCGTTCCGCCACCAGCTTCATCACCGTGCGTTTCGGCAATGTATTGGGCTCCACGGGCAGCGTGGTGCCCCTGTTCAAGGAACAGATAAAGAAGGGCGGCCCGGTGCGCGTGACCCATCCGGATATCGAGCGTTATTTCATGACCACCCGGGAAGCCTGCCAGCTCATCATGCAGGCCAGCGTGCTGGGGCGGGGCGGAGAG
>JALVEW010000072.1 GCA_027030425.1 Sedimenticola sp.
TCATCGCCGGCGCGGGCGGCGCGGCGCATCTGCCGGGCATGGTGGCGGCGAAGACCAGTCTGCCGGTTCTGGGGGTTCCCGTGCAGTCCCGCGCCCTGAACGGTATGGATTCCCTGCTGTCCATTGCCCAGATGCCCGCGGGCATTCCCGTGGGCACCTTGGCCATTGGCCGGGCCGGGGCGGTGAACGCAGCCTTGCTGGCGGCCGCCATCCTGGCCAACAGCCATGAGGAGATTCGCCAGGCCCTGGACGGCTTTCGCGCCGAGCAGACCCGCGCGGTGCTGGACAACCCGGACCCTGCAGCGGGCTCATGAAGATAGGCATTTTGGGTGGTGGTCAGTTGGCGCGCATGCTGGCCCTGGCGGGCTATCCCCTGGGACTGGATTTCGTCGTGCTGGAACCGGCAGAAGACGCCTGCGCCGCGCCCCTGGCGGGACACATGCAGGCCGCCTACGACGATCCCAAGGCCCTGAAGGCGCTGGCTAGGCAGGTGGATCTGGTCACCTATGAATTCGAGAGTGTGCCTGCAGATGCCGTGGAGCAGCTTGGCGCCTCGCTTCCTGTTTACCCTCCTGCCAATGCCCTGGCCACGGCACGGGACCGCAACAATGAGAAGAACCTGTTCAATGAGCTGGGCATAGAAACCGCGTCCTTTGCCGAGGTTCATGACCTGGCGGGCCTGGAACAGGCGGTGGAGCAGGTGGGCCTGCCTGCCATTCTCAAGACCCGCACCCTGGGTTATGACGGCAAGGGGCAGCAGGTGATTCGCCCGGGAGACAGTCTGGAGACTGCCTGGAAAGCCGTTGGTGAGGTGCCCTGCGTGCTCGAGGGCTTTGTGGACTTCGATCGGGAAGTGTCCATCATTGCCGTGCGCAGTGTTTCCGGCGAGCTGGCTTTCTATCCCCTGGCGGAGAACGTCCACAAAGACGGTATTCTGCGTCTTTCCACCTGCCTGCATGATGATTCCCACCAGCCCCTGGCCGAGGATTATGCCCAACGGGTGCTGGAGCGCCTGGATTATGTGGGTGTGCTGGCCATCGAGTTCTTCCAGGTGGGGGCGCGTCTGCTGGCCAATGAAATGGCCCCCCGGGTGCACAATTCCGGCCACTGGACCATCGAGGGCGCCGAAACCAGTCAGTTCGAGAATCACCTGCGCGCTATTCTCGGCCTGCCTCTAGGCGGTACCGCTCCCCAGGGACACGCGGCCATGGTGAATCTCATTGGTGACCTCCCCGATGAAAAAGCAGTCCTGGCGGTGGAGAACGCGCATCTGCATCTGTATGGCAAGGCACCCCGCGCCGGACGCAAAATCGGCCATGTCACCTTGCGGGAAAGCTCGGCAGAACGCCTCCATGCCGCCCTGGACAGTCTTTATAAAATACTTTAATAAAAGTTTGTAACTAACCGGTGTTAAGTAATATATGAGCGATATGCTTCTGTATGTTCTCGCCGTGGCCGGCGGCTTGGTGGTGCTCGTGTGGAGCGCGGACCGTTTCGTGGCCGGTGCCGCGGGCCTGGCCCGGGCCCTGGGAGTGTCCACCCTGATCATCGGTCTGACCATCGTGGCTTTCGGCACCTCCGCGCCGGAAATGCTGGTTTCCGCCGTGGCGGCTCTGCAGGGCAATGCCGGGCTGGCCATCGGCAATGCCATCGGATCGAATATCGCCAACATGGCCCTGGTGCTGGGGCTGACGGCGGCCATTGCGCCCCTGGCGGTGCATTCCAATACCCTGAACCGGGAGTTTCCCCTGATGTTCCTCGTCATGGCGGTGGCCCTGGCCCTGCTGTGGGATGGTGTGCTGTCCCGTATCGACGGCCTGATTCTGCTGGCGGGCATGACCGGGGTGGTGTTGTGGACCATCCACCTCGCTCGTACCACCGGGGCCGATGACCCCTTGGTGGAAGAGTTAACCGGGGAGATACCGGCGCATATGCCCAGGGGCAGGGCATGGTGGCTTCTGGTTTCCGGCCTGGCCCTGTTGCTGGGAAGCTCCAAGCTCCTGGTGTGGGGCGCCGTGGGCATCGCCCAGTATTATGGTGTCAGTGATTTGGTCATCGGCCTGACCATCGTGGCCATCGGAACCTCGCTGCCTGAACTGGCGGCCTCGGTGATGGCCGCGCGCAAGAACGAGCACGATATTGCCGTGGGCAACGTGGTGGGGTCCAACCTCTTCAATATCATGGCCGTGTTAGGTATCGCCGGCAGCATTTCGCCCACGGCAGTGGAAAACGCGGTGCTGTACCGGGATTTCCCCTTGATGATAATCCTGGCCGTGGCGCTCTATGTCATGGCCCGGGGATTCAGCCGCAGCGGGCACGGGGTCATTCAGCGCTGGGCAGGGTTGGTGCTGCTGGCGGTGTTCCTGGCATACCAGGCCAGTCTGTTTCTGTTTGTGAAGGCTGCCATCAGCTGATCTGGGCAGGCTGGAAGCTGCCCTGGAAATAGGGTTGGGCGGGTGGCGTAAGCCCATGATTATCCATGTGTTTTCTTTCTCTTGCTTTCTCCTGTTTGTGTGCTCTTCATGGCCGCTGCTTTCAGGTATAATCGAAAAACTTGCGTGTTGGAAACTACCGGAATGAATAGACTGGAACACTTGTTGGAATTGTTCATGTTCAACGCCCGCTGGCTGTTGGCACCCTTTTATGTAGGGTTGATTCTGGCCATTGGCCTGTTGATGATCATGTTCTTCAAGGAGTTCTTCCATCTGGTGCCCATCGCTTTGTTTCATGCGCCGGGGCCGGAAATGGTGTTGGGCATCCTGGCGCTCATCGACCTGGTGCTGGTGGCCAACTTGTTGCTCATCATCGTGTTTGCGGGATATGAAAATTTCGTGTCCCGCATCGACGTGGCGGAGCACGAGGACCGGCCAGACTGGATGGGCAAGGTCGGGTTTACCGACCTCAAGATCAAGCTCATCGGCTCCATCGTGGCCATATCCGGCATCGAGCTGCTCAAGCTGTTCGTGAACGTGGGAGAACCCATGGGAGAACAGGAACTGCTCTGGAAGGTCGTCATTCACGCCACTCTGGTGATTTCCGGGGTGCTGTTTGCGCTCATGGACAGAATCGGCGGCAAGACGCCGCACTGATACGGGTACAGCCATCATGTTGCGAAAGATACTGGTAGCCAACCGGGGCGAGATTGCCGTGAGGGTGATTCGCGCCTGCGCCGAAATGGGCATACGCTCGGTGGCCATCTACACCGAGGCGGACAGGTACAGCCTGCACGTGAAGAAGGCGGACGAGGCCTACAGCATCGGTGACGATCCCGTGGCCGGTTATCTGAATATCCATCGTATCGTCAACCTGGCGGTGCAGACGGGCTGTGATGCCATTCATCCTGGTTACGGCTTTCTTTCCGAGAACGCGGATTTCGCCGCCGCCTGCGAGCGCCGGGGTATTACCTTCATCGGCCCCAGCGCGGAAGTCATCCGCCGCATGGGGGACAAGACCGAGGCGCGCAAGGCCATGATTGCCGCTGGCGTGCCGGTCACGCCGGGGACGGAGGAGAATCTGTCCGGGCTGGAAGAAGCCCTGGAGGTGGCCGGGCGCATCGGCTACCCGGTGATGCTCAAGGCCACCTCCGGCGGCGGCGGGCGCGGCATACGCCGCTGTGACGACGAGGAAGAACTGCGCAAGAACTACGATCGGGTCATCTCCGAGGCCACCAAGGCTTTCGGGCGCGCCGAGGTGTTCATGGAAAAATGCGTGGTTAATCCCCGGCACATCGAATTACAGGTGCTGGCGGACAGCCACGGCAACTGCATCCATCTGTACGAGCGGGACTGCTCCATCCAGCGCCGCAACCAGAAGCTCATCGAAATCGCGCCATCGCCCCAGCTGGATGAGGGCCAGCGTCAGTACCTGGGCGGGCTGGCGGTGATTGCCGCCAAGGCCGTGGGTTACCAGAGCGCGGGCACGGTGGAATTCCTCATGGACGAGAACGGCCGTTTCTATTTCATGGAGATGAACACCCGGGTGCAGGTGGAGCACACCATTTCCGAAACCATCACCGGGGTGGACATCATCGAGGAGCAGATTCGCGTGGCGGCGGGGCTGAAGCTGCGTT
>JALVEW010000073.1 GCA_027030425.1 Sedimenticola sp.
CTTCGAGTCTCCCACCGCGCACGGCCTGCAACATGGAGAGCCAATCGTACATCCTTTTGGGAACCGGGTGACGGCCGTACTTGTGAAACTGGAATTCCTCATCCGCGGCAAGCCAGCGTCGCAGTGAAACCGGGAAAGCATGCTGCCCGGCATGTTTCCCCCTGGGGCGATAACGCTGCATGCGCCCGGCTTCCCTGTCCACCCAGATGATTTCGTGCTTGATGCGATGGGTTTTCTCGTAAATCTCCATGGCCTGAACGCCAGACGAGCGGTTTGACCAGATGCTTCGATAACGCACCCGAAAAGGGTAGTGTTTTTCGACAAAGGCATAGGGCCGGGAGGTCACGCGCATCACGGTCTGGACGAGACCGCCGGATTCCGCCTGCTCCAGCGGTCCTGTTTCCAGGGAAATCGCTGCAATCCTCAGGGGCTGCCCCGCAGTGAAAAACCCTTGGTAAGTGGCTTCGTAAAACAGGGTTTCCGCCAGGGCCGTCCCCGGAATGGCGCCCAGGAACAGCAGAACTAGCAACAGCCTCTCAGGCCGAGGGCTCATCCCTTTCTTCCTCCCCCAGATCCCGGTGAAAACGGGCAAAAGCCTCTTCCGGCCCTATGACCACCAGCACATCGCCGCTGTCCATGCGGTGCCGGCGTGGATCCGTGGCAAAAATGAGGTGATCGCCGAAATGCCTGTCCACCACGCCCAGCACGATGAGGTTGTAGTGTTCATCCAGGGACAGCTCGTCCAGGTATTTGCCATGCAGAAAACTGCCCTCTTCCACATGGACTTCGGCAATATCCAGGTCCACCTTGCCGAACACCGTACGCTCCATGGTCTCGGCAATCACCGAGCGGTGCATGAGCTCGTAGATCTTGTAACCGCTGATACGGTAGGGATCGATGACCTTGGTGGCGCCCGCCGCGTACAGGCGCTCTATGGTATCCCTGGAGCCGCTGATGGACACTACCGGAAGATGCGGCGCAATGGCCTTGGCGGATATCACCAGGAATACATTGCTGGCGTCATCGTTGAGCAGGGCGAACAGCACGTCCACCTCACTGCCAATTCCCACACGCCGCAGCTCATCATCATCCTGTAAATTGATCTGTTTCACGGCAAATCCCTGGGAAACAGCCTTGCTCACGTCCGCCTTGCTGTCATCCACCACACTTACGTCCTGACCTCTCTGGGCAAGCTGACGCGCCACCTCCAGCCCAACTGGCGTGGCGCCCACCACGACAATGTTTTTCCGGGTCTTACGCATTCACCTTTCTCCAGCGTCCCGCCTTCAGCTTCTGGCGCAAGCGCATTACGCTGTACTGGTGCCCGAACACCAGCAGCATGTCTTCCCCCAGGAGCACGAAATCCGCCCCGGGATTGAACTGGAAACGCTGCTCCTCCAGGTCGAAGTGACTGCGCACCTGATCGCTGCTGCGATCCAGGGCGGTAATCACGCCAAACAGGATCAGGCGCATTTCCTTCAGAGGAACGTCACCGATGGTTCTGCCGTCCAGCCAGGACCCCGGAGGTACGCGTATGGCTTCCAGGCGGATGTCATCCTCACCCATGACGATGCCGTGTATGGCTTCGAAGGCCACGGGCTGGCCCACATACTCACCAGCAATGAGTCCCACGATCTTGAACGGTTCCAGGGCGTGGTTTGCCCCGGCATGCAGCAGCTTGTTCACCGTCTGGTGATGGTTGGCGCGGGAAATGATCTCGATATTTTCATCCAGCTGACGGGCGGAAAGGGTAACGAACACATTGACCACATCATCACCGGTCAGGCACAGGATCTTGCCCGCAGAACGCCCCACGCCCAGGGTCTGCAGCAGGCCAATGCGCTCTGCCTTGCCCTGCACTGCCAGGTAGCCCAGGCGACGCGCCAGGTCCACGGTATCTTCGTCTGAATCAATGACCACGAAAGGCAGCTTGTCCCTGGTCAGATATTCCGCCACCACCTGCCCCACCCGTCCAAAGCCGCAGATCACTGTGTACCCCTTCTTCTTTTCCAGCATCAGGGATACCCGCCTGTCGCGCACCTCACCCATCTTTTCCTGGAAGGCTGACACGATGATGGAAGTGAAGAAGGAAATGACCCCCAGACCGCTGATGATGAGTATCATGGTCACCAGACGTCCTTCCACGGTATGGGGGGTGATATCACCGTAACCCACGGTGGACAGGGTTACCAGAGCCCAGTAGATACCCTCGAAGAAACCCTCGATATCACCACCAGTCTCCCGCGCCTCGAACAGGTAGATGGCGGACGACCCCACCAGCAGCACGAACATGAGAAAACTGAACAGGGTGAACAGCTCCAGGCGTTTCTCACGCAGCACCGAGCTGAACTGCTGGATACTGTGGGCATAACGGAACAGCTTGAACAGCCTGAACAACAGGAACAGACGGAGGATACGCAATGGGCGGTAGCTGGGCAGTATGGCCAGCAGATCGATGATGGCCATGGGAGAGCTGACATAGTTCCACTTGCTGCGCATGATGGTCCACAAAGCCCGGGAAAGGCGGAAGGGCTCGTTGATGAGATCGCTCTTTTCGTATTCATCGAGAATGATGCGATGCACGTCGTCATACACCCACATGCGTCCCAGGTACTCGAGGATAAACAGGGTCACCACTACATCCTCGTAGTAGTCGGACCAGACCCCCAAGTGATGCTTGACGCTGTAGAGCAGGAAAAACACGCTGCTTAGCACCAGCAGCATCATGAAGATATCGAAATAGGGCCGGATACGGGCGTGGGGATTCTCCAGCAAGTCATAGGCTGCCGCCTTGATTCGCTGGTATCTGCCGGATTCTTCCAGGCCGTAGGCCAGGCGAATGATGAAATCCGAAACCGCCATTACTCGGCCACCACTTCCATGCGCTCGGTGGCCGCCAGATGTACCTGACGGCCATCCAGGGTTTCAAAGGAATGTTCCCCAAGAGAGCCCCTGTAGGCCTGGTACTCGCTGACACGGCCAGAACGGCTGTCGATAACCCGCACCTGCATCACCTGGCGGGCATCACGCCAGAACAGCCAGAGGGTCAAGGCGGATCCGGCAATCATGACGCCGATGACGCTCAGGGCCAGTCCCTTTACCCAAGGGGAACGAGACCTCTTTTGCGGCGCCTGCACCGGGGACCTCGCTGGCCTGCCGCGAAACCGCGCCACCAGTATCACCAACCCTATTACGGCAAGGGTAAAAACTATTTTCGTCAGCATGAACCGCCAATAGCATCCTTTGTTATCATGGTGTCAAAGTAACACCATTCCGTGGATATGAAAACAATCATCCCCCTGATTCTGCTGCTGTTCTTTCTCGCCGGTTGCGACAACCCAGAGAAACCCACCATCACCCTGTACCTGGCCATGCAGCGGGGCGATATCGAGCAGATAGAGCGGCACATCGCCTGGGGCACGGACATGAACCAGCTGGACCCGGACGGCTATGCGCCCCTGCATGTGGCCGTGCGTAATGGCCGCATGGCCATCGTCAGGCTGTTACTGAAGAGAGGGGTGGACGTGCGGCGCAAAGATGCCCGGGGACATGATGCCCTGTACCACGCCGTGTTGGGCGCTCATCTGCGCATTGCCGACCTGTTGCTCAAGGCCGGAGCCGAGCTGGATGCCAACGCCCTGCTGCTGGCTGCCGTGGAGCAAGGCGTCAACGAACGCGAGGTCTATCGTTTTCTCAGCAATCAGGGCGCGGACATGAACCTGCGGGACAACAACGGCGACACGCCCCTGCTGAAAGCCATCCGCATGGGCAACCACAAACTGGCAAAACACCTGGTAAGCTTTGGTGCCGACGTCACTGTGACCGACGCCAGTGGCAAAACAGCCCTGGCCATTGCAAAATCCCTGGGATTGCGGGATATTGCCCAGCTTTTACAGCGCAACGGCGCAACCTGAGAAGAGACAAACATGGCAAGCACACCTGAAGAAATCACCATCAGCTATTCCGAAGGCGGCCAGGAACTGGTCAAGGAACTGGACAAGCAGGTGCTCACCAAGGGCGCCT
>JALVEW010000074.1 GCA_027030425.1 Sedimenticola sp.
GGCCGCCAGGGCAAAGCCCAGGGCGATGCTGAACTGGGAATGATAGCTTTTCAGAAACAGGTAGCGGTGGGCCGAGGTGGTTCTCGCCAGGTCGAAGAAGCGCTTGTTGAAGGCTAGGCGGAAGAAGGATGTACAGAAGGTAATGAACAGCAGGACAGCGAACAGCCAGGCCAGATTCAGATCCTGGTTGACCGTGGCCCGCATCAGCCAGGACAGGACATAACCCGCCACGGCAATGACGTAGATGCGTTGTCCCGGCATCTGGTCGATACGGTTCTTGATGAGATAGAACAGAGCGCTGAAGCCCGCGCCCAGCAGGATCACCAGGGCGCCGAGTTTCCAGAAACTTTCGTGGGCCAACAGGAACAGGGAAATGACCCAGAAGTAACTTTCCAGGAACAGGAAAGGGCCATCGAGAAGAAATGCCGGCCGGGAGCCATGGCTGTCATGAAAGCCGAGAATCTCTCCCGGTCCCAGGGGAGAGTCGGCCCGCAGCGTGGCGGGGAGCTCCAAGGGGTCTTTCATCAGGAAGAAGGACAGGCTGCCCAGCAGACCGATGAGTACCGAGAGCAGCGCTACGGACAGGTAGCCAGCCTTGTCCAGCAGCAGGCCGCCGAACAGGACGCCCATCTTGATGATGACGGCTACCACCACTTGGAAGTTGCCGAAGCGGCGGCCACTGTCCGTTTCGCCCAGGGTTTCGAAGAAAAGGGCGCGCTGGGTGATCCAGAAGAAACAGTTGTAGGCGCCGTTGAGCAGGGCGAACAGGAACAGGAAGCCGGGCTGTCCCTGGTAAAAGATTATGGTTATCAGGAGACTTTCCACCAGGAAGGAGGCGGCAACGAGGCTGTTCAGGGACAGGCTCTTGTGCAGCCGGTCCCAGATCCAAAGGCTAAGTACAAAGCTGGCGCCGGTAAAGGCGATGAAGCCACTGAGTTCCACCAGGCTGTAGCCCTGTTTCCACAGGAATACGGGAATGAAAAAGGGAAACAGGCCGATGAGAAAGGAATGCAGGCCCAGGAAGCGGTAGAACAGGCGGCTGGCGCGGGGCATGGCCATTCAGAATATGTCCCGGTTTTCGATGTGCAGGGCGTCCAGGCGGGCGAAATGGCCGCTCAGATCCTGGCGGGGACCAAAGCGGGGGTAGTCGTGCATGGCGGTGTAGGGGCGGGAGTTTACTTCCAGGAAAATGCAGCGCTGTTGGTTCCAGGGCTGCTCGATGCCGGTTTCCATGATGACGTCTATGCCCAGGATATTGGCGTTGAACAGCTCGAGTATCCGGCGGAACAGAGCCTGGTTGACTGCCGGGATGCTGTCCAGTGTGATGGTTTCCACTACGCCGCCGGGCGCCAGGGAGATGCGGTTGAACAGCACGATTTCCTCACCGTCACCGGGAACGCTGTCCAGCTTGAGACCCTTCCGGCGCAGATAGCGGCGAATGGCGCGGTTTTTCGGAATGGGATGAATCACCGGGTAGAGGCCCATGTTTTCACGCAACTGGTTTTCCGTGTCGATGAGCTCGCTGATGGTGGAGTGGCCGTCTCCCGTGACGAAAGGGGGGTAGCGGCGGATCACGGAGATGATTTGCCCGTTACCCACCAGCACCCGGTAGTTGCGGCCGTGCAGGTATTCCTCCACCACTGAGCGGGGCCACCAGATCTTCACCGCCAGGGCCGCCTTCCACAGCTGGCGGAAATTTTCGATGGGAAAGTGACTGCCCCGGGAAAAGCCCGAGACATTTGGCTTGATGACCAGGGGAAAACCATGGCGGCGGGCGAAGCGGTGAGCACGCAGGGGGCTGAAGAAGATATCCCCCCGGGCATGGGGTATGCCGTGGGCCGCGAACACTTGCCGGGCCTGTTCCTTGGAACGGCAGCTCTTGCGCACCTCCAGGGGGTTGTAACTGCTGCAGCCGTGGAGGAACAGCCTGTCTATCCAGCGGTAAAGAAACTTCTTCAGGGCCTTCATCTGCCTGTCCGGTAGTTGAGGAAGAACATGGGCCAGAAAATCCGCTTTGGCGTCTGTTCCTTCGGCAGGGCGCGGGTCAGGGCCGCCAGGGCCCTCATGGCCGGGCTGATGAAGGCATGGCGCTGCTTCAGGGGCAGGTCTTGATCCAGCAGGGTCAGGGGCATGGGCACGAACAGGTTGATTTCAATGATGTGGAAGTCGCCGTTCAGCACGGCTTCGAAGTTGTCGGCGCGCAGGCCGGCCCGGGCGATGCGAAAGGGCGGCAGCTCGCGCATCCACTGCCAAAGCCGCCCTTGCTGTTCCGGCGACAGGGACAGGCTGCGGTGGCCTGTGTGCGGGTTGTTAATGCTGTTCACCGGCCAGTCCCGGCCTGACGCATTGAGGGTTTCAGTGACGGAAAAAACGGCGGCCCGGCCCGCGTCTGTGGCGTCGCGTATCCAGAATACCTCGAACTCCCGCCGACCCGGCGCGGCGGCTTGCACCAGGTGGGGAACAGTGCCGCCGGCCAGCAGCTGCTCCCGCAGGGCCTGGTATTCCCGCGGATTGCGGGCCAGGCGGATACCCCGGGCGTTCTGTCCCCATTCTGGCTTGAGGAACACGGGCCAGTCATCCGGCATCTTCAAATCTGCCAGGGGCTGCTGTGGCAGGCGCCATCTGTCGGGTATCAGCCTGTCCATGTCCAGCTTGGAGAACAGGCGGCGCTGTTCGTTGAACCAGGGGGCGTTGAGCTGAAAGTAGCGCCAGGGCCGTGCGCCCAGGCGCAGGCACCAGCTCATGTAGGCGAGTACCAGGCGAACCCGCAGCATCAGTCCCAGGAAATGCCCTTGAGGGCATCGTCGGAATAGACGTGCAGGCTGAGGCTGGGCGCCAGGGCGGTTACCCGGTGGATGGCGTTGTCGAAACGGCCTTTACGACCGGCGGCGTAGATGTGGTCGCCGGGCCCGCATATCCGGCGTTCCCCCGGGATCAGTCCCTGGTCTGTGTGCTGGAATGTCTCGTTCTGCAAACGGCCCCGCAGCACGTAAACGAAGGCGTACCTGGGATGGCCATGAATGGGGGTGGCGGCGCCCTGATCCCAACGGGCCACCATGACTTCCCTTCCGTCGGGATTTCGCAGCAGCAGGCAGCGGGAGTAGCAATGCGGCGCCAGGGGATAATCCTCGGCGGGTTGGAAGCGGGCGGCCAGGTTCAGCAGCCGTTGTTCGTCGTCCAGGCTGAACAGAAGATCCTGCAGCAGTTCCTTCTGTCGGGGCGGTTCCGGAGGCGGGGGCCAGGTTGTTGCTTTACAGTCATTCATTCGCGAGGCGCTTCCCCATGTCCACCACGGACTGAAGAAAGCCGTCCACGTCCGTGGTGGTGAAATCCGGGTGGGTAATGAGCAGGCGCAGGGTCAGCCTGTCGCCGATGTAAGCCACGCCCACCAGGCTCACGCCTTCCTCGAACAGGCGGTGGCGCAGTTTCAGGTTGAAGTCGTTGGCGTCCATGCCTGCCGGGGGCAGGAAGCGGAAGCAAACATTGAAGGATTCCCTGGGCGCGGTCATCTCCAGGTCGGGATGCCCCTTGATTTGGTTTTCGGCATATTCCGCCAGGCTCAGGTAGTGGCGGATGCGTTGGCCCAGGCCTTGCTTGCCGAAGTATTTCCAGTCCAGGAACCATTTCAGGCTGTCCACCCGGCGGCCGCACTGCAGAGAGGCCGTGCCCGTGTCCAGTTCCGCGTCCTCGTGTTCCTCGCGGAACAAATAGCTGTGCTCGCCGGCAGAACAGGCGCAGCGCAGAGTGCCCTTGTGGTGGTTGAACAGCAGCAGGTTGCACATGAGGTTGCTGCCGGGCATCTTGTGAAAGTCCCAGGTGAAGGAGTCCAGCTGTTCTACGCCCCTGAGATAGCGTTGGCGTAGCTCCTCATCCAGCAGGGCAGCACCGCCCCAGGCGCCGTCGCCGTGGAGCCAGAAGCCGTATTCCTCGCGCAGCTCGAGGAGGGGGGGCAGCGGATCATAGGCGCCGCGCACTGTGGTGCCCAGGGTGGCGCAGACGAAGAAGGGCTGTCTGCCCCCGGACTGCTGTTCGGCCAGCAGCCCGGCCAGGGCATCGGCGCGCAGGCGGCCGTGATCGTCCACGGGCACCTTGATCAGACTGTCCGTGCCCAGGCCGAGGATGTTGGCGGCCTTGTCCAGGGAATAATGGGCGTCGGCGGAAACAAAAGCTACCAGAGGCGGCTTGCCGGAAAGTCCCTTTTCCTTGATGCCGTCCACCGCCTGGTTGCGGGCGGCGAGCATGGCGATCATGTTGCCGTTGCTCGATCCCGTGGTCATCTGCCCTTCGCCTTCTTCGAAGCCCACCAGTTCCAGCATCTGCTCCAACATGTAGTGTTCCATGAGGGTGGAGACGGGCGCGGCTTCGTAGGTGCAGGCGGAGGTGTTGGTCACCGCGGTGATGATCTCGCCCATGATGGAAGGCAGGTTGGCGCCCGACCACATGCGGTTGAGGAAGCCGGGGTGGCCGGTCTTCACCGAGTGTCGCAGGTATTTTTCCATCCAGCGAAAGAGTTGCTGCCAGTCGCCGGGAGCCTCCCGTTCCAGCTCCAGCTCCCTGGCCAGCGCCTGGGGTTCCAGGTATTCCAGGAACTTTCCCTCCTTGCGCCGGGCGTGATACTGCTCCACCAGGGCCAGCAGGCGCTGGAATATGGCTTGGTCGTTCATTGTGGTTATTCTGGTGTGGAAGCCGTTTTGCGATTGATCAGAAACAGAATGATACCAGAGACCAGGATGGAAACCGCGGCGTAGAACAGTGAGCCGCCATCTCCCTTGCCTTCGTGCAGCACTTCCACGCCGAGAGGGGACACCAGATGAAAGAACACCGCGCCGGCCATGACGGTGCTGGCCATGATGCCGCCGAAAAGGTGCATGATACGGCGGGACGGCAGGCGCAGACCGGGCGACGCCTTGTGTAACAGCCAGAATACTGCCGGTGAAAGCAGGACCAGGGATGTCAGGAGTTCGAAGCTGCCTACCGCCACCGCACCATAGCGCGTGAACAGCTCTCCCGGGGTGGCACCGAGGATTCCTCCCAGCCAGCCGCCGATGGTGCCGAAGATATGCTGGGTGTCGGGATGCCCGCTGAACTTGTAGGGCAGGGAGGCGAGAAAGACCCGGCTGGCCCACAGGGCCAGGATCCAGCTGATGACGGGTGTAATGTATTTGTTCATGGTCATGTGTGTTCCTTGGTGTGGCTGTCTGCCGAAGGCGGGTGGCATTCCTGTCATTCCAGGACCGCCGGCCAGTTATTGTCGGCCTCACGTATCCAGCGTTGGGGATCGGTCAGCCAGTCCTTCTGGATGTCGGCGTCGTAATTGAGATAGAGCTTGTTCTGGCGGATGGTCCACTGGCGGGGATCTCCCCGGGCCGTGGTGCCATGAGCCACGGCCCAGGCGCAGTAGCCGCCGTATTGAGGGGCATATTTTTCGGGGTCGGCCTGAAACAGCCGGCGGTGTTCTTCGCTGCTGAAATACCATTTGGCTCCCTGGTATTCCAGCTGGAACTGTTTCTTCCCCTTCATCGGACGGCCCAGGGTAAAATAGGCTACCGGATCGTAGCCCTCCAGGGCCTTGTTACTGAACAGCCCGGTGTAGATGCGATCTTCAGCCTGTACCGCAGAAAACAGCACCAGCATGCTGAAAAATATCATGATTTTGTGCGTATTCATGGCTTGCTCCCGTGGTGCCTGCTGATACAGACCCGTCCCAGGCCCAGGTTCTTTTCCGCGTTGGGCAAAAAAAAGTGCTTTCGGTGCTTCACATTCAGCAAAAATCGAGTAAAATGCCGCGTTTACCTTGGTTCGGCCTGTTGCCGAATCTCTGGATTACACTGAATTTATAAGGCTTTTAGTCAATATGGTTACAATTCGTCTTGCCAGAACCGGCGCCAAGAAGCGCCCTTTCTACCACATCGTTGCCACGGATTCCCGCAGCCCTCGCGATGGCCGCTACATCGAGCGCCTGGGATTCTTCAATCCTGTCGCCACGGGCGGTGAAGAGGAACTGCGCATCGATCTGGAACTCGTTGACGCCTGGGTTGCCAAGGGTGCCCAGCTGACCGAGCGCGCTGCGGCACTGGTCAAGCAGTACCGCAAGCAGGGCCAGAGCGAAGCCGCCTGATTCGGCGCGTCAGCGCCAGCAGCCTGAGCTATGACCGGTAGCCGGGTTAATAGACAGGAATCCGAGGGTGACGGGCCGGACAGGCTGGTCACCCTCGGTCGTATTTCCGGGCTGCATGGTGTGCAAGGGTGGTTGAAGGTATATTCCGACACCCGCCCGCGGGAGAATATATTGAATTATTCTCCCTGGTATTTGCAGCGTGGCCGGGAATGGGAAGAAGTCCCTCTTGAGCATGGCCGCCGTCAGGGCAAGCTGGTTCTTGCCAAACTGCGTGGCTGCAATGACAGGGAAGCCGCCAGGGAGCTCATGGGCGCCACCATCGCGGTGCGTCGTTCCCAGCTGCAGGAAAGCCTGGCGGAAGACGAATACTACTGGACTGACCTGGAGGGACTCCAGGTCGTGACCCTGGAGGGCGTGGCGCTGGGCAGGGTCAGTCATCTCATGGAGACCGGCGCCAACGACGTGCTGGTGGTGCGGGGCGAGCGGGAAAGGCTGCTGCCCTGGATTTGGGAACAGGTGATTCGTGATGTGGACCTGGAACAGGGACAGATCACCGTGGACTGGGATCCGGAGTTCTGATGCGTTTTGACGTGATAACGCTGTTTCCGGACATGTTTCAGGCCGCCAGGCTGGGGGTGACCGGCAAGGCGCTGGAAACGGGAAAAGCCAGTCTGCATTTATGGAACCCACGGGACTACACGGATGACAATCACCGCACCGTGGACGACCGCCCTTACGGAGGCGGTCCCGGCATGGTGATGATGGTGGAGCCCCTCAAGGCTGCCCTGGAAGACGCAAAAGCCGCGGCGCCGGAGAGCCGGGTGATCTATCTCACCCCCCAGGGGCAGCGTTTTGACCAGAAGGCCGCCCGGGAAATGGCGGGCCGGGAAGGCATGATCCTGCTGGCGGGCCGCTACGAGGGCATAGACGAGCGCCTGGTCGATTGCTGCGTGGACGAGGAATGGTCCATTGGTGATTATGTGCTCTCCGGCGGTGAGCTGGCGGCCATGGTAATCATGGATGCCGTGACCCGGTTGCTGCCCGGGGTGCTGGGTCATGAGGAGTCTGCGCAGCAGGATTCCTACATGAACGGGTTGCTGGACTTTCCCCAGTACACCCGTCCCGACCGGCTGGAAGGCCGGGAGGTGCCGGAAGTGCTGCTGTCCGGCAACCATGCCGCCATCGAGCAGTGGCGGCTCATGCAGGCCCTGGGGCGCACCTGGCTGCGCCGGCCCGACCTGCTGGAGCAGCGGGAACTGTCCGATGAGGAACAGCGCCTGCTGGAAGAATTCATACGCACCCACCAGGGGGCGTCGGCATCCTCCTGAGAGGCTGTCAGCGATTTTGAACTTTCGCGCCGTGAGGCGCCATAACTGGTTAACAGAGGAGCAACAACGATGAGCAACATCATCCAGGAACTCGAAGCAGAACAGATGAACAAGGACATCCCGGACTTCGGTCCCGGTGATACCGTCGTTGTCAGGGTACGGGTAAAGGAAGGCAACCGCGAGCGTCTGCAGGCATTTGAAGGCGTGGTTATTGCCAAACGCAACCGTGGCCTGAATTCCGCTTTCACCGTGCGCAAGATCTCTCACGGCGAAGGCGTAGAGCGTGCCTTCCAGACCTACAGCCCCCTCATCGACAGCATCGAGGTCAAGCGCCGTGGCGACGTGCGCCGCGCCAAGCTGTACTACCTGCGTGGTCGTACCGGCAAGGCGGCTCGTATCCGCGAAAAGCTCAACTGATCGTCCTGTTCGGTTTTTTCCGCGAAGCCGCCGTGCTCTCTCCAGAGTGCGGCGGCTTTTGCGTGTCTGGAACCAAGGCCGCATCATAGTCGTCTGGCAAGACCGGGAGAAAACGACATGACCACCAGCTTCTATTGGCACGACTATGAAACCTGGGGCACGGACCCCCGCAAGGATCGGGCGGTGCAGTTCGCTGGTCTGCGCACGGACCTGGATTTCAATCCCATTGGCCGTCCCCTCATGATCTATGCCAGGCCCGCCGACGACATGCTGCCACAGCCTGGTGCCTGCCTGGTCACGGGCATCACCCCACAACAGGCTCGCAGGGAGGGAGTCTGTGAGGCGGATTTCTTCAACGCCATCAATGACGAGCTGTCGCGCCCAGGCACCTGCGCCCTGGGTTACAACAGCATCCGTTTCGATGACGAGTTCACCCGCTATGGCCTGTACCGCAATTTCCATGATCCCTATGCCAGGGAATGGCAGAACGGCAACTCCCGTTGGGACATCATCGATGTGGTGCGCCTCACCCGCGCCCTGCGTCCCGAGGGCATCGAGTGGCCCGTGGATGAGGAGGGTGTCACCAGCTTCCGCCTGGAACTGCTCACCGCAGCCAATGGTATCGAACACCAGGGCGCCCATGATGCTCTGGTAGATGTGCATGCCACCATTGCCATGGCCAAGCTGGTGAAGGAAAGGCAGCCCCGCCTGTTCGACTATGTGTTCAACAACCGTGACAAGAAATCACTGGGGCAGCAGCTCAATGTCCGCGACCGGCGACCCGTGGTGCATGTATCAGCCAAGTATCCCGCCCGCCTGGGCTGCATCGCCGTGGTGTTGCCCCTGGCCCTGCATCCCGTCAACCGCAATGGCGTCATCGTCTATGACCTGCGCATCGATCCCCAGCCCCTGTTCGATCTGAGCGCGGATGAGATTCGGGAGAAGCTCTATACCCGCACGGAGGACCTGGCGGAAGGTGAAGCGCGCATCCCCCTGAAGATGGTCAGCCTCAACCATGCGCCTGTGGTAGTGCCGCTGAACACCCTCACGCCCAGGGCCCGGGAAGAATGGGATCTGGAAGAAGGGCGGGAGCAGCGCCACCTGCGGCAGCTGCTGGATGCGCCGGAGCTGGAGGCAAAAATCCGCCAGGTGTTCAGCGAGCAACCCTTCGAGTCTGTGAGCGATCCGGATCAGAATCTCTATGGCGGGTTCATCTCCAATCATGACCGCCGTCTGTGCGAGCAGGTGCTGCGCATGAGCCCGGAACAGCTGCACGACTTTCA
Organism: Sedimenticola sp.; assembly: GCA_027030425.1. Lineage (GTDB taxonomy): Bacteria > Pseudomonadota > Gammaproteobacteria > Chromatiales > Chromatiaceae > Thiolapillus. Next base: position 9,147 of record JALVEW010000074.1, read on the forward strand.
TCCCGCCTTCGAAGACAGAAAGCTTACGGAGCTGTTGTTCCGTTATCGGGCGCGTAACTGGCCGGAAACCCTGGACAAGGGGGAGAAACAGCGCTGGGAAGAATACCGCCGGCAGCGGCTGACGGAACCGGGGGGAGGCTCCAGCATCACCCTGGATGTCTACCGGAAGGAACTGTCGCGCCTGGTGGTGGATACCGGGCTTACGCCAAAACAGCGCCAGATCGTGGATGCCCTGCTGGATTGGCCTGCGGAAATTGGTTTATAGGACCGGCGTTGCATCTCATCCTCCTGGTAATGCACGGCATTGCTGCTGTACGTTGCCGGGCTAGCCAGAGATGTGATGTGGTCTCGTTTTTTTTTCGCCAGCTGTAAACCGGGGTTCATCTGGTGCGTTGAGCATGGCAGAATCCTTTTTCGAGAACCGGAACAGGAACCCGGGAAAGGGTCATGGTGTTTTTTCGACCAATCTGTTTTTCAGTTATCTAGGGGGAATTGTCATGAATGTACGTTGTGCTCGACTGTTTTTCGTCGCCTTGTGTATTGGCGGGCTGTTTTCTGTTACTGGTGTCTCCAGTGCAGCCAGCGGTAAGTTCGACTACAAGAATATCGACTGCAGCAAGCTGGACGAGATTACTGACAAGCGAAATCACCGCATCGCGGAACGCAAGTGCCGCATGATGAAGCCTGACAAATACAAAATTTCCAATGCTGGCAAGGCGGATTCGGAACCGGCGCCTGAGGATGTTTACGCAGGGGAGGACAAGGAAAAGTTTCGCTCCATGATTCTTTCGGCCTGGAAGAAACGCTATCCCGGGGACAAGGTGCTGGGTGTTCGGTTTCCCGTTGATCACTGGATTCGCAACAGCAACTACAAGGCCAATGCCACCAGCATCTACAAGACGGATACTTCCGTGCTTCCCGCCCGCGTCGTGGTGCAGACGGACAACCGCTATGCCACCATATTTCCTGCCTACATCAACAAGAATAACCTGAATGGCCATATCACTGTCGGCGTGGATACCAAGAAAAGCCAGTATGTCATCAAGCAGATGGCTCTGAAGAACTGGAACCCCTGATGGTCTGGGCGGGCACTGCCCGCCTTGTCGGCTGGCCGTGAAGTTCCGGGGCGCTGAAGCTGCTCGCCTGATCCTGGCGTTGGTGCTGCTGAGGCCGCTCCGCCTGGTGTTGTTCCTGCCAGGTGCGCTGCCTGCCCTGGTCATAACAGGCTTCCCCGCATGGCTGGCTGCCCGGCTCTGGCCCGAGCATCCGGGGCCGGCCGATCTGGTCGGTATCGTCGCGGTGCTGGGGTTCTTTCCGGTACTCTGGCTATGGGGGCGAATGGCAGCCCAGCCCCGTCGTTTCGGGGTATTGGGAACCTTTGCCAGTGCCTGGGCGGGTATGACAGATCGTCTGTCCGATCGGTTGCTGGCCAGGATGCAGGCGCTGCTGCCCAGGTCCAGGAAACAGGAGAAACACGGGGATATCTGACGAGCGGAATCCAGCGGCCCTCTATGCGGCCTTCCGTTCTTCCTTTTCCTTTGCGGTGTCGGCCTGCAGCACTTCCTTTGCGATGCGCTTGGTGAAGTAATACACCCGCTTCAAGGCTTCCAGCAGCTCGGTTTCCGTCTGGTAGGTGAGACGGCGCTGGGGCGCGTCCGCGGTCATGCGGCGCACCACGTGGCGCTCGATGCCGGCGGCGAGCTGATTGATGCGGTTCTTTGCCTTGACCACCTTGCGGGCCGGTTTTCTGTCCATGCGGGTTACTGCCTGAGTGGCTTTTTCCAGCAGATGGATGAGGGTGTCCACCAGTTCCTCGATGAGCTGCCGGGTTTCCTCGCTCACCACCAGGCCTTCTGCCAGCCGTTTGCGTCCCACGTGGATGAGGTGCAGCTTGAGGCTGTCTCCAATGTTTTCATAATAGGAGGCGATGGCCAGGTAATGGTGAGCCAGTTCCGCTTCCTTGGAACTCAGATCCCCTTTGGACAGTTCCCGCAGATAGTCCAGGATGGGGCCATGCAGCATGCCCACCTCGCTGTCCATGCGGTTCAATTCCGACAGCTCTTGGGCATTGCCTTCCATGGCCAGCTTCACACCCTTGCGCAGCATGGGCAGCAAATGTTCTGCCATGCGCCCGATTTCCATGCGCACCCGGTCCAAGGCCAGGGAAGGGGTGTCCAGCAGGGTCTTGTCCAGGTACTTGGGGGTCACCTTGTGGGCCTTTTCCGCTTCGGTGACGGGCACCAGCCAGGTGACGATGCGGGCGAACCATGCAGTGAATCCGATGAACAACAGGGTGTTGCCGACATTGAATAGGGTGTGGGCGTTGGCGATCTGGCGGGGAGTCTCGGCGGCCAGTCGCTTCATTCCCTCCAGTTCCGTGTGCTGGGGTGAGATTTCCCTGATCAGGGCGGCAAACTCGGGAATGAACCAGAACCACACGACAACGCCCAGAGTATTGAACAGAATGTGTACCAGGGCTGCGCGCAGGGCCTCCCTGGACTTGCCGATGGCGGCCAGCAGGGCTGTGACGCAGGTGCCGATGTTGGCGCCGAATACCAGGGCGATGCCCTGGTCCAGGGTAATCAGCCCCTGGGTGGCCAGGACGATGATGACACCGGTGGTGGCGGAGGAACTCTGCACCACGGCAGTGAAGGCGGCGCTGGCCAGGATACCGTAGAGGGGGTGCTCCATTTCCTGCAGGAAGCGGATGAAAGGCGGATACTCCCTCAAGGGCGAGGTGGCATCGCCCATGAGGCTCATGCCGAAAAAGATCATGCCGAAGCCGAAGATCATGGTGCCGGTGCGCTGAATCACTTCGTTGCGGCTGAGGAACTGCATGGCAAAGCCCAGGGCGATGATGAGCAGGGCGAAATGGGTGATCTTGAAGGCGATGATCTGGGCGGTAATGGTGGTGCCGATACTGGCGCCCATGATGATGGGAATCGACTGCTGCAGGTGCATCAGTCCCGCGGAGACGAAGCCTACCACCAGCACCGTGGTCACTGATGAGGACTGGATGATGGCGGTGACCAGGGCGCCGGCCACCACGCCCTTGAAGCGGTTGGTGGTCATGCGCGCCAGCAGGGTCTTCAGACGCTTGCCGGTGCTGGCCTTCAGGGCGTTGGTAAGCAGTTCCATGCCATACAGGAAGATGGCCAGGCCGCCGGCCAGGCCCATGAGTATGGCGCCGGTTTCAAGGGACTGCTCGGTGGGTGTCAATCGTCAATCCAGTTATTGAGGGCGTCGATGATTTTTTTCGCCTGGTCCTTGCTGGATATGTTGAACTTGGACTTGGCCATGTATTCGCCATTGCGCTTCTGGTAGCGGCGGATGGTGAACTTGTCCGGACCATACTCCTGCTTGGCGTTGTTCCAGTCCTGGTAACGGAAAATGATGGTGGTCCAGGCGCCCTTGGTGAGCACCTGCTTGTCCAGTTCCTTGACCAGTTCCTGGCCGCCTTCGGAATAGCTGATGGTGATTTCTTCAGGTGTGCTTGCCATGTTCGTCTCTTCTCAGGTTGCGCCGTTGCGCTGTAAAAGCTGGGCAATATCCCGCAATCCCAGGGATTTTGCAATGGCCAGGGCCGTTTTGCCGCTGGCGTCGGTGACAGTGACATCAGCACCGAAGCTTACCAGGTGTTTTGCCAGCTTGTGGTTGCCCATGCGGATGGCTTTCAGCAGGGGGGTGTCGCCGTTTCTGTCCCGCAGGTTCATGTCCGCGCCCTGATTGCTGAGAAAACGATAGACCTCGCGTTCGTTGACGCCTTGCTCCACGGCAGCCAGCAGCAGGGTGTTGGCATCCAGCTCGGCTCCAGCCTTGAGCAACAGGTCGGCAATGCGCAGATGAGCGCCCAGTACGGCGTGGTACAGGGCATCATGTCCCCGGGCATCCTTGCGTCGTACGTCCACCCCTCTCTTCAGCAACAGCCTGACGATGGCCATGCGGCCGTTGCGCACGGCCACGTGCAGAGGGGCATAGCCATCCGGGTCCAGCTGGTTCATGTCCGTGCCCCAGGCGATGTGCCGCTCTATCTGCTCGATATCACCCCGCTGCATGGCCAGGTACAGGGTGATCGTGGGTTTCTCGGGATTGTCGCAACCGGCAAGAAAGAACAGCAGCAGAATCAGGGGGATGGTTGTTTTCATATCCATGGAATGGTGTTACTTTGACACCATGATAACAAAGGATGCTATTGGCGGTTCATGCTGACGAAAATAGTTTTTACCCTTGCCGTAATAGGGTTGGTGATACTGGTGGTGCGGTTTCGCGGCAGGCCGGCGAGGTCCCCGGTGCAGGCGCCGCAAAAGAAGGCTCGTTCC
>JALVEW010000075.1 GCA_027030425.1 Sedimenticola sp.
CGGAGTCGAATCCCGTCATGTGAGTGATGTTACACAACATCCTACTGATTCGACTCCGACCCCTTCACCCGCAAAATCCCGCTGGTACACAAATGCCCTGAGGGTATAATGTTGCCTTTGACACCCTGGAGCTGATCCAAGCTGTGGACGAACCCCTGAAGCGGCGCCTCATCGGCGCGACTGTGCTGGTTTCCCTGGCCATCATCTTCCTGCCCATGCTGCTGAGCCACAAACCCGTGGCCCGGCACCAGGGAAAGATGGCACCCATGCCCGCCGAGCCGGAAAGGAACTTCGACACCAGCCTGCTGCAGGATATTCCCACGGAAGGCCCCCGATCCGAACCTGCGGAACCGGAAAGGAAAACGCCGGTTGCGGTGGAGCCGGTGATGCCGGTTTCCAAGGCCGCGCCCAAGCCCATTCCCAGGCTTAAGCAGCGCCTATCCGCCCCGCCGCATATTCCGGCCCCGGAAACCGTCCAGGCCAATGCCCGTCATACGGCCAAGCCCTCCGTGGCGGGTTCTCCCGCCGCCTGGGTGGTGAGAGTGGGCAGCTTTTCCTCCCGCACCAGCGCGGACAAGCTGGTGAAAAAACTGCGCAAGGCTGGGCTGGACACCATGGACCCCGTAGCCGTCACGGTAAAAGGCAAGCGTTTCTACCGGGTGCAGGTGGGGCCGCAGCTGGACAGGAAGCAGGCGGAACGCTTGCTGTCCAAGGTCAACAAGATAGCCCGCACCAAGGGCCAGGTCGTCCGGTATCCCTGATGACAGCGGCGGATACACAGCTCATCTGGGTGGATTTCGTCATTCTTGGCGTTGTTGCCATCTCGGCCCTGCTCAGCCTGTTCCGCGGTTTCATTCGTGAAGCCTTTTCCCTGGCTGTCTGGATACTGGCCTTCTGGATAAGCTGGACCTTCTTCCGGGATCTGTCCCTGCGCATGGAAGGCTTCATCGACACGCCCTCCGTGCGTCTCGGGGTGGCATTCGCGGTTCTCATGATCCTGTCCCTGACGGTGGGGGGGCTGATCAACTACCTGGTCATACACCTCATCAAGAGCACCGGGCTGAGTGGCAGCGACCGCTTCATCGGCATGTTCTTCGGCATTGCTCGGGGCGTGGTGCTGGTGGCCGTGCTGGTACTGCTCGCCGGACTGACGCCACTGCCCCAGGATCCCTGGTGGAACGACTCGGTGCTGATTCCCTATTTCCAGGAACTGGCCATCTGGCTGCGGGATTTGCTGCCGCCGGAGATTGCCGACCGTTTCCAGTTTCTGGCGGAGGAGGCGGCCCGCTCTCCCGTCGTGGTGCCTGAAATGCTGCCAGCGCCCAACACGCCGGTGCCATCGGCCCTGCCCCCGGGGCAGTAGCCTTTTCTGCCCGGAAAAATTACTATTGAACGTCTTCAAGTTGCAGGAATATCCAAAATGTGCGGAATCGTTGGAATCGTAGGCACGGAACCCGTCAACCAGGCCCTGTACGACGCCCTGCTGGTGTTGCAGCATCGCGGGCAGGATGCGGCCGGAATCGTTACCTGCGAGGAGGGCAAGCTGCACCTGCGCAAGAACAATGGCCTAGCCAGCGACGTGTTCAACACCGAGCACATGATCCGTCTGCGGGGCAACATGGGCATCGGCCATGTGCGCTATCCCACGGCAGGCTGTTCTTCCTCCGCCGAGGCCCAGCCCTTCTATGTGAATTCGCCTTACGGCATCGTCCTGGCCCACAATGGCAACCTGACCAATGCGGACGAGCTGAAGCAGGATCTTTTCCGGGAAGACCTGCGGCATATCAATACGGAATCCGACTCGGAGATACTGCTGAATATCTTCGCCCACGGCCTGACCAGCTATCCGCCGCACCTGACCCTGAGGGAGGAAGACATCTTCCGCGCCGTGGAGACGGTGCATCAGCGCTGCCGGGGTGGCTATGCGGCGGTGGCCATGATTCCAGGTTACGGCATCATCGCTTTCCGTGATCCCCATGGCATCCGCCCTGTGGTATTCGGCGAGCGGGATACGCCCAACGGCAAGGAGTTCATGGTGGCTTCCGAGAGCGTGGCCCTGGACACCCTGGGCTTCACCCTGGTGCGGGACGTAGCTCCGGGGGAGGCCATCATCATCACCCGCAGCGGCGAGTTCCATGCCCGGCAGTGCGCGGAGCATGCCCAGCGGTCTCCCTGTATCTTCGAGTTCGTGTATTTCGCCCGCCCGGACTCCATCATCGATGACATCTTCGTGCACAAGGCCCGCCAGCGCATGGGCAAGAAGCTGGCGCGCAAGATCCAGCGTGAATGGCCGGATCACGACATCGACGTGGTTATTCCCATTCCTGACACCAGCCGTACCGCCGCCCTGAGCCTGGCCAACAAGCTGGGGCTGCCCTATACGGAAGGCTTCATCAAGAACCGCTACATCGGCCGCACCTTCATCATGCCCGGGCAGAAGGCGCGCAAGAAGTCCGTGCGCCGCAAGCTCAATCCCATCGATGTGGAATTCAAGGGCAAGAACGTGCTGCTGGTGGACGATTCCATCGTGCGCGGCACCACCTCCCAGCAAATCGTGCAGATGGCCCGGGATGCCGGCGCCAACAAGGTCTATCTGGCGTCCGCCGCGCCCCCGGTGCGTTATCCCAATGTCTATGGCATCGACATGCCCGCGGCTTCCGAGCTGGTGGCCTCCGGCCGCAGCACCGCCGAGGTCTGCGAGATCATCGGCGCCGACCGGCTCATCTACCAGGATCTCGATGATCTCATCGAGGCCGTGCAGAAAAAGGGCATGGTAAAGGTGGACCGCTTCGATACGTCCGTATTCAATGGGGAGTACGTCACGGGTGACGTGACGCCGGACTATCTGCGTGAACTGGAGAACTGCCGCAACGATTTGGCCAAAAGCAAGCGTGAGGATGCCAAGGCAGATGTCATCGACCTGCACAACGGAGCCTGACATGAGTGATGAGCATTCCGGATGGAAGCCGGCCACCCTGGCCATACGCACGGGCCATCACCGTACGGAGGAGGGCGAGCATTCCCCGGGAATTTTCACCACTTCCAGCTACGTGTATGAAAGTGCGGCCCAGGCGGCGGCGCGTTTTTCCGGTGATGAGCCGGGCAACATCTATTCGCGTTTCACCAATCCGACGGTAAGAACCTTCGAGGAGCGCCTGGCGGCCCTGGAAGGCGGCGCTTGCTGCGTGGCCACGGCCACGGGCATGGCCGCCATCATGACCGCTTGCATGGGCCTGCTGAAGCAGGGCGATCATCTGCTCAGCTCCCGCAGCATCTTTGGCAGTACGGTGATCCTGTTTGACAAGTACCTGAGCCGTTTCGGCATCGAGACCAGTTACGTGCCCCTGGCGGACCTCGACGCCTGGCGCGCCGCCATCCGTCCGGAGACGCGCATGCTGTTTCTGGAGACGCCCTCCAATCCCCTGGGGGAGCTGGGAGACATTCGCGCCCTGGCGGATCTCGCCCATGAACATGACTGCCTGCTGGTGGTGGACAACTGTTTCTGCACCCCGGCCCTACAGCGTCCTCTGGACCTGGGGGCCGACATTGTCATCCATTCTGCCACCAAGTACCTGGACGGACAGGGACGCTGCATGGGCGGCGCCGTGGTGGGCGACGAGCAGAACGTGGGCGAGGAGGTCTATGGCGTGCTGCGCACGGCCGGCCCCAGCATGAGTCCCTTCAACGCCTGGGTGTTCCTCAACGGCCTGGAAACCCTGAACCTGCGCATGCAGGCCCATTCCGCCAACGCCGCGGAGCTGGCCGCCTGGCTGCAGGAACATCCCGCCGTGACCCGCGTGCATTATCCCGGTCTGGACAGCCATCCCCAGAAGGCCCTGGCGGACAGGCAGATGAAGCTGCCCGGCGGCATGCTGTCTTTCGAAGTGCGAGGCGGTCAGGCGGCGGCCTGGCAGGTCATAGACGCCACCCGCCTGCT
>JALVEW010000076.1 GCA_027030425.1 Sedimenticola sp.
CTGGCTTATTTCGGCAGCAAGGCGGTGCTGGAGCTGATATTGAAGCGGTGACATTAATCCGGCTTTGCTATAATCCGCGCCACATTGCCCTCGTAGCTCAGCAGGATAGAGCAGCCGCCTCCTAAGCGGCAGGTCGTGCGTTCGAATCGCGCCGAGGGCGCCAATTCCTTTTTCCCACCGCGCCATGTCATCTTCCTATCCTTACCGCCGACTGCAGGAAAAACTGGGCTTCGACCAAGCTCTGCCCTGGACTGAACACTGGTCGGCAGCGGAGGATTTTCTGCTCCTGATAGCCGAGCACTGCCTGGAACAGCAGCCTGCCGGCATCCTTGAATGCAGCAGCGGCCTGAGCACCCTGGTGCTGGCGCGCTGCTGCCAGCTCAACGGCCAGGGACAGGTGCTCAGCCTGGAGAACGGCGAGGAATTCGCCCGGGCCACAAGGGACAATCTCCAGGCTTTTGGGCTGGAAGCCCATGCCCGGGTGCTGCACGCCCCTCTGGAGGAACAGGAGGTCAACGGCAGGACATTCCAGTGGTACAGGCTGCCGGCGGCGCTGCCGGAAGATGTGAACATGGTGGTGGTGGACGGCCCGCCGGGGTTTCTGCAGCCTCTTTCACGCTACCCCGCCCTGCCCCTGCTGCGCGGACGGCTGGCGCATGGCTGTCATCTGTTTCTCGACGACGCCGCCCGGGACGACGAAAAAACCATCGCCGAGCGCTGGTGCCGGGAAGTCCCCGGCCTCCGTCATGAATATCTGGAGCTACAGCGCGGCTGCTCGGTGTTTATTCTTCCCTGACTCATTCAAGAACCTTCCGAAGCATTGTGCCGCACTTGCCACTCGCCCAGGGCCGCGTCCAGATCGCCTTGCGCGCCTATGGCCTGCCAGAAGCGGGGGAAATCTTGCGCAGCCCGCTCCAGGCACACTTCCAGCTGCCGGGGCTTGTCCTTCAGAAACAGGCGGATGTTGGCTTCCGCCGCATCCACGTAATCACGCGCCAGTTCCAGGGGGTCGGCGTCTTCCCCGTCCCGAAGCAGCACGCCCTCGCGCCAGGCCCGCATGATGCCGAACCCGGCCCGCCGGGCGAAGCTGGCGGCGGTGGCTTCCCGATCCCGGTACAGGTGGACGTAGAAGGCGTCACCGCCAAAGCGTTCTTCCAGCCGGCCCAGCATCCAGCACAGACGGTTGTCCGCCTCGATGTGATTGTCCGGATAGTCCAGCCGCGTCTGACCCAGGTGATGAATGCGCGTCTCGTGGCCGGCGCTGTAGTTGCGGATATGTTCGCAGGCGCGAATGAAGGTGGTGGAGCCACAACGGCCGGTATTGAGCACAAACACATTCACGGCATCAACCTTTCCCAACGGGCCCGCTCGCCCCTGTAGGCCAGCAGGGCATGGGTCATGTCCGCCAGGCGCCGGTCACGGTGTTCCGCCGACCGCATCAGGCTCACGCCCCGGGCCCGGTCACCAAAGCTCTGTTCCATGCTGGCCATGAATCGCCGCAGCTGCTCCACGGCGCCGGGGCACTGATGCCACCACTGGCGCTCATCTTCCAGCAGGCGGCGCAGCTGTCCGGTCCTGGACAGAATGTCCCGCCGCTTGCCTTCGTAGCGGCCGCGCATGTCCTGCTCCACGTCTTCCAGCACCTGGCGGATGTCCTGCGCCGCGAGCTCCCGGGCCGGGTAGCCCTGCTCCGTCAGCCGAATCATGCTGAACAACATCACATCCCCATAATACTGACGCTCGAACTCGCCGCTGATATCCGACAGAACCTCGTCATGAACGATGCCGGGACGAAACTCGGAACGCCCGGCTTCGGCCACCGTGCGCTTGTGCAGCATGGGCAGGTTGGCGGACACAAAGCCTTCACCCAGTTCCGCGGCCACCATGCGCCCGAGCACCGGACCGGCCATGCGCAGCTTCAGTGACGCAAAGGGAATGAACCAGGCCAGCCCCCGGCGGTTGAACACATAGTTGCCCGTGTACACGGTGCGCGCGGGAACCAGGGTTTCCGCCAGGGGACGGTACTCATAGGCCGTGCGCCGGGTCAGGTGCTCGCCATCGAAGAAGCCTCCCAGACGCGCCGCGTATGCCTCGAAACACCGGCGATGATCGTGGGAACCCTCCAGGGGACAGTGATATCGGAAGCTGTGACCTTTCTCCTGAAAGCCAAACAGCTCGGCCATATCGTGATAGGCGGCATCATCAGCCTTCTCCTCCCGGTCGTCATGGTAGGCGCAGGTCGAGGCTGCCTGCCGGGCAGCCAGATCCCTCATGAAGGCCAGCACATCATCAAGGAAATTGCCCGCCATGACCGCGGGAGACACGGGTGGATCACCCACCACCTTGCCCGTGAGCAGGGTCACGGGCTGACGGCTGAAGATGCGGTCCAGGTGATAGAAATAGTTCAGGAAACAATCATCACCGGCGCGAAACTCCTGGTCGCTGTCAGCGAACCAGAAAAGTTTTTCCCTCCCCTGGCCCGCCCGGGGCGCCAGTTCCAGGTAGGTGATGTTGCGCATGTTGGACGCGCCCTTGTGCCAGAAGCGCGACCTGTCATGACTGCCCAATACGCCAGCCAGAGCCTGGCGGGTATCCGCGTCCAGGGCATCGAGCAGTTTCAGCTGTTCCTCCAGCCCAAAATATTCCGCCGCCAGCCCCCGGTCACGGCAATCAGAAACGATGCGCCGGTTCTCAGCGATGTTATCCCGTCCCCCGGAATCATCCGCCACCAGCGCGGTAACCGCCCCCCAGGGAAAACGCTGACGTAAGGTGTACAGGCTTTCCAGGAAGGCCCGCAGGTGCCGGGGACGATCCGCCACGGGGACCACCACCAGGAATTCATGGCGGGGATCATCCGGCTGGCCGGTCAGCCATTCATCCGCTTCCCGAACCACTGCCTGATAGCGGCCCAAGGCCTCCACATCCAGCCGGCCATCACGCCACATGGCATTTTCCAGACCGGGAAACAGCAGGTCACACAAGGCCAGCAGGGCCGGGGGCGTTCCATCGCGCCGAAACGCCTCCAGGCTGTTCGCCACCGCCGGGTCCGCCAGGCCGGCCACCGCATCGAACAACAGGGGAAGCGCAATATCACTCACCAAAAACCTACCTGCGGGAGGAATAATTGGGGAAGCTGTTTCTGTCGATTGGCATCTCGATGAGGTTGATGCCGCCCACCAGGTCCGTCTCCCGGAACAGCTTCTCCACCGCAGCCTCGGTGTCCGCCAGCACATGCTTGATGCCGAAGGAATCCGCCAGCTTGCGGTAGTCGGGATTGATGAAGTCACAGTCTATGAAACGCTGTTCGTACTGCTGATGCTGGTTCTTGCGGATCAGCCCCATGGTGGAATTATTGAACAGCAGGATGTTCAGAGGGCGGTCATAGTTCACCGCCGTCATGATCTCCATGCAACACATCTGGAAACCGCCGTCTCCCAGCACGGCGAAACAGGGAGCAGGTTCGTGGAACTGGGCGCCGATGGCGGCGGGAATGGCGTGGCCCAAGGAAGAAATTCCGGAGTTGGGATAATAGCGGGCCTTGCTGGAGACCCGGTAGAAGTTCTGGGCGAAGATGATGTTGTCATCGAAGACCACGGCATTGTCGGGAAAATGTTTCTCCAACTCGCGGAAGAATTTCTCCACCAGGGCAAAACCCGACTGGAAGACTTCGTAGCCCCGCCCGGAATCCCCGGAAACCTGTTCATCCCCGACAACCTCCACTTCCTCCACGCCGCGGTTCTCCAGGTTGCGCAGCACATCGTCGAGAATCTTGCGGATGTCGCCCTGGATGGCCAGATCCGCATGGAAGACCTTTTCCAGCTGTTCCGGGTTCACGTCCACCTGAATCACCCGGCGGCCGTTGAGCAGCTCCCTGTCCCACACATAGCTGGTGCGCTCGTTGAAAGCCGCCCCCAGCACCATCACCAGATCCGCCTG
>JALVEW010000077.1 GCA_027030425.1 Sedimenticola sp.
CCAGCGCATTGCTTCATGCGCCCCGGGAGATTCCGCCGGTATTTCTGAAAGATACACTGACTGCCGAGGGTGTCGTCCTTGGATTGCCGGACGTGAATGCCCATCGCACCCGGTTCTTTTTTCTCGTGGACAGCCTGGAAATGGCAAACCGGCGCCTGAATGGCCGCTGGAAACTCCGGTTGAGCTGGTACAGGGAAGCGCCGGATCTGAAGCCGGGAGAGCGCTGGCGGCTGCCCCTGCGCCTGAAGCAGGCCCATGGCTATCGCAGTCCGGGAGCCTTCGACTACGAGGGCTGGCTTTATGCGCGGGGCGTGCGCTACACCGGCTATGTGCGGGGAGATCAGGTGCTGAGGCTGGGGAAGGCGGGCCTGTCTTTGGATATCCTGCGCCAGGAACTGGGAAAACTGATTGACCGGGCGGAAAGTTCGGAAGCGGCTGCCGCGGTGCTCAAGGCCCTGGTGACGGGTGACCGATCCGGGTTGACCCGGGAGCAGAAACAGCTGTTCAGCCTCACGGGAACCAGTCACCTGATGGCCATTTCTGGGCTGCATATCGGTCTTGTGTCCGGGTTGGTGTATTTTCTTTTTCGCGGATTCTGGTGTCTGCTTCCCGGTGTGTGCGCGCGTTGGCCCGCGCCGGTGGCGGCGGTGTTTCCGGCTGTGCTGGCAGGCCTGGCGTACGCGGCGCTGGCGGGATTTTCGGTTCCGGCCCGCCGCGCCCTCATCATGCTTGTGTTGGTATTTCTCGGGGTTCTCTACCGGCGCCGGGTTTCTTCCCCCGCTGTGCTGGCCCTGGCGCTGATGCTGGTGCTGTTCCTGGATCCCCTGGCGGTGAATTCCGCCGGCTTCTGGCTGTCGTTCACCGCCGTTGCCGCGATTTTCTGGGCGGCCCGGCTGGGGCGGAAGTTTTCCTGGCTGTGGTTGCAGTTTGGCATTGCGGCAGCGCTGGCGCCTGTGCTGGTGTGGCAGCAACTGCCTGTATCTCCGGTGGGACCGCTGGTGAACATGCTCGCCATTCCCCTCTTTTCCCTTCTGGTGGTTCCCATGGCCCTGGGAGCCGTGGTGCTTTGCCTGCTCATGCCCGATGCCGGAACTGGATTGCTGAAGGCCGCGGGCTGGCTGGTGGACGGGTTTCTTGCTTTTCTGGGAAAGGTGGCGACCCTTGTCCCGGATTGGCCCCTGCTGTCCCTGCCCGTGGAGGTGGCCATTGTCCTGATGCTCGTTTCGGTGCTGGTAGCAGGTCTGGCCTGGCGGTGGTGTCCGGCATGGGCTGGCCCCGCGGTTCTGCCGGGAATACTGGCCGCGGTGGTGTGGTTCCAGCGCATGCCGGCCCCGGTGCCGGGCAGTTTCTCCTTTACCCTGCTGGACGTGGGGCAGGGTCTTTCTGCGGTGGTGAGGACTGCCCGCCACCTGCTGGTATTCGATACCGGGCCGTCCTTCCCGTCGGGATTCAATACCGGAGAAGCGGTGCTCCTGCCATGGCTGCGGCTTCAGGGGGTGGCAGGGGTGGATGTGCTGATGCTCAGTCATGGTGATACGGATCATATAGGCGGAACCACGGGTCTGCTTCGCGGGTTTCCTGTGTCCGCCATCCTCAGTGGCGAACCGCTTTCCCTGCCGGGCAAGGTGATATCCCAATGCCACGCCGGGCAGCTGTGGTGGTGGGACGGGGTCCGTTTCGAGGTGCTGTATCCGCCTGCTGGCACTGTCCAAGAGGGCAACAATGCCTCCTGTGTGCTGAAGGTTTCCAGCAAGGGACAAAGCGTGCTGCTCACGGGTGATATCGAGGAAGCGGCGGAGAAGTGGCTGCTGCAGCATGCGGGAGAGAGGCTGGTGAGTGACCTGGTGATTGCCGCACATCATGGCAGCAGCAGTTCTTCCACGCCGGCCTTCGTCCGTGGCGTTCGCGCCAGGCAGGTGCTCTACTCGGCGGGCAGGGACAATCGCTGGGGATTTCCCCGTCCGGAGGTGGTCGCCCGCTGGCGCGCGGCAGGCGCCCGGGAGGCCAATACCGCGGATGGGGGAACCCTGGAGGCCTTGCTGGGCGTGACTGAGCGTGAATCCGTAGTCGTGTGGTCCGCGCAGCGGCGGCGTTATTGGCATCGGTAGTGGCTGCCTGCCGGTTCGGCCACGAATTTGTGGGTCCCAGCCATTGTTCGGGAGCCTTGCCATGAGTATGATTGATGACCAGAAATTCTGGAGGAGCGTTCACCGTGTTCGAGTTCATCAAGGCAGGCGGCTTTCTGATGTGGCCCATTCTGGCCTGTTCGGTCATTGCCATGGCAATCACCCTGGAAAGGCTGTGGGCCTACCGGCGCCGGAGAGTGGTGCCGGACCACCTGCTTCCCCAGATCTGGAAGCTGTACAAGTCCAAGGAACTCGACCGCCAGCGCATAATGGCCATTCGTGAAAGTTCCCCCCTGGGCCGCATGCTGGCTTCCGGGCTCACCAACCTGCAGCACTCCCGGGAGGTGATGAAGGAAGCCATAGAAGAAGAAGGCCGGCAAGTGGTGCACAGCCTGGAACGCTATCTCAATGCGTTGGGAACCATTGCGGCCATTGCACCCCTGCTGGGGCTGCTGGGCACGGTGTTCGGCATGATTGAAGTTTTCACTGCCATTACCAGCGCCGGTGGCGTGGGCAATCCGGCCGTACTTGCCGGGGGGATTTCCAAGGCTCTTATCACCACGGCGGCGGGTCTTTCCGTGGCCATACCCAGCCTCATTGCGCACCGTTACCTCACTGGCAAGGTCGATGAACTGGCCATTGCCATGGAACAGCAAGCCATCAAGATGGTCGAGGTGCTGCACGGAGAACGGGAGCAGTAATGAATATCCGACCCTCACGCCGCAGCCGCAATGTCCTGGTGGATATGACGCCGCTCATCGACGTGGTTTTTCTGCTGCTTATCTTCTTCATGGTTTCAACCACCTTTGACAAGCAGACTCAGATCAAGGTGGATCTTCCCGAGGCCAGTAACCAGACAGAGGAAAGCAGGGAATCACAATCTATCGCCATCAGTATCGATGCCAAGGGGCATTTTTACCTGGACGACCAGGAACTCGTCACCCATGACCTGGCCACTCTCAAGCGTGCCTTGGGGAAGGCGGCAGGGGAGCGTACTGATGTTCCCGTGACGGTTACCTCCGACAAGCAGGCGCCTTTCCAGGCGGTGATGACGGTCATGGATGCCGCCGGCCAGCTCGGCTTGAGCCGTCTCAGTTTTCTTGCCAGAGCCACGCCCGCTCAAGGGGAATGAACAGCCTCTGGTATGGCAACAATCCCCTGGCATGGTTGCTGCTGCCGTTTTCCCTTCTGTTCTGGGCGGCCAGTGGTTTTCGGCGTCTGCTGTATTTTCTGCGCCTGAAAAAGGTTCATCATTTTTCGGTGCCGCTGATCGTTGTGGGTAACATCACCGTGGGAGGCACGGGCAAGACGCCCCTGGTGGTGTGGCTGTGCAACCACCTGCAGGAACTGGGATACAGGCCGGGTATCGTTGCCCGGGGATATGGGGGCAGGGCCACTCACTGGCCGCAGCAGGTGAGACCGGACAGTGATCCCGTGATGGCGGGTGACGAGGCGGTGATGCTGGCCCGTCTCACCGGCCGACCGGTGTGCGTGGGTCCGGACCGTCCGGAAGCGGTGCGGGAACTGCTGGAATATACCGACTGTGATATCGTGGTATCCGATGACGGCCTGCAGCACTATGCCATGGGCCGGGACATGGAGATCGTCGTGGTGGATGGAGAGCGGGGCCTGGGTAACGAATTCCTGTTGCCTGCGGGGCCCCTGCGGGAACTCCCCGGACGCCTGCGCCAGGCGGATCTGGTCATCAGTAACGGCTCATGGTGGGATTCCATTCCCATCATGAAAATTACCGACCCGGTGGTGCTGCCCCTGTTGAACCTGGCTGAGGAACCGCAACCCCTGACCCGGGCGGAGGGGGAGAAGGTGCACGCCGTGGCGGGGACGGGCAATCCCCGGCGTTTTTTCACCCTGCTGGAACAATGCGGCCTGGAGATTATTCCCCATGCCTTTCCCGATCATCACCACTACCGCCGCGAGGACCTGCAGTTCGGTGATGAACTGCCGGTGCTGATGACGGAAAAGGATGCGGTAAAGTACGCGCGCTTTGCTACCGGACGTCACTGGCTGGTGCGCATTGCGGTGGAGCCGGATGAATCTTTCGTGAACAAATTCGATGAACTGCTACAGGGTCTGAAGCATGGACAAGAAGCTGCTTGATATTCTGGTCTGCCCCCTCTGCAAGGGCAAGCTGGTGTACAGAAAGAAAGAACAGGAGCTGGTATGCAGGGCCGACAGGCTGGCATTCCCGATTCGTGATGATATTCCGGTGATGCTGGAACAGGAGGCCCGCCAGCTCGCGCCTGACGAAGAAGTCTGATGCGTATCGTCATTCCTGCGCGCTATGCGTCCACCCGCCTGCCGGGAAAGCCGCTGCTGGAACTGGCGGGCAAGCCCATGATTCAGCACGTGCATGAACTGGCCTGCCTCAGCCAGGCCCGGGAAGTGGTAATCGCCACGGATGACGAACGCATCGCCAGGGCGGCGGATGCCTTCGGCG
This sequence comes from Sedimenticola sp., assembly GCA_027030425.1. Lineage (GTDB taxonomy): Bacteria > Pseudomonadota > Gammaproteobacteria > Chromatiales > Chromatiaceae > Thiolapillus. The sequence goes on from JALVEW010000077.1 coordinate 4,585, forward strand.
CCAGGGTATGCATGACGGATGCCGGGCATAGCAGCGGGACATCCCGGATCGCGGAAGTCATGGATGTCATGGGTTGGACGGATGATGAGATTATCGTCAATCTGCAAGGGGACGAGCCTCTGATGCCTGTTTCGTTGCTCAATCAGGTTGCTCAGGATCTGGAGCATCATCCAACGGCGGATACCGCCACCCTGGCGGCGCACCTGGAACACCCCGGGCAACTGTTCGACCCCAATATCGTGAAAGTGGTGCTGGATCGCAAGGGTTATGCCCTGTATTTCAGCCGTGCTCCCATTCCCTGGAAGCGTGATGAGATGGCCTGGGGACAGGTGCCGGATGCCGGCTTGTCCCGGGGTTGCTTGCGCCATATTGGCCTGTACGCCTATCGCGCGGCGTTCATTCGGGAGTATGTGAGTTGGACCGAGGCGCCCTTGGAAGCCTGGGAATCTCTGGAGCAGTTGCGCACCCTGTGGCATGGCAAGCGGATTCATGTTTCCCTGGCTGCCGAGATTCCTCCGGCGGGGGTGGACACGCCAGAGGATTTGCAAAGAATGACAAAGCTGCTGGAGGAGTCGGCCTGACAGGCTTTTCCGACAGCCGGTGCGCTCAGGATTGCTCCGCCAGGCGGCCGGCAAGCAACTCCATTACGTCCGCCGAGTATTCGTCCGGGTTGTCGGGGTTGCTCAGAGGGAGCGTTTTGCAATGATCGCAGCGCCGGGTGGCGTTGCCATACTGATCCGCCTGAATGCGCTGGTTCTGCGCTGCCTGTTCCGGGGCAATCACCAGGGCATCTTCCTCGCGCAGTATCTCCACGATGAGCCATACCTTTCCCCGGAAGAGAAAACGCTGGCCGATGAGCTTGGTAAGTTGTGTGTGCATGGTTGTCGCCCGGTTACCTGAAACCCGGTATCAACTATAATACAGCCACTGCCTGTATGGAAATCCGTGTCGTAGAAGGGTGGGTGTTGCACCTGTCGCGGAGGCAACATGCGATTCCGGCTTCGGAATGGTTGATGAGCACCGGAATCTGGGCAAGGCTTTTCCCTGCAGGTCTGTTCAGCTTGACCATAATAATGAAAGTCATTACCATTTGCGACATGAGTTCTTCCTGCAAAGCAGTTGCCCTGTTACTTTCCCTGATGCTGGCCATGTTGCCACTGCAGGGCCTGTTTGCTTCCGAGATGGCCATGTCGGCTGGACCGGATATACCCATGTCCGGCATGCAGGCGGACATGAATCACGCTTCCATGACTGGAGAAACAGCCACCGAATGCAGTGACTGTGCGGCCAAGCCTTCCTGTTGCGATGGCGGTTCCTGTGATTTGCACCAGTGTGCTTCCTGTGTGGTGACGGCTTTTCTGCCCCAGTCCTTCGTCCATCAGCCCCAGCGGGCTTCCATGGTTGTGTCGCCCTCCCGCAGTGGAAATCTTCTTTCCCGCAAGACGTCGCTCTACCGCCCTCCCCAGGTCTGATTCCCTGCTATAGCTCCGTTCGGAGTCAACCCATTTGATACAAATGAGTGTTTCTTCAGTGACGTTCTGCGTCCTGAAATGCAGAGGAATGAGATTTCATGAAATACAGGAAAAATGTTTTTTCCGGAGACTTGGCGTCTCCATCACGCCGCCGCTTTGTTCAGGGTTTGGCCATGGGAAGCATGGCTGCCAGTCTGGGCTTGGGTTCCCGTGCCCTGTGGGCCAGTGCTGATCAGCAGCAGAAGATTCCCACCTTGAAGGGCAGCGATTTTGACCTTGCCATTGGGGAACAGGTGGTCAACTTTACCGGCACCCCGCGTATTGGCACCACGGTGAACGGCTCTCTCCCCGCGCCTATCTTGCGCTGGAAGGAGGGAGACACGGTTACCCTGCGGGTGAAGAACAACCTGCCGGAAACCAGCTCCATTCACTGGCACGGCATTATCCTGCCCAGCAGCCAGGACGGGGTGCCCAACATCTCCGACGGTTTTCACGGTATCGCGCCCGGAACCACCCATACCTACCAGTTCAAGGTAGTGCAGAGTGGCACCTACTGGTACCACAGCCACTCCGGATTTCAGGAGCAAACCGGGCTTTATGGTCCCATCATCATCGATCCCATTGAGCCTGAGCCTTTCACCTATGACAGGGACTATGTGGTCATGCTGTCCGACTGGACGGATGAAGATCCCACGGTCGTGTACGCCAAGTTGAAGAAGCTCAGCCATTACTACAACTTCAACGAGCGCACCCACAAGGACCTGATGAAGGATCTCAAGGAAAAGGGCTTGGCCCGTACCTGGTCCGAGCGCAAAATGTGGATGCAGATGCGCATGAGCCAGCGGGATCTTGCCGATGTCACGGGCTATACCTATACCTATCTCATGAATGGCCAGACCCCGGCTGATGGCTGGACCGGCCTGTTCCGCAAGGGAGAGAAAGTGCGTCTGCGTTTCATCAACGGTTCCGCCATGAGCTTTTTCGATGTGCGGATTCCCGGCCTGAAAATGACGGTGGTGGCGGCGGACGGCCAGTACGTGCAACCGGTGTCAGTGGATGAATTTCGCATTGGCGTGGCCGAAACCTATGATGTGATTGTGGAGCCTGATGATGGTGCTTACACCATCTTCGCCCAGTCCATCGACCGTTCCGGCTATGCCCGGGGAACCCTGACGCCTGATCCGGCCATGACAGCCGAAGTGCCGCGTATGGATCCTGTTCCCAATCTTACCCATATGGATATGGGGATGGATATGAGTGGCATGGGGCACGGCATGCACGGCATGGGAGGCATGGATCACAGCAAGATGCAGATGGGCGGCATGGACATGAAAGGCATGGACCATAGCCAGCATCAGATGGGTGGCATGGACATGAAAGGCATGGATCACAGCCAGCATCAGATGGGTGGCATGGACATGAAGGGCATGGATCATAGCCAGCATCAGATGGGTGGCATGGACATGAAAGGCATGGATCACAGCCAGCACCAGATGGGCGGCATGGACATGAAGGGCATGGATCATAGCCAGCACCAGATGGGTGGCATGAAAATGCCCATGGGCAAGCCGGCCCATCCTTCTGATTTCACCGGCGGCAAAGTCACCCATGCCCCCACGGAGTACGGCCCCCAGGTGGACATGCGTGCCGATGCGCCCCAGTACCGGCTGGATGATCCTGGCGTGGGTTTGCGCAACAATGGCCGCCGGGTGCTCACCTATGCGGACCTCAAGCACCTGCATGGCACCAATGACCCGCGGGAACCTGATCGTGAGATCCAGCTGCACCTGACGGGCAACATGAGCCGTTACATGTGGTCGGTGAACGGCGTGAAGTTCAACGATGCGGAACCCCTGCGCTGGAAGATGGGGGAGCGCCTGCGCATCACTTTCGTCAACGACACCATGATGAACCACCCCATGCACCTGCATGGCATGTGGAGTGACCTGGAGACCGGGGACAATGATTTCATTCCCCGCAAGCACACGGTCATTGTGCAGCCCGGATCGCGTATCAGCTATCGCGTCACCGTGGATGCCGAGGGCGGATGGGCCTATCACTGCCATCTGCTGTATCACATGCTGGGCATGTTCCGTGAAGTTCAGGTCAGTTGAGGAGAAGCAGGATGAAAAGAATCAATGCAATGATAATGGTCCTGGGCCTTTCCGGAAGTGCCCTTGCCGGCGGCATGAACGACGATCCTTTCCTGTTCATGTTGAAGATGGACAAACTGGAGTTTCGTGACGCCGATGAAGGCACGGCTCTGGTCTGGGATGCCCAGGCCTGGGCAGGCAAGGACCTGAACAAGCTCTGGCTCAAATCGGAAGGTGAGCGTGGCGAGGAAGGCACCGAGGAGGGCAACATCGAAGTGCTTTACAGCCGCGCCATCGCGCCCTTCTGGGATCTGCAGGCCGGTTGGCGGCATGATTTCCGGCCTGCCCCGGATCGTGACTGGTTCGCCCTGGGCGTAAAAGGTTTGGCACCCTACCTGTTCGAGGTGGATGCCACCGCCTACGTGGGAGAATCCGGCCGCTTGGCGGCGGCCTTCTCCGCGGAGTACGAGTACATGTTCACCCAGAAGCTGATTCTCTCCCCCGAGCTGGAGATGAGCCTGTACAGCAAGGATGATGAGGAAACCGGCGTGGGCGCCGGCCTGTCCGATCTTGAGCTGGGGCTGCGCTTGCGTTACGAGATCGTGCGTGAGTTTGCCCCCTATGTCGGCGTGGTCTGGTGGAACAAGTTCGGCAAGACCGCGGATTATGCAGAGGCCGAAGGCGGAGAAACCAGCGACGTGGAATTCGTAGCCGGTTTCCGTCTCTGGTTCTGAGTGTAGCGAACCGTTCTGTAGGTTGGACTTCGGTTGGACATTGCTCCTGTGTGGCAGGGGCTGTCGGGCCGAGGTCCGACCTACGGAAAATCAATAATCAAGTGTTTTCATACGTGAACTGAGGTGTATTCGAAATGAACAAGATCAACAGGAATAAGACGGTGCTGTGGACAGTCCTGTCATCCGTCCTGGCGGCAGGGCTGCTGATGCTGGGTTTTCAGCCCCGTACTTCCCAGGCGGAAGACCTGGTGGTATACAAGAGCCCGACCTGTGGTTGCTGCAAGAAATGGGTGCAGCACATGCGCGACAATGGTTTCAGCGTAGAGGTCCATGAGCAGTACAATGTCACACCGAAGAAAGATGAGTACGGTGTTCCACGGCGCTTGCGCTCCTGCCACACCGCCAAGATTGGCGGTTATGTGGTGGAAGGACATGTGCCCGCGGATGTGGTGAAACGATTGCTCGAGGAAAAACCAGCCATTGCCGGCGTGGCGGTGCCCGGCATGCCCATGGGCTCTCCCGGCATGGAAGGCTTCCGCAAGGACCCTTATGACATCATCAGCTTCACCAGCACGGGCAGGACAGGCATCTTTGCCAGCCGCTGAACGCCGCCGCTCGAGACGAAGGCCCATGAACCAACCAAAGGTACCGGCATGACCCAGGAAGACATCAGCATCCCCGAACACTATGTGCTCAAGGTGGAGGGGATGACCTGCGGCCATTGTTCGGCCCGGGTGGAAAAGGCCGCCCTGGCCGTCGATGGCGTGCGCCAGGCCCAGGTGGATCTGGAGGCCGGCACCCTGAGTGTCCAGGGCGGGCGTCCCAGCCAGGTGGTGGCGGTTGTGTCTGAAGCCGGCTATCCAGCCCAGCCCTTGCCGGAGATTCCCGAGAGCTGTCCCATCCCCGAGCCGGAAACGACTGCCGCAAAACCCCGGGTGAAATCCGGAGCCTACAGGCTGCGGATGGAAGACATGACCTGCGCCAGCTGCGTGGGCCGGGTAGAAAAGGCTATTTTGTCCGTTCCCGGGGTGGAAGAAGCCGCCGTGGATCTGGTCGATCAGAGCGCCCTGGTGGTTGGGGGCGACCCGGAAAAGGTGGTGGCGGCCATCATCGATCAGGGCTATCCCGCCCGTCTGATACCGACTGCCGCCATGGCCGATGACGGCTATGAGATCGGCATAGATGACATGACCTGTTCCAGCTGCGTGGCCACAGTGGAGAAAGCCATCAGGGCGGTTCCCGGCGTTCAGGAGGTTTCCGTCAACCTGGTGGAAAAGCGCGCTCTGGTGCGTGGCGGTGATCCCGATGAAGTGGTGAACGCCATCATCGACCAGGGATATGCGGCGAGGCGGCTGGAAAGTCGTGAGACGCCCGGCGAGTTCCGCCTGCGTTTTCTGGATGAGGGTGACAGGGAAGGGGCGCTGGCTGCCTTGAACGAGCTGCTGTCTGCTGATGACGGGTTGGTGGATGATCGCTGGCCCCTGCTGGTGGTGCGCACCACGGAGCACCCGGCAACGGTGGTGCTTGGTCTGCGCCGCAAGGGGGTGCAGGCGGTGGTGGAAGAACAGTTCGTCGATCCCTATGTGGAGCAGGCGGAACAGGCCCGGCGGGAAATCCGCCGCTCCTGGCAGCGGGCCCTGGTGGCCGGTCTGGTGGGCGGCACCCTCATTGCCGCTGAATGGATGAAGCTGCTGCCAGAGCTCAAGGCGCCGACCACGCCGCTGGGCGTGAGTGGCCAGGTGGTCTGGGGCGGCATTGCGCTCATTGTGCTGTTCACCATGTGGTTCAGCGGACGCAACTATTATCGCACCGCCATCCGGCAGGCGCGGCATCTGTCCGCCAACATGGATACCCTGGTGGCCCTGGGCACCTCGGCGGCCTGGTTGTCATCCATGCTGTTCATCATCGACCCGGATTTCATCCCCGGCAGCCCCAAGTTGTACCTGGATGCCGCCGTCCTCATCCTTGCCTTTCTGCAACTGGGGCACGCCCTGGAAGTGCGGGCCAAGCGCACCACCTCCGAGGCCATCGGTTCCCTGCTCAAGCTGGCGCCCAAGACGGCAAAGGTGGTTATGGAGGGTGAAGAGGTAGAACTGCCGGTGTCCCTGCTGAGGCCCGGGGACCGCCTGCGGGTGCGCCCCGGTGAGACAGTGCCCATAGACGGCAGGCTGGTGGAAGGCAGCTCCAGCGTGGGTGAATCCCTGCTCACGGGGGAGCCCATTCCCGTGGAAAAGCAGGCGGGAGACGAGGCCATAGGCGGCACCCGCAATCTCAACGGCAGTTTCGTCCTGGAAGTGAGCCGCCCCGCCAGTGACACCACCTTGTCACACATCATCGACATGGTGAAAAAGGCCCAGCTGAGCAAGCCGGCCATCGGCCGCCTGGTGGACAAGGTATCCGCGGTGTTCGTGCCCATCGTCATTCTCATCGCCATCAGCGCGTTTGCCGTGTGGTATTTCGTCGGGCCGGAGCCATCCCTGGCCTATGCCCTCACAGCGGGCATTGCCGTGCTGGTCATCGCCTGCCCCTGTGCCCTGGGGCTGGCCACCCCCATCGCCATCATGATGGGCACCGGCCGGGCCGCCCAGCTCAATATCCTCATTCGCAACAGCGAGGCCCTGCAAAGCGCCTCCAGTCTCACGCATCTGGTGGTGGACAAGACCGGCACCCTGACCCGGGGACGGCCCGAGGTGAGCGCTGTGTATCCCGCCGCAACCATGACGGAGGAAGAACTGCTGGCGCTGGCGGCCAGCCTGGAGAGCCAGTCGGAGCATCCCCTGGGGGAAGCCATCGTTAAGGCGGCGGAGGCGCGGGGTCTCAAGATACAGCCTATCGAGGATTTTGCCGCCGTTTCCGGCCGTGGCATCCAGGCGCGTATTCAGGGTGAAACGGCCTGGCTGGGCAATCAGCATTTCCTGCGTGAGGTGGATATTCCTTTGACGGACGACCTTTTGGAAAAGGCGGAACAGGAAGCGCGGCAGGGGGGCACCCCCATCTGGCTGGCTTCCGGCGACCGTCTGCAGGGATTGCTCATCCTGCGTGACCCCATTCGCGAGGACACGCCCGCGGCGGTGAAGGCCCTGCAGAAACGTGGCGTGACCCTGGTCATGTGCACGGGTGACAATGCGGTGACGGCCAGGGCGGTGGCAGAGTCCCTGGGTATCGCCGAAGTGCACAGCGAGGTGCTGCCTGAGGACAAGCTCGAGGTGGTGAAAGCCCTGCAGGCCCAGGGCTGCAAGGTCGGCATGGTGGGTGACGGCGTGAACGATGCGCCCGCCCTGGCCCAGGCGGACACGGGGTTTGCCATCGGCAGCGGCACGGATGTGGCCATAGACAACGCGGACATCACCCTGGCGGGGGATTCCCTGGCCAATGTCAGCACCGCCATTGCCATCTCCACCGCCACCCTGCGCAACATCAAGCAGAACCTGTTTGGCGCCTTCATTTATAATGTCACCGGCATTCCCCTGGCGGCGGGCCTGCTCTATCCCCTGACTGGGTGGATGCTGGAGCCCATGTATGCCAGCGCCGCCATGGCCCTGTCGTCGGTTACCGTGGTGACCAATGCCAACCGGCTGCGCTTTTTCAAACCCGACAATCAGTAAGAGGTAGTTCCATGTCTTCCGAAACCCGACTCAAGATCACCGGCATGACCTGTGGCCATTGTGTGGCTCATACCAAAAAGGCTCTGGAAGCCGTGCCCGGCGTCACCGAAGCAGACGTGACCCTGGAGCCCGGCGGCGCCCTGGTCAAGGGAGATGCCGATGTCTCTGCCCTCATCGCCGCGGTGAAGGAAGCCGGATACGAGGCCAGCGTCGATGGCTGAGGTGTCGGTGCTCTTTGTCTGCATGGGCAATATCTGCCGCTCTCCCACGGCCCATGGCGTCTTTCGCAAGCTTGTCAGGGACGAGGGGCTGGAAGATCGTATTGCCATCGATTCCGCCGGCACCCATGCCTACCATGTAGGACAGCCCCCGGATTCCCGCGCCCAGGCCACGGCCTCCCGCCGGAACATCGATCTATCGGATTTACGAGGGCGGCAGGTGGAGGTGGAGGATTTCCAGCAGTTCGATTACATACTGGCCATGGACAGGGAAAACCTGGAGATTCTTTCGCGGCTTTGTCCCGCCGGCAGTGAAGACAAGCTGCGTTTGTTCATGGATTTTGCCGAGGACTACGGCATTGCCGAGGTGCCTGATCCCTATTATGGAGGTGAGCTGGGCTTCGAACGGGTATTCGACATGGTGGAAGCCGCGTCCCGGGGGCTGCTGGAGGATATTCGCAGCAGGCACCTCTAACATGGAAGCAATCCACTGGAACAAAAAAGGCCGCTCATCGCGGCCTTTTTCATTGGGCGTCAGTCCTCTGGTTCAGTCCTTCGGCTCCTGTTCGGCGGGCTTGTCCACCAC
>JALVEW010000078.1 GCA_027030425.1 Sedimenticola sp.
CCCCGCCTTTCATTTTCTCCTGGCCCGGCAGCATCCGTCCCGGCTTTGTAAAGACATCGTGATACCCATATACTTCCCCTCATGATTCAGACGGAGACGATATTGCGCGCCCTGGCCGATGGCACGCGCCTGCGTATCATCAACCTGCTGCTGGTCGAAAATGAGCTTTGTGTCTGTGAACTGACCGAAGCCCTGGAAATGGTCCAGCCCAAGGTGTCCCGCCATCTGGCCATTTTGCGCGAAGCAGGACTGGTGCTGGACCGCCGTGAAGGCCTATGGATTCATTACCGCATTCACCCGGATCTGCCCGTCTGGGGGAATCAGTTGCTGGAAGCCGTGCACAAAGGCTGCCAGGGAAAGCCCCCTTACGCCGGTGATCTCAAGCGCCTGTCCCGCAAGGCCATCAAGGCTGCCACGTCCTGCGGCTGATCTTGAACACCCAGGGTGTGTCGGAGTGATCACCCAGGGGTCGGAGTCAAATTCCGCCCAAGCCTCCACAACCAACGAAATCAGACTGTTCCACACCGTTGAATCCTCCCAACATCTCCCCATTTGACTCCGACCCCGATCAGCCGAGTATGTCACATTGGCCCAATATATCCGCTTAAGGTAATATAGTTAATATTGGGTATTATTTTTCCACAAAGGGATACAACTGATGAGCATCAGGGTTGGCATCAACGGCTTTGGCCGCATGGGGAAGCTGGGCTTTCGCGCCGGCTGGGACAATCCAGCTTACGAAATCGTGCACATCAATGAAATCAGCAGCGATACCCGGTGTCATGCGCATCTGCTGGAATTCGACTCAGTGCATGGGCACTGGGGTCACGCAATCTCCGCCAGCGATGATTCCATCACGGTGGATGGACACGACATAGGCTTCAGCAGTCTGGCCACGCCGGCCGAGGTGGACTGGGCGGGCAAAGGCGTGGATCTGGTCATCGAGTGCTCGGGAAAGTTCAAGACGGAAGCCGCCTTGCGGCCCTACTTCGATCAAGGCGTAAAGAAAGTCCTGGTATCCGCCCCCGTATCCGATCCCGCCCTGAACATCGTCTACGGCGTGAATCATCAGCTGTACGATCCGGACATCCATCACATCGTCACCGCCGCCTCCTGCACCACCAACTGCCTTGCGCCGGTGGTGAAAGTCATGCATGAGAAGGTGGGCATACTGCGCGGTTGCATGACCACGATCCATGACATCACCAACACCCAAACCATCGTGGACAAGGGGCACAAGGATCTGCGCCGGGCACGTGCCTGTGGCCAGTCGCTCATCCCCACCACCACCGGCTCGGCCAAAGCCATCACCAGGATTTTTCCCGAACTGGAAGGCAAGCTCAATGGTCACGCCATTCGCGTCCCCCTGCTCAATGCTTCCCTGACGGATTTTGTCTTCGACGCCGCCCGGCCCGTCTCGGCAGAAGAACTCAACGGTTACTTCAGGGAAGCCGCGGAAGGCGATCTTAAAGGCATCCTGGGTTACGAGGAACGTCCTCTGGTTTCCGTCGATTATGTAAATGATCCGCGTTCATCCATCGTAGATGCCCTGTCCACCATGGTCATCGATGAAACCCAGGTGAAGATCTATGCCTGGTACGACAACGAATGGGGCTATGTGAACCGCATGATGGACATTGCTCGGATGATGGCTGAATCCTTGTCATGAAAATGCCCCCTCACCCCTCAACACCCAGGGGGTCGGAGTCAATTTCCGCCCAAGCCTCCACAACGAACGAAATCAGACTGTTCCACAGCGTCGAATCTTCCCAACATCTTTCCCATTTGACTCCGACCCCGACCAACCGTGTATGTCGCATCGGCAGGGTGAATCCCCACCGCTCACCCCAACCCTCTCCCCGCGAGGGAAGAGGGAGACAGCAGAAAATGACGCGGGCAATGCCATCTACAACGCCCTCCCCTCAAAGGAGGGTGTCGCAAAAGGCGACAGCCTCCGCGATGCAGGGATGCATCGTCATTATCGATGGCTATAAGCCATTGATAATGGAGGAATCGGAAAATCGCACTTTTCCGATTCCGAGTCGTGAAAACCCAGGGAAGGGCTTTTACGACATCCTCCAAAGGCAGAGGGAGACAGCAGGAAATGTCTGAACTGCGCAATTATCTCACCGTCACTGGCGGCTACTGGGCCTTTACTATCACCGACGGCGCCATCCGCATGCTGGTGGTGCTGTACTTTCATCTGCTGGGCTACTCGCCTTTCGAAGTGGCCATGCTGTTCTTGTTCTACGAGTTCTTCGGCGTCGTCACCAATCTGGTAGGCGGCTGGCTGGGCGCACGCATGGGCCTAAATCTCACCATGCACATGGGCATGGCCATGCAGGTGGTGGCGCTTACCATGCTGGCGGCGCCCGATGCCTGGCTCTCGGTGCCCTATGTGATGTTCGCCCAGGCCCTCTCGGGCATCGCCAAGGATCTGAACAAGATGTCCGCCAAGGCATCTGTAAAGACCCTGGTCAAGGACGGCGCCGAAAGCCGGCTGTTCAAGTGGGTGGCCATTCTTACCGGCTCCAAGAACGCCCTCAAGGGCGCGGGATTCTTCATTGGTGCGGCCCTGCTGGAATGGGTGGGCTTCCGTGCCGCGCTGCTGGGGCTGGCGGGCATGCTGCTGACGGTGCTCACGGTCACTGCCATCTTGCTGCCCTCGGGCGTCGGGAAGATGAAATCCAAACCCAAGTTCAGCCAGGTGTTCTCAAAAGTGCCTGCCATCAACTGGCTTTCCGCGGCGCGCTTTTTTCTGTTCGGCTCGCGGGATGTGTGGTTTGTGGTGGGCCTGCCGGTATTTCTTTACGACGTGCTGAAGTGGGATTTCATGGAAGTGGGCGGGTTTCTCGCTTTGTGGGTCATCGGCTATGGCTTCATCCAGGCCAGCGCCCCCAAGCTGATTGGCCGGAGTCATCACGGCCGGGGGCCCGGCGGCGGCACGGCGCGCTTCTGGGCATTCGTCCTGGCGGTTTTTCCCGCCGGCATTGCCCTGGGGCTGGCCTGGGGCTGGCGGGCGGATATCGTAATCATTACCGGTCTCATTCTGTTCGGCATCGTGTTCGCCATCAATTCCGCCGTGCATTCCTACCTGATCCTGGCCTATTCCTCCCATGACAAGGTGGCCATGAACGTCGGCTTTTACTACATGGCCAACGCCGGCGGCCGCCTGGCGGGCACGGTGCTGTCCGGCTGGGCCTATCAGGTCTGGGGGCTGGAGGGCTGCCTGTGGTGGTCCACGGGATTCGTTCTGATGGCGGGGCTGCTGTCCCTGGCCTTGCCGGAAGTTCAAAACCAGACAACGGATTCCGGGACATCCTGAACCGCCCAGAAAACAAATATCCTCTCATTGATATATTCCCAATAGCATATATAATGCACAGATGTTTGAATCCTTGGGCAACTTGATCGCTTACCAGTGGCTGGGCCTGTCCCCCGACAGTCATCTGGGCGCCGCGGCACAGTTCTTTGTCATGGATGTGACCAAGATTTTCGTGCTGCTGGTGCTGGTGATCTATGTCATGGGGCTGCTCCGCGCCCTGCTCTCACCGGAAAAGGTGCGCGAGTTCGTGCGGGGCAAGCCGAAATGGCTGGCACGCACCCTGGCCATACTGCTGGGGGCGGTCACCCCCTTCTGTTCCTGCTCCTCCGTGCCCCTGTTCATCGGCTTCGTGGAGGCCGGCATTCCCCTGGGCGTCACTTTCTCCTTCCTCATTGCCAGCCCCATGATCAATGAAGTGGCGGCGGTGATCCTGGTTGGCCTGCTGGGGTGGAAACTGGCTGCGCTGTATATCCTGTCCGGCCTGGCCGTTGCCTACCTGGGCGGCATGGTCATGGAGCGCTTCAAG
>JALVEW010000079.1 GCA_027030425.1 Sedimenticola sp.
CCATGACCGGCATCATCGTGGCCCTGGATGCCTACGGCCCCATTACCGACAACGCCGGTGGTATTGCCGAGATGGCGGAACTGGACGAGAAGATCCGCAACATCACCGATCCCCTGGATGCCGTGGGCAACACCACCAAGGCGGTGACCAAGGGCTATGCCATCGGTTCCGCCGGCCTGGCGGCTCTGGTGCTGTTTGCTGATTATACCCATACCCTGGAGTCTGCAGGCATGACGGGGCTGCGCTTCGATCTGTCTGATCACATGGTCATCATCGGCCTGTTCATTGGCGGCCTGGTGCCCTATCTGTTCGGTTCCATGGCCATGGAAGCGGTAGGCCGCGCTGCCGGCGGCATCGTCAATGAAGTGCGCCGCCAGTTCAAGGCCATGCCCGGCATCATGGACTACACCGAGAAGCCTGACTATTCCAAGGCCGTGGACATGCTCACCAAGGCAGCCATCAAGGAGATGGTTATACCTTCCTTGCTGCCGATTCTGGTACCGGTTCTGGTGGGGCTGTTGCTTGGACCCAAGGCGCTGGGCGGCGTGCTGCTGGGCACCATTATCACGGGACTGTTCGTGGCCATTTCCATGACGACTGGTGGTGGCGCCTGGGACAATGCCAAGAAGTATATCGAGGATGGTAATTTCGGTGGCAAGGGTTCCGATGCCCACAAGGCGGCGGTAACCGGCGACACCGTGGGTGACCCGTACAAGGATACGGCCGGTCCCGCCATCAACCCCCTGATCAAGATCATCAACATCGTTGCCCTGATGCTGGTGCCTCTGATGGTTGGTTGATACGGAACAGGTTGTTCCAACGGCTGAGAGCCCCGCTTCGGCGGGGCTTTTTGCGTTTTGTGGTATGAGACGACTTTCAGGGACAGGTCGTGTCAGGGGCGCCAGGCATTCAGGCCATGCTTGTAGATATAGGCCGCGCCCTGGTAATAGGCAATGTTGCGTCGGGCAAATTCATCCGGGCTGTCCAGCTTGGTGACACGGGGATGGTCTGATTCGGGATCTTTCTGGAGCTGGATCTCTTTTTTCGGAGACAGCACGGAAAGCCTTCCTGGCTGGTACAGTCCGAGTTTCTGGTAGTTGCCTATGAGGGCGCGTTCCTTGTTTTTCGGTGTGGTGAATATGTTCTTGCCGAAGAAGACCGAATCGTAGTCCATGTTGAGCATAGCCAGAAGCGTGGGCGCCAGGTCGATCTGGCTGGCCAGTTTGTCCACTTTCGCGGGTTTGATGTGCTCAGGCGCGTAGATGAACAGGGGAATGTGGTATTTTTTTACGGGCAGATCCACTTTGCCGGCACTGCTGGCGCAGTGGTCCGCTACGATAACGAACAAGGTATCCTTGAACCAGGGTTTCTGCCTTGCCTTGGCAAGAAATTCCCCGATGGCCCAGTCCGTGTATCTGACCGCGCCGCTACGACCGCTGCCCGACGGAATATCGATGCGTCCTTCGGGATAGGTATAAGGGCGGTGATTGGATGTCGTCATGATCTGTTGCAGGAAGGGCCTGCCCGCGGCCCAGGATTCATCGGCGGCCTTCATTGCCTGCCTGTAGAGATCTTCGTCGGACATGCCCCAGGCGTTGGTGAAGATCATTTCCTCGTCGGGAACGCTGGACTGGTCGATGACTTCATAACCGTTGCCGGAGAAGAAGGCGCTCATGTTGTCGAAGTATCCCCGTCCACCATACAGAAACCTGACGTCATACCCCTTTTCCTTCAGCACATTGCCAAGGGACCACAGGTTGGACTCGTGCCCCAGGCGTTTGACGATGGAGCGTCCCGGTGTTGGGGGGATGGACAGGGTGATGGCTTCCAGGCCCCGCGTGGTGCGCGTCCCCGTGGCATAGAACCGGGTGAAGAACAGGGATTGACCGGCCAGCTTGTCCAGGTTGAGGGTGTTGTGCTTTTTGTGGCCAAACACACCCAGGTAGCGGGCGCTGAGGCTCTCCACCATGATCAGCATGATGTTCAAGTGCTTTTCCTCTCCAGGATTGTCTATATGGCGTTTGATTTGAAACAAGCCTTCTTCGAGAAAGGAACTGTTGTCTTCCTGAATCTGTTGTTTAAGCTGGGTGGAAGCCTGCTCGTCATCTATGGTGGCATAGAACTGGCGGTAGTCCAGTTCATTGTTTCTGAAAGCGGCGAAGAACTGGTAGGGGCCGTTTGCCGCCAGTTCGTTACGGTAGCTGTTTTTTGAAAACTGATGGAGATCCTGATCAACCAGCAGGTAACCACCGATGGCCACTGTTGCCCAGGCAGAAAACACAGCAATGCGCTGGAAAAATGGCTGCCTGGCCCGAAGCGTGGCTGCCATCCTGGACCTCAGCAGGACATAGACGGGAAGGCTTGCCAGGAAGATGCCGCTCAGCAGCAGGGGCAGAGGATAGGATTCGACGATATTGTCTGTCACTTCCCTGCGGTAGACCAGGTAGTCCACGGCAATGAAGTTGAAGCGCACGGAAAACTCATCCCAGAACAAGACCTCCGCTACCGCAATGAATCCCAGGCCATAGATGGAAGCGAATACTGCTGAATGCACGAGGAACGCGTTCCAACGACTGCGCCACCATCGTTCCGGCGCCAGTAGCAGGTAGAAGGCTGGCAGTATTGCGGCGTAGGCATAGAACGCAAGGTCATGGAGCCATCCCCGGGACAGGATCTGCAGCAAGGCTACGAAATCTGCTTCCGCCCTGTCCCAGGACAGGAACAGAAGGAGGATGCGAAGCAAGGTGAAATACAGCAGGGAAACAAAGAATAGATTACCCACCAACCTGAAACGGCCGACGGAAGGGGTGGAAGCTGCTGGGTTCATGTACGGTCATGCGCGTGGAAATTGCCAGGCGAACAACCTACAGTGTTAACCTTAAGAAAATCTTACCAACGCGTGACTGCAATTCACCCGTGATGATGGTGATATGGGACCAGGTGGGGAAGGGAAGAGTCCAGCGCATCCCTGCGCCAGGTGGGATCAGAGCATCATGCCCCGGATGGTGTAGTAGAGCATGGCGGCCATGAGACCGGATGCGGGTACGGTAATGACCCAGGCGGCGGCGATCTTCATCAGCGCAGAGCGTTTCACCAGCTCCTTGTGGTAGATCTTTTTCAGTCCCTTGCGTTCCTTTTTGGTCAGTTCCGCTTTCGCCTTGTGTCTCTTGAGTTCTGCCAGCATCAGTCCTTTTTCGTAGACGGAGGCGCGACGGAAGTCGTTGAGAAAGGCTTCAATGACCTCGTGATCTTCCCCGGCATGGTGTTCCTTGATCTCTTCTATCATGCGCGCATAGGAGGCCTTGATGAACTCCCGCAGGAAGCCCACGCCAAACACGGCGCCCACAGCGATGTGAGTGGAGCTGACGGGAAGGCCCAGCTGGGTGGCGAGAATGACGGTGATGGCGGCGGCCATGGCGATGGAAAAGGCGCGCATCTGGTCGAGCTCAGTGATCTCTGAACCCACGGTACGTATCAGCTTGGGGCCATACAACGCCAGACCAATGGCGATACCAATGGCCCCCACCATCATCACCCACAGGGGAATGGCTGCTTTTTTGGCGATCCCACCATGGAGAATGGCGTCGTTGATGGCGGCCAGGGGGCCAACGGCATTGGCCACGTCATTGGCGCCGTGGGCAAAGCTCAGCAGGGCTGCGGCGAAGATCAGCGGCAGGGTGAACAGCTTGTTCACGCTGCTTTTTTCGTTGCTCAGCCTGTTTGCCTGGCGGGCGATCAGGGGCTTGACGATAAGGTAGATGATAATGGCCACGATCAGCCCGATGCCCAGTGCCGTCATGAAGTCGGTCTTCCAAATCTTTTTCAGTCCCTTGATGACAAGGTAGGTGCTGAAGGCCCAGGCCATGATGCTGATGAAGATGGGCACCATGCGCTTTGAAGCAGCGATCATGTCCGAGCGGTAGGTGATGGTGCGTTTTATCAGGTACAGGAATGCGGCGGCGATGATGCCTCCCAGTACCGGTGAAATGACCCAGCTTGCGGCGATGGTTCCCATTTTGGGCCAGTTGGCGATGCCCACGCCGCCAGCGGCGATACCGGCGCCAAGCACGCCGCCCACGATGGAATGGGTGGTGGATACGGGGGCTCCCAGGGCCGTGGCAATGTTCAGCCAAACCGCGCCGGCAAGCAGGGCGGCCATCATGATCCAGATGAACACGTCGGTATCGTTGATCAGGGCCGGGTCTATGATGCCTTTTTTGATGGTGCTCACGACGTCCCCCCCGGCGATGAGAGCGCCCGCAGCTTCGAAAATAGCGGCAATGAGAATGGCGCCGGTCAGGGTCAGGGCGCGGGAGCCCACGGCAGGGCCGACATTGTTGGCCACGTCGTTGGCGCCGATGTTCAGTGCCATGTAACCGCCTATCATGGCAGCGGCGATGAGCATCAAGCCGTTGTGAATCTCGGTGAATTCATACCCCGTGTACATCATGATAAGGATGATGAACATCAGGCCGATGCCCAGACGGAACAGCTCGGGTCGCCCGGACTGGGCGGCCGATTCGATCTGGTTGATATTCTTGAGCTCCATGGCGATATCCCCTAAATCCCGGCGCGATGGTGGCGAGCATAGATGCCCTGATTCAGGCAGGCCGCCGTGAGATGCCGGATACTGCTGAGAAAAATTCCCACATCCCCCGGATGTGGAAAACCTGTTTCCGGGGACGAATTCTACCCCAGATAGGGGATGCGGGCGGAAGTAGTTTGCGCCAAGAGGCATATAGAAATGAGTAGTGCAGGCAACAGTCAATCTTATGGCTGGTCGGGGGGAAGCCTGACCGCTTTTACCGGTAGGCGGTTTTGCGTATAGTCGCAGATTTCCGGCAGTGGGCAGCAAGACATGACCGACAGATATGCCGTCATCGGCAATCCCATCGAACACAGCAAATCCCCGTTCATTCACCGGCGGTTCGCGGAGCAGACCGCCCAGGACCTGAGTTACGAAAGAATACTGGGTGACCTGGAGTATTTTGCCGGTGATGTAAGGGATTTCTTTTCCTCGGGTGGCAAGGGTATGAACGTGACCGTGCCATTCAAGGAGCAGGCCTGGCGATTGGCGGACGAACTGGGCGCGGAAGCCCGCACCGCCGGCGCGGTGAATACCCTGACCCGCCTGGAAGACGGGCGTATTCGGGGAGACAATACCGATGGCATTGGCCTGGTTCGTGATCTGCAACAGAACCTGGGTCTCGATCTTGCCGACAGGCGGATACTGCTGTTGGGGGCCGGTGGTGCTTCGCGGGGGGTGGCGCGACCCCTCCTGGAGCAAGGGCCGAAGCTGCTGCTCATCGCCAACCGGACAGCCAGTCGCGCCCTGGACCTGGCGGAACAGCTTGGTTCCTTCGGGACGGTGGAGGGTTGTGGGCTGGATGCCCTGAATGGCAGACAGTTTGATCTGGTTATCAATGGCACGGCGGCAGGTCTTGCGGGCAAGATTCCGGATATTCCGCCAGACTGCCTTGCGGAAGGTGCCTGGGCGTACGACATGATGTATGCTGTGGAACCTACGGCTTTTGTAAAGTGGGCGCGGGAGCATGGTGCCGCTCACGCCGTGGACGGCCTGGGTATGCTGGTTGAACAGGCTGCTGAATCATTTTTTCTGTGGCGCGGGGTCCGCCCGGACACAGAAACCGTTATCGAGGAATTGAAGGAGTTGAACAAAGCATGAAAATGAACAAAAGGAAACTGGGCCGCATCTTTGTTGCCGGTGCGCTTGCCATCAGCCTGGCAGCCTGTAGTGACAGCGAGGACAAGAAGGGACAGAAAGCCGCGGTGGAAGCGGCGGCCGAGTTTTCGCTTCTGGACCAGGTGCCGGCGGATTCTCCTTATGTCATGGTGGGCAGCCGACGCATGCCCTTGGGCCTGAGTGAAAAGATGATAAAGGCGGCAGCAGCCGATATCGACAATGGCAGCGTGCGCAAGATGCTGATGGAAGGAGTGGATGATGAGGATATGAGCGAGGATTTGCGCAGGTTGGTGGATGCCGTGCTGTCCGAGTTCGAAGGAAAGATGAATGCCGAGGGTTTCAAGTCCATGGGTGTGCCCATCAACGGGCGCAGCCTGGTATATGGGCTGGGTATTCTTCCTGTCGTATGGCTGGAGATCGAGGACCCGGTCAAGGTGGAGGCGCTGCTGTCCCGCATCGAGGAAAAGAGCGGCATGAAGGCCGAGAAGCTGACCAGCGGTGAGATGAACTACCGCAGGTTCGTCATGGATGACCTGGTTGCGCTTCTGGGGGTGAACAAGGAATGGATTGTGTTCGCCATGCTTCCCGCCAAGACCGAAAAGGAGCTTCTGCCCCTGGCTTTCGGTGAAACCCACCCGGAAAAGTCCCTGCAGGATACGGGTAACTTCAAGAAGTTCATCGAGAAGCGCAAGTTCCTGGGTTATGGCGACGGCTACATCGACCTGGTGCGCTTGGCGGAAATGTCTCTGGGTGAGGCCGAGGGCGTCAATGCCCAGGTTCTCAAGGCCATCGGGAAAGATCCCAAGGAACTCTCTCCGGCCTGTCGCAGCTTCGTGAAGACCACGGTGCAGTCCGTGCCGCTCATCAGCTTTGGCTTCACGGAGGCGACGGACAACAAGTACGTGATCAAGGGTGCCGTGGAAACCTCCCCGGCTGTTGCCGCCTGGCTGAAGAAGATGGCGGCGCCTGTTCCCGGGGTGGGAATGGATTCTGATGCCATGTTCAGCTTTGGTATGGGTGTGGACTTGCCCCAGGTGCGTGACGGCCTGAAGGCCATGATGCGCAGCTTCGTTGAGAACGGCAAGGGTTGCGAAATGGTCAATGAGCAGGAACTGACCCAGATGATGCAGGGCATGGACATGATGCTCAATCCCATGTTTGCCGGCATCAAGGGGTTTGAAATTGCTGTGAATGACCTGGAGCTCGATCCCCAGACCATGAGTCCCAAGGCGGTGGATGCCCAGCTGGTGCTGGCATCTGTGGATCCCAAGGGCATGTTCGGCATGCTGGGCATGCTCAATCCCCAGTTCGCCCAGATCGATGTTCCGGTGGATGGCACACCGGTGCAGCTGCCCGTTGAAACCATGGCGCCCATGGCGCCTCCCACCTACGCGGCCATCAAGGGTGAGGTTCTGGCGCTGAAACTGGGCGAGAAGGCCCCTGCCGGCATCGACAAGCTGCTGGAAGCGCCGGTAGCGGAAGTGCCTCCGCTGGTGGCTGTCAGCTACAACCCGGAAAAGATGTTCAGCGCCGTGGCCCCCGGTCTGAAGGGCATGATGGAATCCATGCAGGGTGAAGATGCCGAGGATCTCAAGTCTGCCTACCAGTCCCTGGAAACCGCGGCCGCCACTTACAAGTACGGAGAATTTCGCATGATGGGCACGGACAGGGGCATGGAATTTGAAAGCAGCGCCGTGTTGAAATAAGTTGTATTGCCTCCCATTTCCGGCCAGCCTGCCGGGGATGGGAGGTTGTTCAATCCCGGCTCTGGCCGGGCCCATTGCCTTTTTCCTGGTTTTTCATTTCCCAAGGAATACCATGTCCAATCCCCTGCTCGATTTCGATTCCCTGCCCCGCT
The DNA here is from genome assembly GCA_027030425.1 of Sedimenticola sp. Classification (GTDB taxonomy): domain Bacteria; phylum Pseudomonadota; class Gammaproteobacteria; order Chromatiales; family Chromatiaceae; genus Thiolapillus. The sequence continues at coordinate 7,563 of JALVEW010000079.1, forward strand.
TCTCCCGGATAAGGCCTTCCCATGTGGAACCTGCCATCGACACGCTTCTGAAACAGAATCGGGAACAGGTAAAGCGGCTGCTGAATACCGTGGAGCGGCCTGATTGGCACACACTCGTCGAGCCTCTGGAAGAGATGGAGTACCGCCTTTCCAGGGCCTGGTCGCCGGTCTCTCATCTCAATGCCGTGATGAACTCGGAAGAGCTGCGGGCAGCTTACAATGCCTGCCTGCCCAAGCTCTCGGACTATGCCACGGAGATGGGGCAGAACGAAGAGCTGTTCCAGGCCTGGCAGGCAGTGGAAGGCAACAGCGCCGGCCTGGACGGAGCGCAGCGCAAGCTGCTGGAAAACACTTTGCGTGATTTCCGCCTGTCTGGCGTGGATCTGCCGGCCGACCAGAAGCAGCGCTTCGGCGAAATCGCCAGCCGCCTGTCGGAGATAACAGCCCGTTTTGAGGAGAATCTGCTTGACGCCACCAACGCCTGGAGCAAGCAGATTACGGATGAGAAGGAACTGGCCGGCATGCCTGCCACTGCTTTGGATCTGGCCCGGCAGACGGCACGGGACCGGGGAATGGATGGCTGGCTGCTGACCCTGGAATATCCTTCCTACATGCCGGTGGTCACCTACGCGGACAACCGTGAGCTGCGCCGGGAACTCTACGAGGCTTTTGCCACCCGGGCCTCCGACCAGGGGCCGGACGCCAGTCGTTTCGACAATAGCGCCATCATGGACGAGATGCTGGCCCTGCGCCATGAAATGGCCGGGCTGCTCGGCTACGCCAACTACGCCGAGCTGTCCCTGGCCACCAAGATGGCCCGTTCCACGGATAAGGTCATGGATTTTTTGCATGACCTGGCTGGCAGAGCCCGGAAACAGGGAGAGAGGGAGCTGGAGGAGTTGCGTGCCTATGCCCGCGAGCATCATGGCGTGAGCGAGCTGGAGGCCTGGGATATGGCCTACTACAGCGAGAAACTGCGTCAGCACCGTTACAGCATCAGCCAGGAAGAGCTGAAACCCTGGTTTCCGGAGACTCGGGTCATTCCCGGCATGTTCGAGGTCATCGGCCGGGTGTTTGGCGTGCAGATTCGGGAAAGCAGCAAGAAGGTGGATACCTGGCACCCTGATGTGCGCTTCTACGAAATCCGCGACCGGGGAGGGGAGCTGCTGGGAGAATTCTACTTCGATCTCTACGCCCGCCCCAACAAGCGCGGCGGCGCCTGGATGGCGGATGCCATTTCCCGGGTGAAAACCCGCAATGTCGAGCAGATTCCCGTCGCCTACATGACCTGCAATTTCACGCCCCCCGTGGGTGGCAAGCCGGCCCTGCTCACCCATGACGAAGTTCAGACCCTGTTTCACGAGTTCGGTCATGGTCTGCATCACATGCTTACCCGGGTGGATTATCCCTCCATCTCCGGAATATCCGGCGTGGCCTGGGACGCCGTGGAGCTTCCTTCCCAGTTCATGGAGAACTGGTGCTGGGAGAAGCAGGCCCTGGGCCTGTTCTCCGGCCATTTCGAAACAGGTGAGCCTTTGCCTGACACACTTTATGAACGCATGCTGGCGGCGCGCAATTTCCAGTCCGCCATGCAGTTGTTGCGTCAGCTGGAATTTGCTTTGTTCGATTTCCGCATTCACATGGAATACGACCCGGCTCAAGGCGGGCGCATCTACGAGATTCTCAATGAGGTGCGCGAAGAAGTGGCGGTTGTGCAGCCGCCTGCCTGGAATCGCTTTGCCCACGGGTTCTCACATATCTTTGGCGGCGGTTATGCCGCCGGTTACTACAGCTACAAGTGGGCCGAGGTGCTGTCTGCGGATGCCTTTTCCCTGTTCGAGGAGGAAGGGGTGTTCAACGAGGAAATCGGCATGGCCTTCCGCCGCAACATTCTGGAAAAGGGCGGCAGCGAGGACGCCATGGACCTGTTCGTGGCCTTTCGCGGGCGTGAGCCCAGCATAGAGGCGCTGCTGCGCCACTCGGGAATAGATGAATGAACCACATGATGAATGATGAACAGCTGGAGCGCCTTGAGGATTTCCTGCTTGCTCACCTGGAAGATGGCGCCATGCCCCTGGACGTGGTTCAGGGATATCTCACTGCCATCCTTTCCGGGCCGCAGATGATTATGCCCGGCCAGTGGCTGCCGCATGTGCTGGGAGAGGCGGATTTCAGCTCGGAAAGTGAAGCCCGGGAGATCATGGAGCTGGTCATGTCGCTTTACAATCTCACCTTGGCGGAACTGGAGAATGACACCTATGCTCCCATGATACTGAGCATGGAAGAGGGGTATGAGGATGCCCCTCTGCCCCTGCCTTATGGCTGGTGCGAGGGCTACATCATGGGCTGGAACCAGCACGGGGAGTCCGCCCTGGACGACATGGCCGGGGACGAGGAGGCTGCTCAGCGCCTGGGGCCTGTGGCGGCCTTTCTCATGTACGAGGAAGAACAGCTACTGAATCCTCCCAACGAGGATGAGCATCGCCTGGCGGCAGACCAGCTCGCCGACAGCGCTGTGGCCCTCTACCAGTGGTGGAAGCCGAGAAGAATCTCGCTGCAGGGCAATGCCTGAAACATTTGTATAATGCAACAGATAAACCGGCCATCAAGAGCCGACGATAACAGAGGAGGAGAGACGATGCTGCATGTGAATGACAGGGCGCCCGAATTCGAGTTGCCTACTGCCGACATGGATATGGTTCGTCTTGCCGACTACGCCGGCAACCGCAACCTGGTGCTCTATTTCTACCCCAAGGATGATACCCCGGGCTGCACCATGGAGGCCATGGAGTTCAGTGAACTCGCGGATGAATTTGCCGCGCATGATACCGTCGTTCTGGGGATCAGCCGTGATACCTGTATCAGCCATGCCTCCTTTCGTGACAAGTACGGGCTGACCATCGAGCTGGTGGCGGACGTGGATGGCGAAGCCTGCCAGGCCTATGGTGTGATGCAGAAGAAAGAGGTCAACGGCCAGGAGCGCATGGGCATACAGCGTTCCACTTTCATCATTGACAAGGACGGCATCATCCGTCACGCCATTTATGGCGTGACGCCCAAGGGGCATGCGCGGGAGGTGCTGGAGCTTGTGCGTCAGCTCTGACCAGGCAGACCATCCCAAGCTTTTGAGATCATGCCATGAAACCCAGGTTTCTGTCCGGAAATGAGGACAGGTTGGGGAATACGCTGTCCAGTTCGGCATCGGACAGGCCAAACCATCTGGCTACGCTGGCCAGATAAGTTTCCACGGCGGTAGTGGGAATCATTCTGTCAGACCAGGCATCCGGTGAGTCGTTGCGCATTTGAGGCATGCGCCCGTAGATGTCACCGCCATTGACGGCGCCGCCCATGACGAATGCGTGGGAGCCCCAGCCATGATCGGTGCCGGCGCTGTTGGACGTCAGGGAGCGTCCAAAGTCCGACAGGGTCAGGGTGGTCACCTGGTCTTCGATGCCCATTTCTGCCAGGGCATTCTGGAATGCCCCCAGGGATTCGCTGAGATAACCGACTTGGTGGGCGTTGTCGCTGTCATGAGTATCCCAGCCATGTTGGTTGACGAAGAATATCTGCCGGTTGGTCTGGAACCTGTCCTGGAACTCCTGCCTCACGGAAAGAATCTGCGCCACCAGCTCCAGTTGCCTTCCCAGAGGCTTGCCGGTTTCATGCACGCCATCGCTGAAGCCGGTGAATTCAAGGACATTGTCGAACAGTCCTTCCAGGCGGTCTGGATGCAGCAGTTCCTCCATTCTCTTGCGGGCGAACGTGGCCATCAACAGGTGGCTGCTTTCCTGTTGCTGCTTGTAAAGGGTCTGGTAGACACGGCCCAGTTCACCGCCTCCGGATTCCGGGCCAAAGCCATAGCGGGTCATGGTGTTGGGGGAGACATAGGCTTCGTCAAAATGAATGGCATCAGCGGCGCCCCCGGTCTGGAGCAGGTTATTGCTGTCCGAGACATTGACGTTGAACCAGGGGTTGCCCTCGGCGTACAGACGGTCGCCGATTCTCGCCCCCCAGCCCTGGTGTTCCGCGCCGGTGGCGCTACCCAGCATCCACTGGTTGCGCTGTGTGTTGTGAGCGAAAAGTTCGAAGGGAACAGGGGCGCCGTTTTCCACGTCTGAGCGGGTGACTGGTTGCAGCAGGGTTCCGGTATTGGCGACGATGGCCAGTTTCCCCTCTTCAAACAGCCTGTGCATGGCTCCCATGTTGTCCCGCATGCCATAGCTGTCCGGATTGAGGCCGTTGCTGTTGGAGTGAGAGAAAGGCAGCAGGCTGTTCCGGGGCAAGGCGATGTTCTGCCGGGTGGCCTGGTAGTCCGCGTAGCGGTCTGCTTCCGTGGGGGCGATCATATTGAACACGTCCGCTCCTCCCTCCAGCAGCACCACCACCAGGGCCTTGTAGGGGGCGTCGGGCGTTGGGGCTTTTGCTTCCAGCTGCCGGGCCAGGCCGGAGAGGGGAGTCAGGGCCGCCGCTGCCAGGGACAGGCCGAGAAATTGTCTTCTGCTGTAATCCGTGTTGCTCATGGTAAGACGCCTTATCGTTGCAGTGCATAATCAGGTGAGGTCATCATCAGGCCAATGATGTACCTGGCCAGTTGTTCGTTGCTGATGCGCCTGTCCGTCTTGCTTTCCTGTTGTGCCAGGTAGGCTCTGATGGCGCTTCGGGAACTTTCCGAGAGCCGTCCGGCGGTGAGCAGCAAGTCCAGCTCGTCCAGCAGCCGGTCGTGTTCCCTGCGGGCGATCCAGGCGGTTTCCCGCTGCAACTGGAGCTCGGCGGCCAGGTCATAAGTCTGATAGACAAAACTGTTCTTGGTGATGATGCCCATGAGCAGATCATCGATACCCTGCTTGCCATACACTTCCAGTTCGGGAGCGACCAGGCCCTGCTGCTTCAGGCTGTAGGGGGCGTCGAAAGGCGTGAAATAGTTGAACACCGTGAGGGCTTCCAGGGGCGCTTCCTGACGGGTCAGTCCCGTGCCATGAAAATGATAGGAGGGATAGGCGTAAGCCGGACCATCGTCGTACAGGCGTAGGATTTTTGTCTCATCCCGGGCATGGAAGGCGCGGAACAAATGGGTGACGAACAACAGGGGTTCCCTGAATTTGCCAAAGCGCCGAGGAAACAGTTCCGCACCGCGCAAGGCTTCTTCATCCAGCAGTATGGCGCTGATGACAGCCTGCATGTCGCCTCGCACGCCTTTCCCGTTGTCGTTGAACACCTTGCTGACGCGGGCCACATATTCGGGAGAGGGGTTGCTGGTTACCAGTCGCTGAATCAGCTGCTTGCAGATGAAAGGCCCGGTATTGGGGTGTTCAAAAAGGATATGCAGGGCCGCGGTGATGTCCGTGGCGGTGTCCCCGCCGGGAATGTCTTGTCCCAGAATGTGCTTGGGGCCGGCGTCATGGTATTCCTCCACGGCAATCATGGGCTGGGTGCGCGCGAAATGCGTGGTGTCCCCGTCACCGGGGAAGAAAAAGCCGTTCTGATCCGTAAGCCCGGTGAACACCCTGGCCATCTCCCTGACGTCTTCCTGGCTGTAGGTGGGCACGGGGTTCCCCTGGTTGTCCAGAACCTGTGTGCCATCGGGATTCAGCT
>JALVEW010000080.1 GCA_027030425.1 Sedimenticola sp.
GGACCACCAGCCGGCGTCATCAGCGACAGCGATGAACTGAGCCTCTGCGAAATCCGCTTCAACCAACCGAACCGGGGAATCGCTTTCCCCCGCAGACTGCTGTGCCATCAGATAGATGCCTCGGTTGAAGAAGAGACCCTGTCAGGCCCTGATAATGCTGAACCCCTGCCCGGCAAATACCTTGGCAGGCAGCTCGAAGCCCTATTACCCGCCTATCTGTCCATGCCCGGTTTCAATCATACGACGATCGAACATATTGCCGGCATGAGTTTTCGTACCCTGCAGCGAAAGCTGCGAAGGGAGGGAGAGAGCTATTCTAACATTCTCGAACGGGTTCGCATGCGGCTCAGTGAGAGTATTCTCAGGGAAAGCGACGAGAAAATATCGGAAATCGCCCGGCAACTGGGCTACAGCAACACGCCCAATTTTATCCGCGCTTTTCGCGGGTGGACTGGTGTCACCCCGGGAGAATACCGGGCATATTCAGAGGCATCCCGCCACGCCTGACAGGAAATCCTTGAGGTTCTCTTCCTTTACCAACTCCTGCTAGAACCGGTAAGTGATGCCGACGACGGGCCCGAAAGTCACTGTGTCATAAACATAGCGGTTGCGTTTGCCTTTGCTGCCCTCTTCATAATCGACCCAGAGGGATTTGAAACGCAGATTCAGTTGCCAACTATCATTGATGTCGTAGAGCGCCCCTATCTCGACAGCACTGGTGAACTTCGACGCCTTGCCGATATCGAAACCACCGATGTCACCGCGCAAGCGCAGCCGCCAGTCTTCGTTCAGGGGTATCACCCAAACGGCGCCCACGACAGGATCATACCAGTCGATGGTACGGGACCTGTCACGGCTTTCCGCGCCATTGCCGGTCAGAGCCGCATCCAGAACAAAATCGATGCTGGTATGCCACCAGCGGATGCCCGCGAAATAATCGATGTACCCCCTTTCGAGGGGGGTTCGACGGGTGGCGATGGCCTCCATGACGCCCTGGTAGACACCCGCGGAACTGCTTATCTTGAGTGGCTTGCGGAATATCTCAGCATCCTTCCCAAGATCCATGAAGGCATAATCGACCCAGAAGCCCCAATGGTTGTCGTGACGCCCCTCGAAATGCGCCATAAGGCCCATTTCCAGATTGTCGAAGATATCCTTCGGGGTCACATCCAGCTTCATGGAGGCAGAATCTTCCTTCTGGCCGACACGATAACCCAACTGGGCATCCCCCTGGATCCAGGTCGGCACCATATAGAGCTGAAATCCGTAATGCCATGCCCCAAAATCAGATTCCGCTCTCAACTGGGAAGGCAAAGTCCCAGCAAGAGTCAAGCCAATGATCATGGCCAGTGTTTTGCTACATTTGTTTTTCATCATCTCACCACTTCGGGTCACTACGCTCCCTGAGCCGTTGATCATGGCTGCCAATCGTTGACGAGACGGTGAAAAATGAAGTGTCAGGGATATCCAGAAAACACCTCCCGCCACTCAAAATGCTGTACACCACATATCAACATGCCTGATCTTAAACGAGCCTGTGATTGTACTGCGGGCCACGCCTTGCGGACAGCATGATCCGTCTTTTTTGTACAGATCCGGCTGAATATCCCCGCAGTGTTTTCAACGAAGTACTTGATGATTCCACGGCCTGGACCCGGATCACGAAGTCGTCACTGAAATTAGATGAAATGGTCAGGCCAACTGGATGAACGTCAACAGAGGGTTTTGTTATGATATCCAATTCCCTGAATTCTTAGTCAAAGGCCGCGCCTTGGAAAACACCGCGTCCCCAAGCCGATGGCTGGCCTACGCCCGCCTGATGCGCCTGGACAAACCCATCGGCATTCTGCTGCTGCTCTGGCCCACCCTCTGGGCCTTGTGGATTGCCGCCGAGGGCCATCCCAAGCCCTGGCTGGTGATGGTGTTCGTCGCCGGGGTGGTGCTCATGCGCTCGGCGGGCTGTGTCATCAACGACTATGCGGACAGAAACATCGACCGTCACGTCAAGCGCACGGCCCAGCGGCCCCTGACCGCTGGCGTGGTCAGTGAAAAAGAGGCTTTGTGGCTGTTTGCGCTGCTGGTGGCCCTGGCTTTCCTGCTGGTGCTCAGCCTGAACAGGCTGACCATAGCCCTGTCCTTTATCGGCGCCTTCCTGGCGGCCAGTTATCCCTTCACCAAGCGCTTCACCCGCCTGCCCCAGGCCTATCTGGGCGCAGCCTTCGGCTGGGCCGTACCCATGGTCTTCGCCGCCCAGAATGGCAGCGTGGATCCCCGAGCCTGGTGGCTGTTCCTCGCCGTGCTGGTGTGGGCGCTCATCTATGACACCATGTACGCCATGGTGGACAGGGACGACGACCTGAAGATCGGGGTCAAATCCACGGCCATTCTGTTCGGCCGTCATGACCGGCTCATCATCGGCCTGCTGCAACTGATATTCTTCGGCATTCTTTATCATGTGGGCCAGCTGTTCATGCTGGGCAGGTATTACTACATGGCTCTGGGGTTCGCCGCCGGCCTCATGCTCTATCACCAGTGGCTGATTCGCGACAGGGAAAGAGACGCCTGCTTCCGGGCCTTCCTGCACAATCACTGGGTGGGCGTGGTGATCTTCCTGGGCATTCTCGCTCACTATCATCTGCCGTGAACCCGGATCAGCTCCTGCAACTGGATCGCGCCCATGTATGGCATCCCTATGCCGCCATGGGGAGCGGCCCGGTGTTTCCCGTGGTGTCCGCCAGGGGCGTGCACCTGACCCTGGCCGACGGGCGGCAGCTCATCGACGGCATGGCGTCCTGGTGGTCCGTCATCCACGGTTACAATCATCCGGTGCTCAACCAGGCCATCCAAGACCAGTTGCAGGACATGGCCCATGTCATGTTTGGCGGCCTCACCCATGCCCCCGCCGTGGAACTGGCCCACAAGCTCGTGGAACTGACCCCCGCGCCATTGCAGAGCCTGTTCTTCGCCGATTCCGGCTCCGTGGCCGTGGAAGTGGCCATGAAGATGGCCATCCAGTACTGGCAGGCGAAGGGCCAGACGCGCTCCCGTTTTCTCACGGTGCGCAAGGGCTATCACGGCGACACCTTTGGCGCCATGTCCGTGTGCGACCCCGTCACCGGCATGCACAGCCTGTTCCGGGGCAGCCTCAACCAACAGCTTTTCGCCCCGCCTCCCGGGCCCGCCTTTGGTGAAGCATTCGATGACGTGCATATTGCCGAATTCAGCCGTCTGCTGGAACGACACCGCCAGGACATCGCCGCCGTCATCCTGGAGCCCATCGTTCAGGGCGCCGGAGGCATGCGTTTCTATGCTCCCGGCTATCTGCATCGGGTGCGTCAGCTCTGCGACCAGCACCAGGTGCTGCTGATTCTTGACGAAATCGCCACGGGCTTCGGTCGCACGGGCCGGCTGTTCGCCTGCGAGCACGCGGATATCAGCCCGGACATCCTCTGCCTGGGCAAGGCTCTCACCGGCGGCTACCTCACCCTGGCCGCCACCCTGAGCACCCGGGAAATCAGCGATACCATCAGCCACAACCCGCCCGGGGCCTTCATGCACGGCCCCACCTTCATGGCCAATCCCCTGGCCTGCGCCGTGGCCAATGCCAGCATCGACCTGTTGTTGGCCAGCGACTGGCAGGCCAACCTGGCCCGCATCCAGCAGGGTCTGGAAAACGGCCTCGCGGCCTGCCGGGAAATGGAGGGCGTGGCCGAGGTGCGGGTGCTGGGGGGCATTGGCGTGGTGGAGCTGGAGGCGCCGGTGGACATGGCCAGGATTCAGCCCGCTTTCGTCGAACA
>JALVEW010000081.1 GCA_027030425.1 Sedimenticola sp.
TGAAGCGGATGGGCCGGGGACAGGCGATCTGCACCATGGCCCAGTCCAGCCAGCTGATATGGTTGCCAAGCAGGAGAACGCCGCCCTGGCCTGGAAGGTTGTCGAAGCCCATGACGCGGATGCGGTAGCTCCCGGCAAACAGGCGGCTGATGAGATAGCGCACCAGGGACTGGGGCAGCTGCCAGACGGTGTAGAAGGCGCCGGCCAGGGCCGTGAGGGTGAGCAGGTGGAACAGGCCCACGCTGCTCATGCCCGTCAGGGCGAAGGCCACGGTCAGTCCCAGAAAGGCCAGCATGACCAGGTTCTGCACCCAGTTGTTGCCCGCCAGCACCGTGCCCAGTTCCCGTTCGCCGGCATGAAACTGGATGAGGGCGTTCAGGGGCACGATGAACAGGCCGCCGGCCACGCCCAGCAGCAGAAAATCCAGGCCCAGGAGCAGGCTGGAATCCAGTTGCGGTGTCAAGAACAGGCTGAGCACGATGCCCAGGGCGCCCAGGGGAATGAGTCCCGTCTCGATGCTGTGCCTGGATGCCTGCCCGGCGATCAGAGAGCCGATGATGATGCCGATGCCCGAGGCGGCCATGAGTCCCTGAATGACCACGGTATTGGTTTCACCCAGGTATTCCTTGGCGTAGGCGGGAAAAGCGGCCAGCACCACCTGGGAAATCCCCCAGAACACGGACAGGCCGACGATGGACAGCCAGATGTTGCGGTTGGAAACGAGCTTGCGCACATTGTCGCGCAGGTAATGGCCCGAGGCATAGGTCTTCAGGCGGAATGCCAGATCCGGAGCCTCTGCCCGGGTCAGTGGCAGGCGCAGGGTAAACAGGAACTCCGCCACCGAGCAGGCCACCAGAATCCAGCCGATGGGCGCCATGGCTTGCAGGATAGGCGCTTCGCTTCGCAGATCTTTCCCTTCCAGGCTGGCTTCGAACAGCACGGAGAATACGAAGATACCGGAAAGGATGGCGACGATGGTCACCGCCTGGACAATGGCGTTGGCCGACGCCAGCCGGGAGGCGCCTGTCAGCTCCTTGATGTAGCCATACTTGGCCGGCGAATAGAACGCGCTCTGCACCGCCAAGGCGAAGGTCAGAGCAAAAGCGGCCCGGAACCAGCCCAGGTGATAGGACAGGACGATGAGCAGGGTCAGGCCCACGGCCACCGCCGCGCTGATCTGCATGATCCGGGGTTTGCGGAATCTGTCAGCCAGATAGCCGGAGGGGCTGAACAGCAGCACGAAGGGCAGCAGGATCAGGGCGTTGACCACGGCGGACAGGATGATCTGGGTCTGGCCGTCACAGACCTTGAAAATGGTGTTCTGGATGAGGATCTTGTGTCCCAGATCCACGAAGGCGTTGAGAAACAGAACCAGTATATAGGGCAGAAAGCCCCGAAGCCTGAACAAGCTGTCCATAATATTACCCCTGTTGTTATTACTGGTTCCCAGATTAGCGCCTTGTGGCCATATAGGCTACTATGTTCAAAACAGGCGCATAAACTAGACCGTTAGGTAGCAATAATTGCTACTAGAGAGGAGATCATGGCCCAGTCCCGGCAACTCGTCGCTGCCCTCAAGCGGGTGCTCAAGGCCCAGGGCATCACCTATGCCCGGGTCGCCAGTCATCTTGGATTGTCCGAAGCAAGCGTAAAGCGCCTGTTCTCCCGGGGGAATTTTACCCTGCATCGCCTGGAAGCCATCTGCCAGATGCTGGATATGGAGATTTCCGACCTGGCCCTGCTGGCCCGTGAAGGGGACCCCAAAGCCCTGGCGGAACTCGATCCCGAACAGGAGCAGGAGATTGTCGATGATCTGGAGCTGCTGCTGGTGACCGTCTGCGTGCTGAACCGTTGGCGGTTCGAGGAACTGCTGGAGTATTTCAGCTTTGGAGAACATCGCCTGATCAATCTGCTCACGCGCCTGGACCGCCTGAAGATGATCGACCTGTTGCCGGGGAACCGGGTCAGGCTGCGGGTGGCGCCCAATTTCAAGTGGCGGGAGAACGGCCCCATACAGCGCTTCTTCCTGAGCCGCCTGCAGCAGGATTTCTTTGCCTCCCGCTTCGATGAGGATCATGAAAAACTCCTGGTGGTCAACGGCATGCTGGCGGAAAACTCGCTGCCGGTATTCCAGCGCAAGCTGGAGCAACTGGCCCGGGAATTCGATGCCCTGTGTGAAAACGATGCTGCACTGCCTTTTGCCGAGCGCAACGGCATGACTGTGGTGCTGGCCATGCGCCGCTGGCGTTATGGCATCTTTCAGCAATTTCAGCGCGATGCCGGCAACTCATGCTGAAAGGTATGGGGCGAGCCCTGCTCCGGGCCATGGCAGAAACCCGCCGGCGCATCCGTGCCAGCGATGGCCTCATGTACTTGGTTCTGTGGCTGCGCAATCTGCTGCTTCATGTACTGGTGCTTGGCTTTCTGGTCTTCGAAGAGATCTGGGAGGTGCTGCGGGATCTGCTGGCCTTCCGGCGCTATTACCCGCGCCTCATGGCGGTTATCAATGGCTTCACCGCCCGCCGCAGCCGCTATTTCGTGCTGCTCATCTATCTCTCCCTGTTCGTGCCCATGGAGCTGCTGGGCCTGGCTTCTGCGGCCCTGGCGGCGGAGGGGCACTGGAAAAGTGCCATACTTGTCTATGTCTCCAAGGGCCTGATTGCCATACCCGCCATTGATATCTTTAGCGCCAACAGGGACAAGCTCTTGTCCTTTGGGTTCATTGCCTGGGGTTACGGCCTGCTGCAGCGCTTCAAGGCGTCGGATGTCTACCAGGGCACAGTGGGGATGATGAAGCGCATCCGCCGGCGTTTCCGGGGGCTCTGGCACTCCTAGTGGCGTGGCGGGTGTGGAGGGGTCGGAGTCAAATCACCCCAAGTCATTGAATTTGCCAAAAGTCATTTTGATTTGACTCCGACCCCTCCACACTTACCCCTCCACACAATGCCACAAACGCTGCCACCGGTTTGCCATTTTTCCTCTCCATCCAGCCATTTTTCATCCCGGCCCCTGCATTTCATTGCTGTTGAATGAATCCTGCATACCGGCGCAGGGCAGGAGCCCGCATCCCCGCCAGGGAAGGCGCGCTGGTCCAACGACGGAGGATTCATCATGCGCATCAATGAAACACGCAGCGCCCGCTGGCTGCACACCTTTGCCCAGATCATGGAAGTTGACCGGCAGCGACCCCTGCGTACCCGGTCAGCTTCAAAATCTTCGCTCCCCACGCGCACCTCTCTGGAGCGCAACAGGAAGGAGGACAAGTCATGAACAGGTGGATACTGCATACCCTGGCCCTGGCCTGGGCGGGGGGACTGGGTTTCAGCCTGTTGGCGATGGCGCTGCTGGCAGTCTGGCCGGGAATGGCCGCCGCGGAGGCGGTTTCGCCGGCGTCCGTGAAGCAGGGCAGCCTGTTCATGCGCGAGGCAGAGGACGGACAGGTGCGTGAAGCGCCCCTGCTGGATACCCGGGTGGAGATGGAGATCACCGGCATTTTGGCCCGGGTCAGGGTGAACCAGGAATTCCATAACATCACGAACCGCTGGCAGGAGGGTATCTATGTGTTTCCCCTGCCGGAGGACGCGGCCGTGGATCATATGCGCCTGTGGATAGGCGAGCGTTTCATCGAGGGTGAGATACGCACCCGGGAGCAGGCCCGGCAGGAATACGAGCAGGCCCGGGATGCCGGCCGGCAGGCCAGCCTGGTGGAGCAGGAAAGGCCCAATATGTTCACTACCTCCGTGGCCAATATCCCTCCCGGCGCCTCGGTGCGGGTGGAGATCGAATACCAGCAGAATGTTCGGTATGACGCGGGTTTGTTCTCTTTGCGCTTTCCCATGGTGGTGGGGCCGCGCTATATTCCGGGCGTTCCCGTCCAGGACAGCGAGAAGTCGGTTGGGGGCGGCATGGGCTGGGCGCGGAACACCGACGAGGTGCCTGACGCCGCCCGTGTCACCCCGCCGGTGGATCTCGGGGAAGGCCGTCCGGACAATGCTGTGAGTCTGAACATCCGGCTCCACGCCGGTCTGCCCCTGTCTTTCGTGGACAGCCCCTATCATCCGGTGACAGTGCGGGAAGTGGCGGACGGGGAATACCAGGTGGAGCTGGAGCAGGGCAGCACCCCGGCCAACCGGGATTTCGTTCTCAACTGGCAGTTCGCTCCGGGAACGGACACCTCCGCCGCCTGGTTCACCGAAACCTACCAGGATTATTACTATGGACTGCTGATGCTGGTGCCGCCGCCGGTGGAAAAGCTGCCCCGGTCTCCCGCACGGGAAGTGATTCTGGTGGTGGATGTTTCCGGCTCCATGGAAGGGGATTCCATCATTCAGGCGAAACAGGCCCTGGAACTGGCTCTGAAGCGTCTTGGGCCTGACGACCGCTTCAACATCATTCGCTTCAACCACGATGCCTATTCCCTGTATCCGGCCTCCGTACCGGTCACCGAAGCCAACCGCACCCGGGCCCTGGCCTGGGTCAGGGGGCTGCGCGCGGACGGTGGTACGGAAATGCGCAAGGCCATGGCGCTTGCCCTGGATGGCAGCACCCATCACGGGCTGCTGCGCCAAGTGGTTTTTCTCACGGATGGTGATGTGGGCAACGAGACTGCCCTGTTCCAGGTGATCGAGGACAAACTGGGAGACAGCCGCCTGTTCACCGTGGGCATAGGCTCCGCCCCCAACGGTTACTTCATGAGCCGCGCCGCCGAGCATGGCCGGGGCAGTTACACCTACATCGGTGACGTGGCGGAAGTGGGGGAGAAAATGCAGCGCCTGTTCCTGCAACTGGAATCTCCGGCCCTCACGGATATCCATCTCGACTGGGGACAGAAGGTGGAGCAATGGCCGCAAACCGTGCCGGATCTTTATGCCGGGGAGCCGGTGCTGGTGGCGGTGCGCAGTGAGCAGCCTCTGGATGGCGTGGCGCTTTCGGGAAATGCCGGAGACCAGGTATGGAGTCAGCGCCTGCGCACGGCAGCCGGTGAGGAGCGTCCCGGCCTGCATGTGCTTTGGGCGCGGCGCTATATCCGGTATCTCATGGGGCAGGAAATGAGCGGCAAGGTCGCGGATTGGAAGCAGCGCATCCAGGCCGTGGCCCTGGAGCATCATCTGGTGAGCCGTTTCACCAGCCTGGTGGCGGTGGACAAGACGCCCGCGCGTCCTGTGGAGGAAATGCTGGAATCCCGGCCCGTGCCCACGGCCCTGCCCAAAGGCTGGTCCGCCAACGCGCTGTTCGGGCGGCTGCCCCAGACCGCCACGCCGGCGGATTTTTACCTGCTCTTGGGAATCCTGGGTCTGCTGACGTCTCTCCTGCTGTACCGGAGGCGGGCATGAGAAAGTTCCTGCTGGCGGGGCTGCTCCTGGCATCCACATTATCATTCGGCCAGGGTGTCTGGATTCACGCCAAGGCGCTGCTGGCCCAGTACCTCATTGCCGATGCCTGGCAACAGCGTCTTCAGGGGGTGGAGAAAGCCAGGCCCTGGCCCTGGGCGGATACCTGGCCCGTGGCGCGCCTGGAAGCGCCTGCTTTGGGTATCCGCCAGTACGTCCTGGCCGGCGCCACGGGCCGGACCCTGGCTTTCGGCCCGGGGCAAGTGTCTGGCAGCGCGATTCCCGGTTACGAAGGCAACAGCGTCATCAGCGGTCATCGCGACACCCATTTCCGCTGGCTGCGTGGGCTGAAGGCGGGAGATGAGCTGCGCCTGCAGCGACCAGACGGGCGTCTGCGCCGTTACCGGGTGCAGGGCACGGCAGTGGTCGATGAACAAGACACCCGCATCCTGCGCCAGGATGGCCGCACGGTGCTGCACTTGGTCACCTGCTATCCTTTCGATGCCCTGGTGCCCGGCGGCCCCTTGCGCTACGTGGTGACTGCGGCGCCAGTCGTTGGCGAGCAGGTTTTTTGATGTGGAATACACCAGGTATGCCCCTCACCCTGACCCTCTCCCCAAGGGGGAGAGGGTGCGTTTTCATGATAGGGGTGTGGAGCGCTCGCACCTCATGAAAGTTAATCAGTGCTCGTGGGGTGCCGGTGGCGGTAGCGGCTGACCGGACAGCACTGCCTGGGCCGCGGCCTGGGGATCGGCTTCGCTGGTGGCGATGACCTGAATTCCCCAATCCGCCATGCGGCGCACAAAACCCTGACCACAGCCGGCGGTAATGAGTACATCGGCTTCCTGCAGGGGATGGGACTCGCCCCGGAAATCATGCATGGCCATTTCCCGGGGCAGATCAAGGCGTCCCACTTCCACTGCTTTCCCCTTGCCATCATCGCCATAGACAAGAAATCGGCGGGTCTTTCCCGCATGGCCGGTGATGGTGCGGAAGTTCTGGCTGGTGATGGCGATTTTCATTTCATCCCTCGGGGACGCAGATGTTGTGCCGCCCAATGGCGCGGATGGTCTTGAACAGCAGGTAGAGTACCACAGTGCTGATGAGCGCCAGGAATCCCCAGCCCATGTAGTGGAACCCCTGCTTGCCGGTGATCTCGTACATCCTCAGGGTGGCGATGGTCATGGCCGCCAGGGGAAAGGAGTAGGCCCACCAGGAAAGGAAGAACTGCAGCCTGGCGAAATAGTTGATTTGGGTAAGCAGCAAAATGGTAAGGAACAGGGCAACGAAATAGAGCACCCGGCCGAAGGCATCCAGTTCACCCGTCAAGGCCGTGTAGGACAGGAAACCCACGGCGGGCGGGGCAATAAGAATGAAAAGGGTGGGCAGCAACTTTGCAGGCATGGGCTGATGGAACAGCACCCGGTAGAAGATGATGGTGAACAGTACGATCCAGAACACCATGCCGATGCTGAAGAAGAACCAGGAGACCTCCATATACCCCAGCCGGGTGCCGGCAATGGGCACCAGCACGTTGCCCACCACCGGGATGAACCAGGCGGGATTGATGTGGTGGATCTCGAAGTGTTCATGATGAATCCACACGCGCATGACGTAGAGGGTGATGATGAAATGCAGGCTGACCCCGCCTATCCACAGGATTTCCGCCGCGTCACGGGCGATGGGCAATAGAGCGATGGAAATCAGCAGCAGGCTGATGGATACGGAGGGAAAGAAATTCAGCTTGATGGGATTGTGTAACTCGGCACTTACAGCCTGCCGGTAGCGAAGGATCTTGGTGGTGTATATGAGCAGGAGCACCACGAAAACGCTACAGGTAAGCAGTATCAGGCTGTGCGCCAGTTCCGGGCCAATCCCCAGGGTCCGGTGGGCTTTCTCCCAGGCAATGGTCAGTCCGGCCATTCCCATGATCATTGAAAAGAAGGAAACAGGGAAGTTTTCCAGTCGGGACGTGCTCATGATGATTTTCCTCTCGGGGAAAGACTAATAACCGAGGGAAATACTAGGTAATTAACCATGGAGAAGCATTGAAAATTGTCAACATCTAGCTGATTTTTCATAGGAAATATGTTCTACATTGTGCCATTTGGCACGTCCACCTGTGTCATATCACACGATGTCGATGCGCGGCTGCGCCCATGGATGTTTCAAGTGGCTGATATTCATCAGGAAGGCTCAATGGCATAAGAATTGCTTTATATGCTGAAGTTCTAACCATTCCTACCATGAGAACGGGAGCCAATGAAAAAAACACAGATCCTACCCTTGATTGTATGCAGTGGCCTGTGCGCCGCCGGCGTGGCGGCTGAACAGGAAGAGCAGGCAGATGAAACCGAGGAAATGCCGGAAATGGTGGTCGAGGGCACGCGCCTCGATGATATCGCGGGCAAGGAGGTGAAGTCCGCGGACCTGGCGGAAGCGCTTTCCAAGAAAGTGTCTTCGGTTTCCATGGTGCGCCGCAGCGGCATTGCCAATGACATCATCCTGCGTGGCCAGAAGAAGGACAACATCAACATCCTCATCGATGGCGGCAAGATCTATGGCGCCTGTCCCAACCGTATGGACCCGCCCACCTCCCACATCCTGACCAACAACATCGAGTCAGTGGAAGTTACCGAAGGCCCCTATGACGTGGAGAACTTCGGCACCCTCAGTGGTGCGGTGAAGATCACCACCAAGGAACCGGAAGAGGGCATGCATGGCGAGATCAGCCTGAACGTGGGCAGCTGGAACTATCTCAAGGGCGCGGCTACCCTGACTGGTGGCACGGATCGTGTGCGTGCCATGGCCAGTATTTCCAGGGAAACCAGCGAGCAGTACGAAGATGGTGACGGCAACGATTTTGCCGAGCAGATCGAGAACTATGATCCTGCCAGCACTGCCCGCTACCAGGACAGGTACCGGGATCTGGATGCCTACGAGAAATCCACTTTCATGGGCAAGCTGTATATCGACGTCACGGAGAATCAGGAACTGAAGCTGTCTTACACCGCCAACCGCAGTGATGATGTGCTCTATCCGTCTTCCAAGATGGATGCTCTGTACGATGACTCGGACATTTTCGATGCAGAGTACATCATTCGCGACCTGGGTGACTGGTCCCGTGAGTTGAGTATTTCCTACTACAACTCCCAGGTGGAGCATCCCATGTCCACCCGCTATCGCCTGTCTTCCGGGCCGGATTCAATGAACGAAAAGACCCACTACCTGGAAACGGAGATGCAGGGGGCCAAAATCAAGAACAGCTGGGACCTGAGCGATGGCACCGCCATGACTGTGGGGCTGGATTTCAGCCGCCGCAACTGGGATGGTGTCTTCGAGGGGAAGGGCATGGCGTCCATGGTTGATGGTTTCGTGAGTATCGACGACGTGGATACGGACAATGCGGCCATCTTCGTCGAGGCTGAGAAGAACTTCGGCAACTTCGATTTGAAGCTGGGCGCCCGCTACGACGATACCAGTATCGAGCCTGCCGGCAGTATGCAGCCTTCCAACGACTATTCCTTCTTCAGCGCTTATGCCTTTGGTACCTATGGCCTGCAGGAAGGCATGAAGCTGTTTGGCGGCATTGGCCGCTCCGCCCGGGTGCCTGATGCGCGGGAGCTGTATCTGAGAATGCCCATGATGGGCGGGATGATGATCGGCAATCCCGATCTGGATCAGGTGACCAATACAGAAATTGATCTGGGGCTGGAACTGCACTCCGGTAATCTCTACCTGAAGCCCAAGGTCTTCTACAGCTGGTTGGGGGATTTCATCATCTACAACGACAGCAAGATGATGCGCCGTTTTGACAATGTAGATTCCACTATCTACGGCTTCTCACTGGACGGCTCCTACAGTTTCACGGATCAGCTCTACCTGGATTTCGGCCTGGCCTGGCAGCGCGGAGAAAAGGATGAAGCTCAGCCGGGGCAGACTGACAAGGATCTGCCGGAGATTCCGCCCCTGAAAGGCAATGTCTCCCTGAACTGGGTGTATATGGATGACAGCCTGGCGCGTGCCGAGGTGGTGGCTTCCGACAGCTGGACCCGCTATGACGCTGACAACGGTGAACAGGAGCTGGACAGCTGGGCCATCCTTAACCTCAAAGTGGAGCATGCGCTGACCAAGCATATCGATGTCGTTCTGGGCATCGACAATGTATTTGATGAAACCTATGCAGTAAGCAACACCTACAAGGATCTCACCCTGCTGGAAAGCGGGAGTCAAGAGGTGATTCTGATGAATGAGCCGGGACGCTATTTCTACCTGAACGCGGCCTACAAGTTCTGATCACACTTTCAGTTGGGTGTAGTGCTGCAGCCAGTCAGCCCACAGTAAACAAAAACATGTCTGACCTCCCAAAAGTGCCGGTGGGCGAAAGCTCACCG
Source organism: Sedimenticola sp. (assembly GCA_027030425.1). Lineage (GTDB taxonomy): Bacteria > Pseudomonadota > Gammaproteobacteria > Chromatiales > Chromatiaceae > Thiolapillus. Next base: position 9,725 of record JALVEW010000081.1, read on the forward strand.
GTTTTTTTTGAAAACCTCTCCGGGATGCCTTGGTGAAATCCGGTGTGTGATATGCAACGGTTCCTTGCAGGGGCGTTTTCTACTCCTTATTCAAGGTGTCCCCCCACGATCAGAGGCGTCATCCAGTAGTGGATGTCGCTGCCATGGAAAACCTTTTTCAGCCTGCGCAGCAGCTCGCAGGCTTTCTTTTGGGGCATATGGGTCTGGATCATAGCGCCTTTGCGGTAGCCCGCTACTTTTTCTGCCGCGCTCATGCTGTGTTCCGAGCCGCCATGGCCATTCACTGGCAGGCTGATGAACCCCTTGACCTCCGGTTGTTCCAGCAGCCAGTCCACCAGCAGGTCGTTCAGGGCCGGGGGAAAGACCAGGGACAGCAGGGCCTCGTCCTGTTTTTCTTCAAGGTCTTCGAGTCGGGGGGCGTTCATGTGGTTTTCTCCTCGGTGAAAGCGAAGCGCCGGTACAGAATGGGCAATAGAATCAGGGTGAGCAGGGTGGCGGAGATCAGGCCGCCGATGACCACGATGGCCAGGGGACGCTGGATTTCCGAACCCGGGCCGGTGGCGAACAGCAGAGGCACCAGACCGAAGGCGGCAATGCTGGCGGTCATGAGCACCGGGCGCAGCCGGCGCCGGGCGCCTTCTACCACCACTTCCTGCAAAGGCTTGCCCATGGTGTGTAGCTGGTTGAAGTAGGTCACCATGACCACGCCGTTGAGCACCGCGATGCCCAACAGGGCGATGAAGCCTACGGAGGCCGGCACGGACAGATATTCTCCAGTGATCCACAGGCCCACGATGCCGCCAATCATGGCAAAGGGAATGTTGGACAGCACCAGTACCGCCTGCCGCGCGGAGCGGAAGGTGGAGAACAGGATGAGGAAGATCAGGCCGATGGCCACGGGCACCACGATGGACAGGCGCTGGGCGGCGCGCTGCTGATTCTCGAACTCACCGCCCCATTCCAGATAGAAGCCCGTAGGCAGTTTTACCTGTTCGGCGACCTTACGTTTTGCCTCTTCCACGAAGCTCACCAGATCCCGGCCAGAGACATTGGCAATGACCACGGACATGCGCTTGCCTTTCTCTCGCTGCACGGATACCGGGCCTTCCACCCGCTCCATCTTCACCAGGTTGGATAGGGCCACGCGGCGGCCGTCGGGCAGGGCCAGGTGCAGGCCGGCAAAATTGGCGGAGGAATTGCGCAGGCTTTTCGGTCCCTTGATCACCAGGGGCACCCGGCGCGTGCCTTCATACACGGTGCCCAGGCGCAGACCCTCGATCTGGGCGCGAAGGCTGTCCTCCAGGGTGTCCACGTCCAGGCCCAGGCGGCCGGCGGCCAGTCGGTCCACCACCAGCTTAAAATACTGGGCGCCTTCATTGCGCGGCGTATAGACGTCGGAAGCGCCGCTGATCTGCTGCACCACTTTCACCACGGCGTCGGCGGTGCGGTTGAGGTCATCCTGGTTCTCGCCGAAGATCTTGATGGCCAGATCGCCGCGTACGCCGGTGAGCATTTCGGAGACGCGCATTTCGATGGGCTGGGTGAAGGCATAGGCTACGCCGGGGAAATCCTTCAGCACATCACGGATGCTGTCCATGAGGCTGTCCTTGTCCGGCACCGTCCATTCTTCCACGGGCTTGAGCACCAGGAAGCTGTCGGTCTCGTTCAGGCCCATGGGATCCAGGCCCAGCTCGTCGGAGCCCGTGCGGGCGATGATGCTGGTTACCTCCGGCACCTGTTCAATGAGGGCGCGCTGTACCGCCATGTCGATTTTCAGGGATTGTTCCAGGTTGATGGAAGGCAGTTTTTCCAGCTGCACGATGAGATCGCCTTCATCCATGGTGGGCATGAAGGTCTTGCCAACCTGGGTGTAGAGAATGCCCGCGCCCGCCAGAATGGCCAGGGCCAGGGTAGCCACGGTTTTTTCATGGTTCAGGCACCAGGCCAGCACCGGGGTATAGACCTTCTGCAACAGGCGCACCAGCCAGGGATCCTTGTGGGACACCTTGCCCAGCAGATAGGAGGAGAACACGGGGATCACCGTGAGGGAAAGCAGTAGGGATCCTGACAGGGCGAAGACGATGGTCAGGGCCACGGGAATGAACAGCTTGCCTTCCAGGCCCTGCAGGGTGAGCAGGGGCAGGAATACGATGATGATGATAAAGATGCCCGCCGTCATGGGCGCCGCCACTTCCCGCGCGGCGCGATAGATGAGATGCATGCGCGGCAGGCGGCTTTCGCCCTTGCGGGCCAGGTGGGTGATGATGTTCTCGACCACTACCACGGCGGCGTCCACCAGCATGCCGATGGCAATGGCCAGGCCGCCCAGGGACATGAGGTTGGCCGACATGCCGAACTGCTGCATCATGATGAAGGTCACCAGGGCCGCCAGGGGCAGAACCAGCGCCACGGTGAGGGCGGCGCGCAGATTGCCCAGGAACAGCAACAACAGCGCCACCACCAGTACGATGGCTTCAGCCAGGGCCTTGGTCACCGTGCCCACGGCCTGGGATACCAGCTTGCCCCGGTCGTAGAACACGTTGATCTTCACGCCCTCGGGCAGACCGGGAGCAAGCTCGTCCAGCTTGGCGCGCACGCCGCGCACCAGCTCGTTTGCGTTGGCGCCGCGCAGGCCCAGCACCAGGCCTTCCACGGCTTCGCCCCTGCCGTCCTTGGTGACGGCGCCGTAGCGGGTGAGGGAGCCAATATGCACTTCGGCCACGTCGCCGATGCGCACGGGCAGGGTAGGGTCGGGGCGCACCACGATATTGCGGATGTCTTCCAGGCTGGTGATGGCGCCTTCGGTGCGCACCACCAGCACTTCCTCGCCGTCATTGAGCCGGCCGGCGCCGTCGTTGCGGTTGTTCATTTCCAGGGCATCGCGCAGCTGGGCCAGGCTGATGCCCCGCGCGGTCATGCGGGCGTTGTCCGGCACTACCTCGAAGGTGCGCACCAGGCCGCCCAGAGCGTTCACGTCGGCCACCCCGGGCACCGTGCGCAAGGCGGGACGTATCACCCAGTCCAGCAGGTCACGGCGCGCCTTCAGGTCCAGATCACCGCCATCCAGCGAGAACATGAACATTTCGCCCAAGGGCGTGGTGAGGGGAGCGATGCCGCCTTCGATGTCCGCGGGCAGATCACCCCAGATACCGGACAGGCGTTCGGCCACCTGCTGCCGTGCCCAGTAAACATCCGTACCTTCCTCGAAATCCACGGTAATGTCCGCCAGGGCGTATTTGGTGATGGATCGCAGCATGTTCATGTTGGGAATGCCCAGCATCTCCACTTCCACGGGGGCGGTGATGC
>JALVEW010000082.1 GCA_027030425.1 Sedimenticola sp.
GTCGTCATGAACCGGCATGGGCCGGCGGCTTGAAGCCGGCTTTAGCCGGAACCGCACTTACAGTGCGTAATACTCATGCCACCGGCTTGCAGCCGGTGGTTTGTTGACTCCGACCCCTGGGGTTATGCCCTTGGGGCTCCAGATCAGCCGCAGGACGTGGCAGCCTTGGTGGCCTTGCGGGACAGGCGCTTGAGATCACCGGCGTAAGGGGGCTTTCCCTGGCAGCCTTTGTGCACGGCTTCCAGCAACTGATTCCCCCAGGCGGGCAGATCCGGGTGAATGCGGTAATGAATCCACAGGCCTTCACGGCGATCCAGCACCAGTCCTGCTTCGCGCAGTATGGCCAGGTGCCGGGATACCTTGGGCTGGACCATTTCCAGGGCTTCGGTCAGTTCACAGACGCAAAGCTCATTTTCGACCAGCAGCAGGTTGATGATACGCAGGCGCGTGCCATCAGCCAAGGCGCGCAATATCGTCTCCGTCTGAATCATGAGGGGAAGTATATGGGCATCACGATGTCTTTACAAAGCCGGGACGGATGCTGCCGGGCCAGGAGAAAATGAAAGGCAGGGGAATGGTCGGAGTGAGAGGATTCGAACCTCCGGCCCCTGCCTCCCGAAGGCAGTGCTCTACCAGGCTGAGCTACACTCCGATTTGATCAGATCGAACGCTGGACCGAGAAATCGGCCAGAGCGGCGAGGGCGCTGTTGTAGGCGGAAGGCGGAAGGGCTTCCAGTGCCTTCTTGGCCAGCTCGGCTTCTTCCCTTGCACGGCGGGCAGTGTAAGCGATTGCGTCCGTGGATTCAATGGCGGCCATGACTTCATCCACCATGTTGGCGCCGCCCTTTTCTATAGCGGTTCTGAGGAGTTTCTTCTGCTCGGCGCTTCCCTGTTCCATAGCGCGGATCAGGGGCAGGGTGGGCTTGCCCTCGGCCAGGTCGTCCCCCAGGTTCTTGCCGATGTCTTCGTCGGAGGAGCCGTAATCCAGGGCATCGTCGATCATCTGGAAGGCCATGCCCAGGTGCAGGCCATAGTCGGCCAGGGCCTGTTCTTCGCAGTCGGGACGCTCGGCAACGATGGCCGCCAGGCGGGCGCCGGCTTCGAACAGAGTGGCGGTCTTGCGGGTGATGACTTCCCGGTACTGGTCTTCCGTGGTGTCCGGGTCGTTGCAGTTGAGCAACTGCAACACTTCACCTTCGGCAATGCGGTTGGTGGCGTGGGAAAGCACGTCCATGACCCGCAGGTTCTGGATCTCCACCATCATCTCGAAGGAACGGGAGTAGAGGAAGTCGCCCACCAGCACGCTGGCGGCATTGCCCCAGACGGCGTTGGCGGTTTCATTGCTGCGGCGCATGTCCGAGCCATCCACCACGTCGTCATGGAGCAGGGTGGCGGTGTGGATGAACTCGATGATGGCCGCCAGGTTCACGTGGCTGCTGCCCTGGTAGCCCACGGCCAGGGCCGAGAGCAATACGATCATGGGACGCAGGCGCTTGCCGCCGCTGTTGACGATATAATGGCCAATCTGGTTGATGAGTACCACGTCGGACTGCAGGCGGTCCAGGATCAGCAGGTCCGTGGCGCGCATGTCGTCGGCGATGAGATCGCGGATGGCGGAAAGATCCATGAAATGTCAGGGAGTTCGTCTGTACAACGGGAATGTTGATGCTATAGGGAAACGCCTTCCCTGCCAAGGGCCGGGACGAGTCCGGGAATAGGGTTTGACCTTGGCGGGCAATCCCGTTAAAATCCCGCGTCTTTCTGCTGGCTCTTTGTGTTGGGCCGGCTCTATTTACAGTTATTTCTACCGGAGACATGCAGACATGTATGCCGTAATTCAGACCGGGGGCAAGCAGTATCGCGTCAGCGAGGGCATGACCCTGAAGGTTGAGAAGATCAATGCCGAAGAGGGCGCCAGTATCGATCTGGACAAGGTGCTCATGGTTGCCGATGGTGACAATGTGCAGGTGGGCGCGCCTTACCTGGACGGCAAGGTTACCGCTACCGTTAAATCCCACGGCAAGGGCAAGAAAGTACATATCGTCAAGTTCAAGCGTCGCAAGCACCACCTGAAGCGTCAGGGGCATCGCCAGCAGTACACTGAACTCGAGATCACCGGTATCAACGCAGGCTGAGGAGAACAGACCATGGCACACAAGAAGGCAGGCGGTAGTTCCAGGAACGGCCGCGATTCCGAATCCAAACGTCTTGGCGTGAAGATCTATGGCGGTCAGTCCGTCAAGGCCGGCAATATCATCATCCGTCAGCGTGGCACCAAGGTGCATGCCGGCGTGGGTGTGGGCTGCGGTCGCGATCACACCCTCTATGCCCTGAACGACGGCGTCGTCAAGTTTGAGAAGAAGGGCCCTAAAATGCGCCAGTTCGTGAGCGTGGTTCCCGCCTGACAACGGACAGCATTTCCTTGCAGAAAGAACCCCGCCACATGGCGGGGTTCTTGCGTTTTGAGGTCTGGCCCTCAGGTATAATGTGAAGCATGAAATTCGTAGATGAAGCCATCATCAAGGTGGAAGCCGGCGACGGCGGCAACGGTTGCGTGAGCTTCCGCCGGGAAAAGTACATCCCCAAGGGCGGCCCCGACGGCGGTGACGGGGGTGATGGCGGCCATGTATTCCTGGTGGGTGACGAGGGGCTGAACACCCTGGTGGATTTTCGCCACAAGCGCCTGCACCGCGCCGAGCGCGGCCAGAACGGCATGGGGCGGCAGATGTACGGGCGCAAGGGGCAGTCCCTGTACATCAGGGTTCCCGTGGGCACTCGGGTCAAGGACCTGGATACGGAGGAGGTCATCGGCGAGGTTCTTGAAGATGGCCAGGAGCTGCTGGTGGCCAGGGGCGGCAAGCATGGCCTGGGGAACATCCATTTCAAGAGCAGCACCAACCGCGCTCCCCGGCAGGCCACCAGCGGCACCCCGGGAGAAAAGCGCAGCCTGCTGCTGGAGCTCATCGTGCTGGCGGACGTGGGCCTGCTGGGCATGCCCAACGCGGGCAAGTCCAGCCTTATTGCAAAGATGTCTCACGCTCGGCCCAAGATTGCCGATTATCCCTTCACCACCTTGTATCCCAACCTGGGCGTGGTGAAGATGGGCATAGGCCGCAGCTTCGTCATTGCCGATATTCCGGGGGTCATCGAGGGCGCGGCGGAAGGGGCGGGGCTGGGCTTGCAGTTTCTCAAGCATCTTTCGCGCACCCGCCTGGTGCTGCACCTGGTGGACATGGCACCCATGGACGAGAACATTGACCCGGCAGCCGAAGTACGTCAGCTGGTGGCCGAGGTGGAAAAGTATGGCGGCGATCTGGCGAGCCGGGAGCGCTGGCTGGTGCTCACCAAGAAGGATCTGCTGCCGGATGAGGAATTCGAGGCGCGCAAGGCGCGGTTGCTCGAAAAACTGGACTGGCGGGGGCCCGTGTTTTCCGTGTCTTCCGTGACTGGTGAGGGCGTGGATGAACTGGCCCAGGCCCTGATGAAACACCTGGAAGATCTGGATCGGGACGAGGACGAAGCGGCCCGGCAGGCCGACGAGGCACCCTACGACCCCACCCAATCCTGATGATCAGCCGCGAGAACATTCCCAAGACCCGCCGCTGGGTGGTGAAGATCGGCAGCGCCCTGCTCACCGCCGAAGGCGCGGGGTTGGACCGCCAGGCCCTGGGCGGCTGGGTGGACCAGATGGCCGACTGGCTGCAACCCGGCCATGAGCTGGTGCTGGTGTCCTCCGGCGCCGTGGCCGAGGGCATGTGCCGCA
>JALVEW010000083.1 GCA_027030425.1 Sedimenticola sp.
TTTTGCCTTGAAAACACATACAGAGCCGCCAGGGTGCCAAACTCGAAATAGGTCAGAGGCAGATCATCCCGGACCTGGTCGATGGCGTGAAAGGCATCCATGATGGCCTGGTCGGACAGGGGCTGACCATTCAGACGGATGCGCTCGTTGTAGCGCAACAGGTGGGGAGATGTGTAACTGCCAGAGCTGTAGCCGCCTGCTTCCAGCATGGCTTCGAACAGGGCGACGCTGGAGCCCTTGCCATTGGTGCCGGCAATGCTGATGACGGTGCTGGCGGAAAGATCCGGCGGCTGGAGACGGTGCCAGACTTCGGCAACCCGCTCCAGGCCCAGATCTATGTTCCTGGGATTGAGCGTCTCCTGCCAGGAGAGCCAATTCTCAAGTGTATGGAATCTCACGCACAGGCGCGTTGGTGATTGAGGATGCCCAGAACATTGTGCAGACGGTCGCGCATCTCGTGGCGGGGCACGATCATGTCGATGGCGCCATGCTCCAGCAGGAACTCGCTGCGCTGGAAGCCTTCCGGCAGCTTCTCCCGCACGGTCTGTTCAATGACCCGGGGGCCGGCGAAACCGATGAGGGCGCCGGGCTCGGCCACGTTCACGTCCCCCAGCATGGCCAGGCTGGCGGACACGCCGCCCATGGTGGGATCGGTCAATACGGAAACAAAAGGCACGCCCTTCTCCGCCATGCGCTTGAGCACCGCCGAGGTCTTGGCCATCTGGAACAGGGAGAACAGGGATTCCTGCATGCGCGCGCCACCGCTGGCGGAGAAACACACATAGGGGATGCCTTTTTCCAGGGCGCGGTTGGCGCCGCGCACGAAGCGCTCGCCCACCACGGAGCCCATGGAGCCGCCCATGAACTTGAATTCGAAGGCCGCGGCCACCAGGTCCATGCCCTTGAGCTTGCCCTGAATGACGATGAGGGCGTCTTTTTCCTCGGTGGCTTTCTGGGCAGCGGACAGGCGGTCCTTGTACTTTTTCGAATCCTTGAATTTCAATGGATCCTGGGCCTGCAGCTCAGCACCTATCTCCTCCCGGGGTTCCTTGTCCAGGAACAGGTCGAGACGGCGGCGGGCACCGATTCGATCATGGTGTCCACATTTGGGGCAGACATCCATGTTACGCTCCATTTCAGCGCGGTACAGGATGGCGCCGCAGCCCTGGCACTTGTTCCACAAGCCTTCCGGCACCGCCTTCTTGGCGCTGCCCTCGGTGCGGATCACACTGGGAAGAAGTTTGTCGAACCAGCTCATGGTCGTTCCTCAATCATCCGGAAACCGCTCAAATGGCGTCCATGGCCTGGCGCATTTCCTGAAGCAATTGCTTAAGTTCCGCGCCTATCTTATCAGGTTTGCTGGCATTTGCCTCTACCCGTGACACCAGGGCGCTGCCGACCACCACGGCATCGGCGATACGCGCCATGGCGGCGGCCATCTCCGCGTCCTTGATGCCGAAACCCACGCCAAGGGGCATGTCGGTAACTTCCCGGATTTCGGTGAGCTTTCGTTCCACCTCCTCCAGCACCAAGTTGGCAGAACCCGTGACGCCCTTGAGAGAGACATAATAGATGAAGCCGGAAGCCGCTTCGGCAATCATTTCCAAGCGCTGGCGATGGCTGGTGGGTGCCGCCAGGTAAATGGCGTCCAGCCCCTGCCCCCTCAGGGCCTGGATGAGATCATGGCCTTCCTCCGGGGGCACGTCCACGGTAAGCGCGCCATCAACCCCGGACTCCGCGGCGCGGCGGGCGAAAGTCTCGTAGCCCATGACTTCCACGGGATTGAGATACCCCATGAGAATCACGGGGGTTTCCCCGTCGGTCTCACGGAAGGTTTTCACCATGTCCATGACATCGCCAAGGGAGACATGATGGGCAAGGGCCCGTTCGCTGGCGCGCTGGATCACCGGGCCATCGGCCATGGGGTCGGAAAAGGGCACGCCCAGTTCGATAATGTCCGCCCCGGCATCCACCAAGTCATGCATCAGGCCGACGGTCACGTCCGGATGGGGATCGCCGGCGGTGATGAAGGGAATCAGGGCGGTACGCCCCTCGGCCTTGAGGGCGGCAAATCGCGCGGCAATACGGCTCATAGCGCTATCCCCTCGATGGCGGCCACCGTGTGCATGTCCTTGTCACCCCGGCCCGACAGGTTCACCAGCACCTTCTGTTCCGGCTGCATTGTGGCGGCCAGTTTCAGGCCGTAAGCGATGGCGTGACTGGATTCCAGGGCAGGAATGATGCCCTCGGTACGGGTGAGCCGATGGAAGGCGTCCAAGGCTTCCTGGTCGTCGATGGCCACGTATTTGGCGCGGCCCGTGTCCTTGAGCCAAGCGTGCTCCGGTCCCACGCCGGGGTAGTCCAGGCCGGCGGAAATGGAATGGGTCTCGATGATCTGGCCATCCTTGTCTTCCATGAGGTAGGTGCGGTTTCCATGAAGCACGCCGGGTTCCCCTGCGCACAGGGGCGCGGCATGACGGCCTGTTTCCAGGCCCTCCCCGGCCGCTTCCACGCCGTAGATGGCCACCTCTTTGTCATCCAGGAAAGGATAGAACAGGCCGATGGCGTTGGAGCCGCCGCCCACGCAGGCCACCAGGGCATCGGGCAGGCTGCCGGTCATGTCCTGGATCTGCTGACGGGCTTCCCGGCCGATGACGGCCTGGAAATCGCGTACCATGGCCGGATAGGGATGAGGGCCGGCCACGGTGCCGATGATATAGAAGGTGTCGTCCACGGTGGCCACCCAGTCGCGCATGGCCTCGTTGAGGGCATCTTTCAAGGTCCTGGAGCCGGAGGAGACACTGCGCACCTCGGCGCCCAACAGGCGCATGCGGTACACGTTGGCTTCCTGGCGGGCCACGTCCACCTCGCCCATGTACACCACGCATTCCAGCCCGAGGCGCGCGGCCACCGTGGCCGTGGCCACGCCATGCTGCCCCGCCCCGGTTTCGGCGATGATACGGGTCTTGCCCATGCGCTTGGCCAGCAGGGCCTGGCCGATGGTGTTGTTCACCTTGTGCGCGCCGGTGTGGTTGAGATCCTCCCGCTTGAGATAAATCTGCGCCCCGCCGTTCTCCCGGCTCAGGCGCTCGGCATGATAAATGGGCGAAGGCCGGCCCACATAATGCTGCAAATCGGCATCCAGCTCAGCAAGAAAATCCGGATCACCCAGGTACTTCTCATAGGCCCCGCGCAACTCCGTGAGCGCTTCCATCAGGGTTTCCGCCACGAAAATGCCGCCATAGGGGCCGAAATGGCCGTGTTCATCCGGCATATTCATGAATGAGTCATTGTTCTCCAAGCTGCACACCTCGTATGAATCGTTTGATCTTGTCCGCGTCCTTGATGCCTTTTTCCGCTTCCACGCCGCCGCTCACGTCCACGGCGTACGGCCTGACCTGGCGCACGGCCTCCGCCACATTGTCCGGCGTCAGACCGCCGGCCAACACGATGCGCCCGGCCAGTTCCGCCGGAATGCGCCCCCAGTCGAAGGCTTCGCCCGTGCCTCCCGGCACGCCGGGGCGGTAGGCGTCCAGCAACAGGGCCCGGGCGTCGGCGTAGTCCCGGGCCAGCTTGTCCAGGTCCACATCATCTTTCATGCGCACGGCCTTGATCCAGGGACGGCCGTGTTCCGCGCAGTAGTCTGGGCATTCATTGCCATGAAACTGAATCAGGTCGATGCCCGTTTCTTCCAGCACCCCGGCAATGGTTTCCCGGTCCGCGTTGACGAACAGGGCCACGGTCGTGACAAAAGGCGGCAGCGACCGGATGATGGACGCCGCCGCCCCCACCTCCACGCACCGGGGACTGGGCGGATAGAACACGAACCCCAGGGCATCGGCCCCGGCCTGAATTGCTGCCCACGCATCTTCCGCGCGGGTGATTCCGCAAATCTTGATTCGTGTTCGCATAAGCGATGAATTATAACATCAGCAGGGGGAAATCTTGTGCGTGGGATGGAATGCCGAATTGGGAGTCATAGTCCACCCGGTGAAAATACAGCCCATGGGGCGAAGCCGTCACGCCCCCAAGGGTGCGGTCCCGATGCTCCAGCACTTCTTTCGCCCATTCCACGGGCTGCTCGCCGCTGCCGATGGCTATGAGCACACCGGCGATGTTGCGCACCATGTGATGCAGAAAACCGTCCGCGTGTACCTCCATGGCCACATAGTCGCCCCGGCGCTCCACGCGCAGGGAGCGCAGGGTGCGCACGGGACTCTTGGCCTGGCAGTGCACCGTGCGGTAGCTGCTGAAATCATGGGTGCCCAGCAGGGCCTGACCAGCTTCATGCATCCTGTCGGCATCCAGGGGGCCATGCACCCAGGTCACCCGCCTGTTGAGCAGGGCCGGACGGCTCAGGCGGTTCAGTATGTAATATCGGTAGGTCCGGCCCCGGGCGGAAAAGCGGGCGTGGAACTCATCACTCACCTCCCTGGCCCAGAGTACGCTGATATCCTGGGGCAGGTTGATGTTGCTGCCCATGACCCAGCCGTGGAGCTTGCGCACGGCATCCGTGTCGAAATGGGCCACCTGGCAGCTGGCATGCACCCCGGTATCCGTGCGCCCCGCCGCGTGGACCTCCACGGGATGGTTGGCCACTTTCGACAAAGCCTTTTCCAGTTCCAGCTGCACTGTGCGCACGCCCGGCTGCTGTGTCTGCCAGCCGTGGAAGTGGCTGCCGTCATATTCGATTCCCAGTGCGATTCTCATACGCAAAAGACAGGGGCGCCGAAGCGCCCCGTCGTTCCAGTCGAAGGGATGAAAACTAGCCCGAACATTTCACCCGGTCGCTGAAATAATATTCCAGCTTATTGTATTTCATGGAGAATTATTGAATATTAGCAAAGTACAAAATGTTACCGGGCATCGCTGAACGCGCCCTCGCACCGGTCTCGCCGTCCATCCGCGGTGATGGGCTGGGTCGGAGTCAAATTCCACCCAACTGTGCATCAAGGAACGGGATCAAACTGTTTCATTCCATCGGCTCTTTCCAACATCCTCTCTATTTGACTCCGACCCCAACCCCTAGCATGGGCAGGTCAAAACATCGTGTCTAATCCTTGAGTTGGCTCAGCAACTCTGATGCCGTCTCCTTCTGCTCCGGTGTGCCATCTTCCTCTACTTCCTGGAGGATGCCGCGGGCGCCGTCCGCATCACCGATTTCCATGAAAGCCCGGGCCAGTTCCAGCTTGGTTTCCACTTCATCACCGATAATGGAATCGTCTTCCTCGGCCTGGGATACATTGAGATCGTCTTCCAGGCCGGAGATCTGGCTGTCGGGTGTCAGATCCCCCTCCAGTTTGGAGAAACGCTCGTCTTCCAGGTCGAGAGGTTCATCCAGGATCTGGGAATCGGCCATGACGCCTTCCAGATCACCGGAAAGGTCGGCCAGCGCCTCGTCGAGGTTTGTCGTGCCAACCTCGATATCCCCAACGTCACTGATGTCCAGCAGCTCCGTGTGCAGCTCGGTCTCGCCCAGGGTCAGGTCATCCTTGTTCACATCCTCCAGCACGGATTCAGCCTGGGCTGCCTGATCGTCCGCGGCAGCGGAGCCATCATCGGTGTCCAGTTTGGAGAAATCCAGGTCCAGCTCACTGAAGCCTTCCAGGGGCTCACTGTCCGCGCTGAGGGCAGAATCCACCTCTTCGGCCAGGGTGCTAAGATCCAGGGAAAGTTCGCTGTCTTCGCCCACGCCGCTGTCAGCGTCCACTGTCGCGGCTGCTGCCCCTGCGGCGGCCACCCCGGCGGCAAACAGGGGATTGCTCTTGTCCAGATCCCTCCCCATGGTCTGGATATGCTCCCAGGCCTTGGGATCTTCCTCGTACTGGCCGCTATTGACCATTTCTTCCGCGAGGGCATTGAACTGATCCTTATTCTGGGTGGCGTAATAAACCTCCAGCATCTTGTGCTTGACCGCGGCGCTGTCATTGCCGGATTCCATGGCTTCCCGCAGGATTTCCTCAGCCTGCTGATAGCGACCGTAAGCGATGTACACGTCCGCCTCGGAAACCGGATCGACTTCGGCCGTGTCTTCCTGCAGCCCCTTGAATTCTTCAGTGGAATACTCGCTGAGGAAAGATGTGTCGCCGATATTGCCGGCGGCCATGTGATCCGCCACCGTATCCGCAAGACTGGACTCTTCTTCCATCAGGATACTTTCCTGATCCACGGATTCACCCGTACCGACGGCAGGCGCCGCTGGCACTGGTTCCTCCTTCCTGCGTCGGCCCAGCAACAGCGCCAGAACGGCAAGCAGCAACGCGCCGGCGGCGCCTCCTGCAATCATCATATTGTTACGCGCCCAGGCGACGGGATCTTCCGTGATGGAAGGCTCGGAAGCAGGGGCGGGAGCCGTTTTCTCAGCCGACGGCTGGGGCGCCGTTTCAGCAGGAGCCTGTTCCGCTACCGCCGGCTCTGCTTCGGCCGGCTGTTCTGCCGCGGGTTCCGCCTCTTCGGCAGGCATCTCGGCCTCGGTTCCGGGTTCAACCGCCTCCTCACCTGCAAGCGTGGATTCCGCTGTTTCGCCTTCGACAGCAGTGACCTCAGTATCCACATCCTCGGTTTCTGCCTGTTCTGCCGGTTCTGTTTCACCAGCCATGTCTTCGGCTACAGCCCCGGTTCCTGTTTCGGCTTCTTCCACTTCGGCAAGTACAGCTTCCGCCGTATCTTCCGCCTCATTGACCTGACTCATGCTTTCCTGCAGGCGTGCCAGCTCTTCATCCTTGAGCTCCAGCAGGCGCTGGGTATCACTCAGCTGCTGACGCAGTTCCTCCACCTGGCTACGCATCAGGGCGGCTTCCTGCCGGGCGGTTTCCGCCTGCTCTTCCAGGATCAGCATCTGTTGCCGCAGATCCGTGCCGCCTTTCTCCACTTCCAGGTCGGACACGGCCTGGCCGGATTCAGTGTCACCTTCGGTCTCGACGGCGCCGGCAATCTTGAGCTGAACTTCCTCTTCCGCGGCAACCGGTTCCCTTTCCGCGGGTGATTCTGCAACAGCGGGCGTTCCCGCTCCCGCTGCCGTTGAGCCTCCTCCGCTGGTTGCTTGCTGGAATGCCGCGACCGCTTCACTGCGTCCTATGGTGATTTCTTCAGCAGAAGGGACCTTGAGCACCTGTCCCTTCTTCAGCAGATTGATGTTGTTGTTGAGAAATGCCCGAGGATTGGCCTGGTACAGCGCCATCATCATCTGGTGCACGGTAATGCCCTGCGGGCGCAGATCATCAGCAATTTCCCACAAGGTCTCATTGGCGGCCACGGGGCCATACTCCCCATTGGAGGCGGTACGCTGAGGACGGCTGGATGCCCTCACAATGGTGGTTTCAACGCTGGTGGACGACGATGACGGCTTTGCCTCCGCCTGCGCGCTGGCTGTTTCGATTTTGGCAGCACGTCGCTTCGTCAGTGATGGCGGATCCAACAGCGCGGTGTACTCCTTCACGGCCTGGCCATTGGGCCAATCCAGCTTGATAAAGAAGTCGAGGAAAGGCTCCCGGATTGGGTCGGAACTGGTCACCCGTATGACCGCCCGGCCATCCTTGAGACGCATGGGACGGAATTTCAGGCGGGTAAGCAGGAGTGTACGCTCCACGCCCATGCGGTTGAATACGGCAGCCGGCGCCAGGGTAGCCTTCAAGGTGTCGAGCTGTCCCTTTTTCACCGAAATCAACTCGATGTCGGCCTTGAATTTTTCGTTCAGCGCCGAATGGGTGGTCATGCCCCCCAGGCCCAATGCGTATACAGACATGGGCAGCGTGCCCACTGCAAGTGAAACTGCTAGTGCCAGTTTGCGGACCATATTCCCTCCCAGAGATTGCCGCCGAGTACTTCAGGATCTTCCGGCTTCATGCTCGAAGCTTCGGTGAATTCGATCCCGTGATATCCAATCCGTTATACATGGCATACCCGAGTCTGCCGCTGGCCGTGTTTATCCAGGTATTACCCGTCACAGGACGAGCCTTCGCCCGTCTTTCCGGAAACGCCGTGGAAAACCCCTCTCGAACTTTGTGCGGCAAATCTCAGAGTATTTATAACGATTCAAGGCTAACTATAGCGTACACCGCATTTTTTACCAACCAAAACCCGGCCTGACAGCAATTTGCAGGCAAACAATTTGCGTTACTTCACGCTTCATCCCCGCAGGAGGATCATCAGCATGCGCCGCAAGGGTTCAGCGGCCCCCCAGAGCAGCTGGTCACCCACCGTGAAGGCGGAAAGGTAGTCATTCCCCATATTCATCTTGCGCAGGCGGCCCACGGGCACTTCCAGGGTGCCGGTGACCTTCGCCGGCGTCAGCTCGGTGGCGGTGATATCACGCTCATTGGGAATCACCCGGGACCAGGGGTTGGCCTCGTCCAGCATGGACGCGATTTCATCCAGGGGCACGTCTTTTTTCAACTTGATGGTGAGGGCCTGGGAATGGCTGCGCATGGCGCCGATGCGCACACACAGGCCATCGATGGGCACGGGATTATCGGAGCGTCCCAATATTTTGTTGGTTTCCACCTGCCCTTTCCATTCCTCCTTGCTCTGCCCGTTTTCCAGCTTCACATCAATCCAGGGAATCAGGCTGCCCGCCAGGGGCACGCCGAACTGATCCGTGGGAAAGGCTTCATCGCGCATGGTTTCCGTTACCTTGCGGTCGATGTCCAGGATGGCGGAAGCCGGATCGGCCAGCAGGTCATGGACGCTGGCTTCCAAGGCGCCCATCTGGGACAGAAGCTCGCGCATGTTGCGCGCCCCGGCGCCGGAGGCCGCCTGGTAGGTCATGGCGCTCATCCATTCCACCAGGTCATTCTGGAACAGACCGCCCAGGCCCATGAGCATGAGGCTGACGGTGCAGTTGCCACCGATGAAATCCCGGGTGCCATTGGCGATGGCGTCCTGGATGACGTTCATGTTCACGGGGTCCAGGACAATGACCGTATGATCGGCCATGCGGAGGGTGGAAGCGGCATCGATCCAGTAGCCATCCCAACCGCTGGCACGCAAGTCGGCAAACACCTGCTTGGTGTAGTCGCCGCCTTGGCAGGTGACGATGACCTCCATCTTCTTCAGTTCTTCGATGTCGGTGGCATCCTTAAGCAGGGGAATGTCCTTGCCAACGTCCGGCCCCTTTTGCCCGGCCTGGGAGGTGGTGAAGAACACCGGCTCCTCGATGGCATCGAAATCATTTTCCTCGCGCATGCGCTGCATGAGGACGGAACCCACCATGCCGCGCCAGCCTACAAAACCTACTCTTTTCATCATCTTGTCCTGCTGTCTCGTGCTTTATCGGAGAGGGGTCGGAGTCAAATTGACTCCGACCCCTGGAACAGTTGGAATACAGCCCGGCCTACAGGGCCGCCACCACGGCATCGCCCATTTCCTCGGTGCTGATTTCCTTCATGCCTTCCGCCATGATGTCCGGAGTGCGCAGACCGTCGTCCAGCACCTGATTCACCGCCGTTTCTATTCGGTCCGCCATGGCCGCTTCGTCCAGGCTGTAACGAAGCATCATGGCCACGGACAGGATGGTGGCCAGGGGATTGGCCTTGTTCTGGCCGGCAATGTCCGGGGCGGAGCCGTGGATGGGCTCGTACATGCCCTTGCCATTCTCATCCAGGGATGCGGACGGCAGCATGCCGATGGAGCCTGTGAGCATGGCGGCGCAATCCGACAGGATATCGCCAAACATGTTGGTGGTGACCATGACGTCGAACTGTTTGGGGGCGCGCACCAGTTGCATGGCGGCATTGTCCACGTACATGTGGCTCAGCTCCACGTCGCTGTAATCCTTTTCCATGACCCGGGTAGCAACGTCCCGCCACAGCTCGGTGCATTCCAGCACATTGGCCTTGTCCACGGAACAGACCCGGCTGTCGCGCTTGCGGGCAATGTCCCCGGCCACGCGCACGATGCGCTCGATCTCGCTTTCTCTGTAGACCAGGGTGTTGAAGCCTTCCTTCTCGCCGCTGTCCAGTTCACGCACACCCCGGGGCTGACCGAAATAGATACCGCCGGTGAGCTCCCGCACGATCATGATATCCAGACCGGACACCACTTCTGGCTTCAGGGTGGAGGCGTCGGCGAGCTGGGGGTAGAGGATGGCCGGGCGCAGGTTGGCAAACAGGTTCAGGCCGGCGCGCAAACCCAGCAGGCCCTTTTCCGGGCGGATGGAGATATCCAGGGATTCCCATTTGTAGCCGCCCACGGCCCCCAGGAGAACGGCGTCGGCTTCCTTGGCCAGGTCCATGGTTGTATCCGGCAGGGGGCCGCCGGTGGCGTCGATGGCCGCGCCGCCAACAAGGGCCTCATCCAGTTCGACGTCCAGGCCCTCGCCCGCCAGCTTGTCCAGCACCTTTACGGCCTGATTGACGATTTCCGGGCCGATGCCGTCGCCGGGAAGAATCAGAATTTTCTTGCTCATGGTTTCAATTACCTCGTGGGCCGGGCTTCGGCCCGACTGATATGCTCTGTTCCAGGTATCGAAGTCGGGCTGAAGCCCGACCTACGCTCAAGCCAGTTCTGTAAACAACCAGGGGGCCTCCCGCTTGCGCCGTTCCTCATAGTCGCGAATCTCGTCCACGTGCTGCAGGGTCAGGCCGATGTCATCCAGACCTTCCAGGAGGCAGTGCTTTCGGAAGCTGTCCACCTCGAAGGGAATTTCCGCGCCGTTTTCCAGCGTCAGCTTCTGATTCTCCAGGTCCACGGTGATTTCCAGGGCCTGCTCGCCGCCGGATTTCTGGAACAACTGATCGACGGTGTCTTCATCCAGTACGATGGGCAGGATGCCGTTCTTGAAGCAGTTATTGTAGAAGATGTCCGCAAAACTCGGAGCAATGATGACCTTGAAGCCATAATCCAGTAAAGCCCAGGGGGCGTGCTCCCGGGAGGAGCCACAGCCGAAGTTCTTGCGCGCCAGCAGGATGCTGGCACCCTGGTAACGCGGATCGTTGAGCACGAACGCCGGGTTGGGCTTGCGGCTGGCCGGATCCATGCCGGGCTCGCCATGATCCAGGTAACGCCATTCGTCGAACAGGTTGGGGCCAAAGCCGGTACGCTTGATGGACTTGAGGAACTGCTTGGGAATGATGGCGTCGGTGTCCACGTTGGCCCGGTCCAGGGGGCAGACGATGCCTTTGAATGTTTCGAATTTGTCCATCTCAGAAATTCCTCACATCGACGAAATGGCCGGCAACGGCCGCCGCCGCGGCCATGGCGGGACTGACCAGGTGGGTGCGTCCACCGATGCCCTGCCGCCCCTCGAAGTTTCGGTTGGAGGTGGAGGCGCAGCGTTCCCCCGGTTCCAAGCGGTCGGCGTTCATGGCCAGGCACATGGAGCAGCCCGGCTCGCGCCACTCGAAACCGGCCTCGACAAAGATTTTGTCCAGGCCCTCTTGTTCGGCCTGTTTTTTTACCAGGCCCGAGCCGGGCACCACAAGAGCCTGCCTGATGTTGTCCGCCACCCTGCGGCCCCTGGCCACTTCAGCTGCGGCACGCAGATCCTCGATGCGGGAATTGGTGCAGGAGCCGATGAAGACCTTGTCCAGCCTGATATCGGTAATGGGGGTGCCTGCTTCCAGGCCCATGTATTCCAGCGCCCGGCGCATGCCGTTGGCCCGCACTTCATCAGCTTCGTTATCGGGATCGGGCACCCGCTCGTTTACGCCCACAACCATTTCCGGGGAAGTGCCCCAGGTGACTTGGGGTTGAATTTCCGATGCATCCAGCACTACCACTTCATCGAACTTTGCACCCTCGTCGGAATGCAGCTCCCGCCAGCTGGCCACGGCCTTTTCCCAAAGCTCACCCTTGGGTGCAAAGGGGCGCCCTTCCACATAGTCGATGGTCTTGTCGTCCACGGCCACGAAACCCGCCCGGGCGCCGGCCTCTATGGCCATGTTGCATACGGTCATACGCCCTTCCATGGACAGATCGCGGATGGCTTCACCGGCAAACTCGATGGCGTACCCCGTGCCGCCTGCCGTGCCAATTTTTCCGATGATAGCGAGCACGATGTCCTTGGCGGTGACCCCGGGACCGACCCTGCCCTGCACATCGATGAGCATGGCTTTGCTCTTTTTCTGGATCAGACACTGGGTGGCCAGCACATGCTCCACTTCGGAAGTGCCGATACCAAAGGCCAGGGCGCCGAAGGCGCCATGGGTGGCGGTGTGGGAATCGCCGCAGACCACGGTCATGCCCGGCAAGGTGGCGCCCTGTTCTGGCCCCACCACATGCACGATGCCCTGACGGGGATCATTGATGTGAAACTCGGGGATGCCAAATTCCTCGCAGTTTCGATCCAGGGTTTCTACCTGCAGGCGCGATACCGGATCATGGATGGCTTCCACGCCACCATGGCGATCTTCAGGATTGGTGGGCACATTGTGATCTGGCGTGGCCAGGTTGGCGCTGATTCGCCAGGGTTTGCGCCCGGCAAGACGCAGGCCCTCGAAGGCCTGGGGCGAAGTCACTTCATGCACCAACTGCCTGTCTATATAAATAAGACTGGTGCCATGTTCGTCGGTCCGCACCACATGGGCGTCCCACAGCTTGTCATAAAGTGTTTTTGCGGTCATGCCTGCTGTCTCTCGCGTTTCTTGACGGAAGACAGCCTACTATTCTCTATTTAATAAAACAAATTCATATTTTGCATGAATGGCATTCCACGAA
Source organism: Sedimenticola sp. (assembly GCA_027030425.1). Lineage (GTDB taxonomy): Bacteria > Pseudomonadota > Gammaproteobacteria > Chromatiales > Chromatiaceae > Thiolapillus. The sequence continues at coordinate 12,655 of JALVEW010000083.1, forward strand.
AGAATCAAAATAAATGAAGAAATCCACGGAGAAACACCGCGTTCATAACCGAATGACGACAGAAGACAGGGATCAGGCGGGCGGAAGGAAATTACAGCTGCATGGAGTCAGCATACGTCCCCTTCGGGGTACAGACCTGCCCGGGACCTCAGAGCGTGCTCGTTTCAACGGGCTGCCCCAGCCATACGGTACAGCCATCGGTGCCAGGAAACTGGTTCCAGGCCAGGGTGCCAACCAGGAGACCGGCTGCTGCACTGCCTCCAGTGAAGGCTCCTGCCGATATGGTTATGATGTTGGCCGCCGCAGCTCCCCAGCCGGTAGCTGACAGGAAAGTCTTGATCTGGCCACACTCCCTCACTCCCTGGTTTTCCGCGTAGTAGTTGAGGGCAAACTTCAGCGGCAGCATTCCGACGCCCAGGGGGTTGGTTTCAGACAGCCCTTTCGACAGGCCGATGCCCGTTGTCAACACGTCGGCAATCTGGCCGGCTTCGGCAGCATCCACGGCCTTTACCGGACGCCGGCTGAGTTCCACCCACTGGTCGTTCTGGTCGATATAACCGGAAATCTTCTGTCCCTGGTAAATACCTTCGATAACATTCACTTCCTGATGGATATCTGTCATACCCGGATAATGGCTTGCGGCAATTCGCGTCCACTGATTGGCGGGGATCTTCGAGGCACAGGCACTGGTCATCACCAGCGCCAGCAACATGCTCAGCGCGCAAACAGGCCGCCGATGGACGATCGATGGTTCCGGCGAACGGCGGACAAGAGTATTGTCAGGTGAGCCAGATCCGGGGTTTGGGGGGCGATGCCTTTTCATGTCGAAAGTCCTTTCAGTTTCCTTACACAGACTGTTCGGCATGTGGCGGGATATCTTTAAC
>JALVEW010000084.1 GCA_027030425.1 Sedimenticola sp.
TTTGTGATCCAGTTGGCATTTGTCCCCGGCCCGGTTCAGCGAAGATATTCCCGGAACAGGCGTCGGTTGCCACTGTCGGGAAAATCAGGGAGCGGCAGCATGGCGTCCTATCCAACTGCCTTCAAGGCCGAGTTCCGTCCGGAGTTCGGCAAGATAACGACTCGCTTCCTTCTTTCCGGCAAAGCCTGGCACGGTGACGCGAAATACTTTCTTCCCACGAACCCTGGCTGGCTGGATTCTTGCTTCCGGCACCTTATGAATATACTTTTCCAGCGCTTTTCTCGCCTGACTTTCACTCCCGTAGGAAGCAAGATAGACATTCCAATCACCCCTGGGCGCTTCCTGGGCTTTGCCTTCCCCTGGCGTTTCATTCACGGTGGGGGAGCGAGAAACACTTTGCGGCTCCTTTGATTCCTCCGGAGCTATACTTGAGTTTCCGGAACTGTTGTTATCCTCCCCCCCAGTGGAAACGGGCAAAAACCGCACTGTGGAAAGCGCCATCAGCTCCAGGCGCAGATCCATTTCCTCCTGCATCTGTTGCCGGTATGCCGCCATGTCCTCCTGCAGTTTTTCCGGGGAATACAAAACCTGGATGCGGCTGGCGTTGGCCGATACCTGGCGACGAAGACCGCTCATGGTTTCCTCGGCCTTTGACAGTCGGGTGCTGAGCTGGGCAATGCCCGCCTTGGCCAGGGCCAGTTCGCTACTGGTCTTGTACAGAGCATATCCCCCAGCGGCGAGCAGGCACAGGAAAAGTGCTGGAAACAGCCACCCGGCCCGATTCACCTTTACGGGTTTCGATTCCTCTATGCGGGCCGCCAGAAGCTCCTCGGCCGCTGCCCTGACAAGCTGGGTGATTTCCTCTGCCGTTGGCGACAGGCTCTTCGCCGATTCCCCGGCTGTGCTGTTGGATTCCGCTATCCGGGTACAGGCATCCCCCTCAGGATGTCGTCTGGCCTCCGGCTCTCCGGTAGACAGGGGCTTTTCATCCGCCCGTGAGCCAGCCGGTCCCTCATCCCGGATTCGGGTAATGATACTGCTGATATTGAGATTCTTCTGAGCGGCGCTGGCATCGGAATTCCGCTCCACGGTCTGTTCATTCGAATCCCCGGATACATGGCTGAGCAATGAATGAAAGTCCACGCTGTCTTCGCTCAAATCCAGTTCATTTTCGGGAGCAGCAACATCCGCATCCTGCAGGGCCTGATACCGGGATGCGGGTGAAGAAGAAGCCTGAGCGGACTCCTGCACCTGGGTACTGGTTTCTTTCCTGAACATATATCCTTCCCTCAAGCGTAGATATCGATATGCTGTTTGCCGTCCGGGTCAGGTTCAGAACCACCCTTGTCCTGTTTCCGGTCGGGTCTCCCGTCGGGCTTGTTCCGGCGCTCCTCCCGTTTTCCTACCGGCATCACCGCAGCCACCGGCCATACGGGGAACAGCGGCTTGATCATGTTGTCGGACATATATCCTCCTGGCGGAACGGCAGCCGGGTCGCTCCTCGGCTATTCCGGATCGTCCTCTACCCAGTCCCGCATCCTGGAGCGAAGCCGGGTGAGAGCCTGGGCATGAATCTGGCAGACCCTGGCTTCGGTTACGCCCAGCACTTCACCAATCTCACGAAGGTTGAATTCATCATCGTAGTAGAGCGAAAGCACCAGCTTCTCCCGTTCCGGCAGATTGGCTATGGCCTCGGACAAGCCCTCCTTGAACAGATTCTTCTGCAGCTCCGGGAGCAGTCCGGCTTCCTCGCCACCGTCATCGTCATCGTGCCCCCAGCTGTCTACGGAAAGATCGTCGTAACTGAGCACGTGGCAGCCATTGGTGTCCGCCAGAATCTTGTTGTAGGACGCCAGGTCCAGCCCCAGCTCCGCCGCAACTTCCTCGTCACGGGCCGGACGCTGTTCACGGTTTTCAACGGCGCGCATGGCCTCCGCCAGCTTCCTGGCCTTGTGGTAGACGGACCTGGGCGTCCAGTCGCCCCGCCGCACCTCGTCTATCATGGAGCCCCGGATCCTGATGCGTGCATAAGTTTCGAAACTGGCCCCCTTGGATGCATCATAGTTGTTGATGGCCTCGAGAAGACCGATCATGCCCGCCTGGATCAGGTCGTCTATCTGCACGCTGGAGGGCATGCGGGCCATGAGGTGATAGGCCACGCGCTTGACCAGCGGCGCGTGCCTGGTAACGGCTTCTTCGTAGTCCAGCTGCTCCGAAGCTTTCTGATACACGGCTGCCATGTTCATGTTTCCAACCCACCTGCTTCAGTCTCATTATTTACAAGACGCTCGACGAAAAACTCCAGCTGCCCGCCGGCATTGCGAACGCCCGGCCACCTTTCCACGTTACCGGCAATCTTGCGGAATGCCCCCGACGACGGACTGCTTGGATACAGGGCGACAACCGCCTTCTGTTTCTGCACGGCCTGCCTGAGCCGCTCATCCTGGGGAACGATGCCCAGAAAACTCAGGGTGGCATCCAGGAAATGATTCGCCGCCAGCGCCAGCTTGTTGTACAGCTCGGTTCCCTGCCGGTTCGAATACACCATGTTGGCCAGGACGTGGAAATGATCCACGCCATGTTCACGATTCATGACCTTGATCAGCGCATAGGCATCGGTGATGGAAGCCGGTTCATCACATACCACCACCACGACTTCATGGGACGCCTTACAGAAGCTGATAACCGAATCGGATATTCCCGCAGAGGTATCCACTACCAGGTAATCGACATCCCAACTGAGCTCACTGAAGGCATGGATGATTCCCGCACGTTCCGCCTGGGTGAGATCCGCCATGCGCGAAATGCCCGAGGAGGCGGGAATGATCTTGATTCCCCCCGGCCCCTGGATGATGATCTCCTCGAGGTTCCTCTCTCCCGAAACAAGATGCGAGAGATCGTATTCGGGGCTGAGCCCCAGCTGCACATCCACGTTGGCAAGGCCGAAGTCAGCATCCAGCAACATGACTTCATTGCCCATGCCGGCCAGGGCCAGCGACAGGTTCACCGCCACATTGGTCTTGCCCACGCCGCCCTTGCCTCCGGTGACGGCAATCACCTTCACCGGGCGAGGCTGCTTCATTCTCCTCAATCCCATGGCCTGGTCGCCGGGCCCTTCCTTTGTCAGTGCCGTTTCATACATGAGCATTTGCCACAAGTCCTCCGAAGTTGAATGCCAGCGCATCTTCTGTGAGCGCTTCCTGATGCCTCTGCATCAGTTCGACGGCATGTTTGACCAGTTTTTCCGCGCGGGCAGGATGAAGATCATCAGGCACCTGTTGTCCGTCACTGACATAGGCCGCCGGCAGGCCATGTCGCGCCAGTGTCGCCAGGGTGCCTCCCAGACTGCCAGCTTCATCGATTTTGGTCAGAATGCAGCGGTGCAGACCCGCCTTGCGGAAGGACCGGATCACTTCATTCTGCACCTGGGCCTGGCCGGTGGCGGAAAGCACCAGGTAGTTGCGTATGCCCTGCCCTCCGGCGCTCAGGCTGGAAAGTTTTTCCGTGAGATGCATGTCCCGCTGACTGACACCGGCGGTGTCAATCAGAACCAGCTTTCTGTCCCGGGCATGATTCAGGGCGGCCGCCAGCTCGTCCCGGTCTCCCGCCGTCTGTACGGGAATGCCAAGAATGCGCCCGTAGGTGCGCAGCTGTTCATGGGCGCCTATGCGGTAGCTGTCAGTAGTAATGAGCGCCACATGGCGGCGGCCGTGACGCAGGGCAAAACGCGCCGCCAGCTTGGCGACGGTGGTGGTCTTGCCCACCCCGGTGGAGCCCACCAGGGCGATTACCCCTCCCTCCGACAGAATATCGTCATCCGCCACGGGCAGCATTTCCGCCAGCAGCTTCAGGGAAGCGGCCCAGCCATTGTCCATCTGCCCGCGCTCCACGACCTTGTCCACGATTTCCCGGCACAGGGCAGCATCCAAGCCGAGGGTCATAAGCCGCTTCAGCAGATTGGCCCTCAAGGGCTGAACCTTGCGCATCTCTCCCCAGCCGAACTGCAGCAGAGGGGCTTCCATGAGATCCCGCAGGGCCTTGAGATCCTCGCGGATGCTTTCAATGGAGAACCCGCCGGCGGACTGCCCTCCTTCTCCGTCATGAAAGGACTGTTCACCGCCTCCTGGCATCTCCGGGACAGCGGCACTGTTTTCACAGGCTCCCAGGGCCTGATTGACCAGAGCCTCGTCATAGTCGAGGGCGGCAATGATTTCCACCCCGCCGGCAACCCGCCGGTTGGACAGGATCACCGCATTGGGTCCCTGGTCTTCCCTGACCCTGCGAATGGCCTGACGCATGTCAGGAGCAAAATACCGTTTCATTTTCATGACCGTTGCACCTTATTTTCTGTAGCGGCACCCGGAAGGAAGTTTTCCGAAGGGGTGCCGGCAGGAGATCATCCTCATACCGCCTGCTCCAGCTGACGCCCGACATGGGCCGTCACCATGATTTGCCTGTTGTCCGGCACTTCGTCGTAGGAAACGACATGCAGGCTCGGCAGTGAACTACGCAGCAGGCGTGAGAGCAGAGGTCTCAGGGGCGGACTGACCAGCAGCACGGCGCTTTCACCATTCATTTCTCTTTCCTGTACGATTTCTTTCATGTCAGTCATCAGCCGGTCCATGATGCCCGGCTCCATTCCCATGCCGCCGCCCTGGGCGCCCTGTACTGTCTGTTGCAAGATGTGTTCCAACTTCGGGTCAAGAGTAATAACTTTAACTTCTGTGCTCATTCCGTTGATTTTCTGGAATATTTGTCTGGACAGGGCGCGCCTGACTGCTGCCGTCAATGTGTCAGCGTTTTGACTGTCACGTCCGTACTCCGCCAAAGTTTCAGCAATCGTCCTCATATCCCGGATGGGAATGCCTTCCCAAAGCAGGTTCTGAAGCACCTTCAGCAGGGTGCCCAGGGGAATCGTTTTCGGCACCAGGTCTTCCACGAGTTTTGGAGAATGCTGTTTCAGAATGTCCAGCAGCTGCTGCACTTCCTCGTAGCCCAGCAGCTCATGGGCATGCTGTTGGAGAAGATGGCTGAGATGGGTGGCGATGACCGTGCTGGTGTCCACCACCGTATAACCGAGGGTCTGCGCTTCATCCTTGAGGGAGGGATCAATCCACACGGCTTCCAGCCCGAAGGCCGGATCCCGGGTATCAATTCCTTTCAGCACGCCATACACCTGCCCTGGATTGATGGCCAGCTCCCTATCCGGATACACCTCCGCTTCACCAATGGGGACCCCCATGAGGGTTATGCGATAGGCGCTGGGCGCAAGTTCCAGGTTGTCACGTATATGAACAGCGGGAATGAGGAAACCAAGTTCCTGGGAAAGCTTCCTTCTCACGCCCCGAATGCGGTTCATCAGTTGTCCGCCCTGCTCCTTGTCCAGCAGGGGAATCAGGCGGTATCCCACCTCGAGACCAACGGTATCCACCTGGGCGACTTCTTCCCAGCTCAGTTCCGCTTCACCACCTTCAGCGGAAGCTGCCGTCTCTTCCTCGCTCTCTTCCTCGGCAGGCATTGACTGCTTGACGTGAAGCAACCAGGCGGCGCCCGCGAGCAGTGCCGCGAGGAGCAGGAATACCAGGTTGGGCATGCCCGGCACCAAACCCAGTATGCCCACGATCACGGCGGTAACCACCAGGGCCTTGGGATTACTGAACAGCTGGTCCGCAATCTGCTGTCCCATGTCCCTGGCGGCTGTGACCCGGGTCACGATGATGGCGGCTGCCGTGGACAGAACCAGGGAGGGAATCTGGGCAACCAGGCCATCACCAATGGTCAGCAGCGCGTAGTTGTGCGCCGCCTGGGCAAAGTCCAGGCCGTGCTGCGCCATGCCTATGGCCAGGCCGCCGATGACGTTGATGAGCAGAATGAGAATACCGGCAATGGCGTCGCCACGCACGAACTTGCTGGCGCCGTCCATGGCTCCGTAGAAATCCGCCTCGCTGGCGATCTCTTCCCGCCTGGCCTTTGCCTGGTCCTGGGTAATCAGCCCCGCGTTCAGATCCGCATCCACCGCCATCTGCTTGCCTGGCATGGCATCCAGGGTGAACCGGGCGCTCACCTCGGAAATCCTGCCGGCGCCCTTGGTGACAACGACGAAGTTGATGATGGTGATGATGGCAAAGACGATGAGGCCCACGGCATAGTTGCCGCCTACCACGAACTCCCCGAACGCCTGTATGACCTTGCCCGCGGCGTCCCCGCCGTTGTGACCTTCCAGGAGCACTACCCGGGTGGATGCCACGTTGAGAGAAAGGCGCAACAGGGTGGCCACCAGCAGAACCGTGGGAAAAGCCGCAAAATCCAGGGGCCTGTGGGTGTAGAGCACCACCAGTATCACCATCAACGCGATGGCGATGTTGAAGGTAAACAGCACATCCAGCGCCATGGGCGGCAGCGGCAGGACCATCATCGACAGCATGACCACCAGCAGCAGGGGCGTGCCCAGCCCCCGATGGTGTAACGCTTTCAGATGTCCCATGAATTCCTGTGTCTGCATGCCTGCTTACCTTTGCTTGTCCGTTGATTCCACGGTTCCTGGCCCCCTGTTCATTTGAATTCATCCGGCACGGGAAGGTCCGTGGGCGGAGCCGGCTCTTCTCCACCCTGCGTCCGGGCGGCGTTCAGCTGGTACACGTAGGCAAGCACATGGGCAACAGCCACGTAGAGCTCCGCGGGAATCTCCTGCTCGATTTCCGTGGTGGCGTACAAGGCCCGCGCCAGGGGAGGCGCCGATACCACAGCAATGCCGTGCGCGCCCGCAATCTCCCGAATACGCAGGGCCACCAGGTCTGCCCCTTTGGCCAGAACCCGGGGCGCGCCACCGGCATCCCTGTCATAGGCCAAGGCAACGGCATAGTGGGTGGGGTTGGTAATGACCACATCGGCCTCGGGCACCCGCTCCATCATGCGCCGCTGCGACATCTCCCTCTGCAAAGCCCGTATCTTGCCTTTCACCTCCGGCCTACCTTCCGTTTCCTTGTTCTCATCCTTGATTTCCTTCAAGGACATCTTCAGCTGCTTCTTGTGCTGGTAAATCTGGAACGGTACGTCAATGAGGGCGACCAGGATCAGCACGGAACTGAGCAGCAGGAAAGCCCTTGCCAGGAGGGTCCCGGCATGGCCAAGGGCGGCGTGCAAAGACTCATGGGAAAGAAACAGCAGCTCATCTCTCAGTGACCAGATCAACAGCACCGAGGCCGCCGCCACCAGCAGAAACTTGGCCAGGGTCTTGACCAGCTCCATCAGTCCCTTGGCCGAGAAAATGCGTGCCAGGCCCTTTACCGGATTGATTTTTTCCGCCTTGAAGCTGATGGCCTTGGTGCTGAATACCATGCCGCCCATGCTGGCCGGTCCTACCAGCGCCCCAAGCACCAGCAGGATGAACAAAGGCGCCAGGGCCCACAGCCCTCTGCCCACCAGGGAGCCGAACTGCTGCACCAGCGCCACAGGGTCCATGGCCATGCCGCGCTCCAGCACCAGCCCCTCGCGCATGATGGTGGCCAGGTCGCCGACCAGCAGGTATCCCAGGCCCCAGAGGCCCAGCGCCGAAATCATCAGTATCAGAGTGCTGTTCAGCTCGCGGGAACGGGCCACCTGCCCTTTTTCCCTGGCTTCCCGTAGCCTTTTGGGTGTGGGTTTTTCAGTGCGTTCCTCGGAATTTCCACCAGACATGCCAACCTCCCCGCTACATGCTCAGCAGGCGTCTGATAATGCCCAGGGCATCCGTCAGAATCCTGGCGAAATGATCCGTGAGTGAAGGGGTAATGAGCACCAACAGGGTGAAGCCCGCCATAATCATCACCGGAAAACCAACGGCAAATATGTTGAGCTGGGGCGCGGCCCTCGATGCCACACCAAAGGCAATGTTCACCAGCAACAGGCCGGCCACCGCCGGCAGGGCGACAAGAAGTCCACCGGCAAACATGTAAGCTCCCCAGTAGGCCAGTGCCTTGAGCTGATCCGCGGGTGGATGCAGGGTTCCCACAGGCAGCAGGCGAAAACTTTCCGCCATCAGGTCCAGAAAAATAAGGTGGCCATCCAGAGCGAGGAACAGCAGGGTCACCATAATGAGCAGGAACTGGCTGACGACAGGCACCTGGACACCATTCTGGGGATCCACGGCGGAAGCGAATCCCAATCCCATTGCCATGGCGATGCTTTGCCCGGCAACGATGAACACGGCGAACACCAGCTGCAGAATGAACCCCATGGCCAGTCCAACGAGGATCTGGTAGAAACCGATGAGAAAAGCCTCACCACTGATGAGATCCACCTGCGGCGGCCGTGGCAGAACCGGCAACAACACCCATGCAATGAGCACCGCCAGCAGGATGCGCACCCTGACGGGAAGGCTGGACGCCGAGAATATGGGCGCGGAGACGAACATGGCGCCGATGCGCATGAAGGGCCACAGCAATCCCGCCGTTGTATTCATCAATTCCGCGCCGCTGAACTGATACATTCTGCTCAACCGCCTCCAACCAGTTCCGGGATGCTGTGGAACAGCTGGATGGTGAAATCGGTAATCAGCCCCAGCATCCAGGGGCCGGCGATGACCAGAGCCAGCACCAGCACCATGAGCTTGGGAATGAAGCTGAGAGTCATCTCCTGAATCTGCGTGGCCGCCTGCAGGACACCGATGAGCAAGCCAATGGCAAGAGCCGAAAGCAGCAGGGGCGCGGCCAGCATGATGGTGACCGTCAACGCGTTCTGACCCACGCCGAGAATGGTTTCCGGTGTCATGAGCCGCCCTGCCCCTTGTCGTTGTTTGTTGGTTGCATGCCGCCTGCCCTCCCTACATATAGAAACTGGACGCCAGGGTTCCCATGATGAGCGACCAGCCATCCACCAGCACGAACAGCATGAGCTTGAACGGCAGGGAAATAATCATGGGCGACAGCATCATCATGCCCATGGCCATGAGAACGCTGGCCACCACCAGGTCGATGACCAGGAATGGAAGGAAAATCAGGAAACCGATCTGGAAAGCCGTCTTCAGCTCGCTGGTGACGAAAGAGGGAAGCAGCAGGGAAAACGGCACCTCATCACGGGACGGTAGGCTGCTGCGTCCGGAAATTCGGGTGAACATGAGCAAGTCCGCCTGTCTGGTCTGATCGAGCATGAAGCGGCGAAAGGGGGCAGCGGCATTTTCCAGAGCCTGTTCAGCGCCTATCTGTTCGTCCAGGTAGGGTTTCAGGCCGGTGTCATAGGCCGTCTCGAACACCGGGGCCATGATGAACAGGGAGAGAAACAGGGAAAGCCCGATGAGAATCTGATTGGAAGGCGTCTGGGCCGTACCCAGGGCCTGGCGCAGAATGGCCAGGACAATTATCACCCGGGTGAAAGATGTCATCATGATCAGGGCGGCAGGCAACAGGCTCAGCACCGTCATGAGCAGCAGAATCTGGATGCTGACGGTATAAGTCTGGGCCCCACCGGCCCCCGGCGTCACCGTCACCGCGGCGAAACCTGGCTGGGCGCCCGCGTCCTGGACGAATAGCAGCAGGAAGGCAAGGCCGCCAAACAGGAACAGCCCCCTGTGGCTGGAAGCCCTTTTTCTGCCTGTCATGAAAGCCCACATCCGGTTCACCTCAGCTCTCCCTGCCCTGTCCCTGTTCCAGCAGTTCAGACACCTTTTCAGAGAATCCCGGCATTGCCTGGGCCTCCCCGGTCAGCGGTTTCTCCAGCACGTGCAGAGTCTGGAGGCAGCCCGGCGCCACACCGACAAGAAGCTGCCGCTCGCCAACCTGAACCAGGACGATGCGCTCCTTTGCCCCCAGGGAGATTCCGCCAACCAGCCGCAGTCCCCGGGTCTGGGCGGTCCTGGAACGGGACAGGCGCTTCGCCAGCCAGGCCAGGACCAGAACCAGCGCCAGCACCACGCCTAGGCTGCCCAGCACCTGCGCCAGCTGTTGGCTGACGTCCATTCCGGCACCGCCGACAACGGCAGGGTTCTGGCCGCCCAGGCTTTCCAGCGGAGCGCTTGGCATCGTTTTCAGCGCGGAGTACAGCTGCATGTTACCGGCCCCGGCCTAGCGCAGTTTCTTTACCCGCTCAGCGGGACTGATGACATCCAGCAGGCGTATGCCGAACTTCTCGTTGACCACCACCACCTCTCCGTGGGCGATCAAGGTACCATTGACCAGCACATCCATGGGTTCACCCGCCATGCGATCCAGCTTGACCACGGAACCACGGTTCAGCCGCATCAGTTCCTCTATGGTCATCTGGGTTCGTCCTATCTGCATGGACAGGGTTACCGGAATGTTCAGAATGACATCCAGGTTCGGCTCTATCCCTTCAAGCTCGACATCATTCTCCAGGGTTTCGAATTCCGCGCTGCGGTACTCTGCTTCCTTTACCCCGGTTTCCGCTTCTCCTTCTTCCTGCCCTGTATCAGGCAGGGAAACCTCCTCATGGGTTTCTGCCTGGGGAGACATATCCATCTCCGGCGGTGCCTCTGGCTCCGCGGCGGTTGTGGCTGCTTGCTCACTCATTTTCAACTCCTGTGCTTTGGATTTCTGCCTGTGACCGCATTTGTGAAAGCGGCTCCAGTATCTTGATGGCGTTTTTGCCCTTGGCTACGCCAAAGGCCCCCTGAAGCAGAGGCACACCAGCTGCCCGCAGGCTCACGCATTCTTCAAGGTCCATGGGAATGACATCTCCAGGTTGGAGTCTGAGAATCTCCCCCAGGGTCATGGGAATCTCCACCAGGACACTGTCCAGGTCCACTTTTACCTTGAGAAGATCCGCCTGCAGGGCCTTGAGCCAGGACCGGTCCCCCTTTTCCTCCGCGGAAGGCATGCCGGGCTCGAGTTGCTCCCTCAGGGGCTCCAGCATGTTCAGGGGGATGGCCAGATCGAATATGCCACCACCGCCGCCGAGGCTGATTTCGATACTGGTGACAGCCACCAACTCGGAAGGCGTGGCGATATTCACGAAATGGGGATTGGTTTCCAACTTGTCGAACTGGAATTCCAGGGGAGCAACAGGGCTCCAGGCCTTGCCAAGGTCGTCCAGGGCCAGGTCGATGATAAGCTGGATGACCCGACGCTCGGTGGGCGTGAACTCCGCGCTCACCCGGCCACTCTGGAAACGGCCGTCACCGCCGAAGTAGTTGTCCACGGCAATGAACACCAGCTTGGCATCCATGGTCAGCAACAGCTTGCCTACCAGTGAATCCACCCGGATAAGATTGATGCTGGACGGCATATCCAGGCTGTCCATGTACTCGGCATACTTCATGAGCCGGGGTTCACCCAGCGCCATTACCGGCGTGTGCTTGAGCAGGCGGTACAGGCTGATGGTGAAATGCCGGACAAAACGCTGGTGTATGGTATCCAGCACCGGAAGCTGATTTCTGGGCAGATACTCCTGGTCATCGAAATCGAAAGGCAGTATCTCGGCACTGGCCGATGGCAGCCCGGTGCCAGCTTCCACCTCGCCACTCTCCACCCCCACCAGCAGGGCGTCGATTTCATCCTGGGAAAGCAGATTCTCGGCAGTCATGGCAGTTACTGCGCCACAAAGGCGGTAAAATACACGGCCTCGACACCATCGATGCCGGCTTCGTTACTGAGGGTGTTGTTTACTTCTTCCAGGGACTGCTCCAGCAGCCTTTCCTTGCCCTCCCGGGTAATAACGTCCTCGAATTTCTGTGAGCTGAACAGCAACAGCAGGTTGTTGCGCAACATGGGCTTGTACTGATCGATGGCCTCGATCACTTCGGGGTCGCGGGACATGAGTTCCACGCTGAGCTGCATGAAGCGAGCCTGACTCTGATCCTTGAAGCTCACGACGAAAGCCGGGTCCAGGCCGGTAAACAGCGGGGGCTCGTTGCTCCTTTTCTTTTTCTTCTTCTTATGAACAGCGGGTTCATCGGCTTCTTCCATGCCCGCGTCAGACTCGGCCACCATATCTCCCTTCATCACCAGGAAATACCAGGCAGCGCCGCCGCCTCCCCCGAGAACCAGTATCCCCACGAGCAGAATGATGATGAGCTTCAGCTTTGAGGATTTCTTGCCTTTTCCCTCGACATCCAGATCCAGATCTTCTTTTTTCGCCATGACCAGTCCTTCCTGAAAAAAACAGTTGCACAAACTGAGATGCAGGACTCATGCCAGATTCATGATTTGAAGGAAAACGGTTATTGCGCCAGGCGGGAACCGTCAAAAAATGCCGCACCATGGCCATGGAAAAAGGCGCCGGCACACCCAGGAACAAGGCAATTCATTGATAATATTGATATTTCCATGATGCTCAGGACATCATCATCCCGGCAATGGAAACCACATGACCCGGCTTCCCCCGGTAAAGCAGGCTATCGCCAGCCGGGAACAAATCAGCACACGGTGGATTTTTGTCACGGATGACGCCGGTTCCTTGACAGCCCTTCCCTGGCCCGTGTCCGTTTCCCGGCATTGGTCACAAAAGTTCTTGCCAACCCCTGCCGGTGTCGGCTGGCGGACGAGCCTGTTCCGTCGATCGCTGGGGCTACACGTAGTAATCCAGCAGCTGGTTGTCGCCCTTTCCTTTACGGGATTCCCTGCCAGTGTCCATGACGCCACCCTGCTCATCTTCACCACCACCAAACAGGTTTCCCGGGGAAAACTCACCGCTCCGAGCGTCACCTTCCCGTCCCCTGGCGGTATCCTGGCCGCCCACGTCCACATTACCGAGATTGATACCGCTGCCGGAGAACATCTCCCTCAGTCGGGGCAGACTGGCTTCCACGGCTTCCCTGACCACAGCATGTTGACTGGAGAAAGCAATGCTCGCCGAGTCCCCTTCCACCTGCAGCTTGATATCCAGGCTTCCCAGATTGGAGGGATTCAGCTTGATATGCAGCTGTCGCAGCTGACCCTGGCCAGCCTGCAATACCTGCCTGGCCAGGCTCTGTTCCCAGGCCGCATGTCCCAGGGGGACATTTATCTCTGTCTGCCGCGGCAATACGCCCGCTGTACCTGAACCCGGCATGGCGGCTGTCTGCATGGGAGCCTGCCGGGCCCCCATTGCAGAAGTTCCCCCATCCCCTTCTTCCGATACCAGGGCGGAGAGCGAAGCATCCAGCCGGTTGTCAGTGTTCGATGAGATGGCCGCAGGACGAATTACGGATTCGGCCGGTTTATTTTCCGGCACCTGAAGCTGAAACGACGAATTGCCGGCCATGGTTACACTTGCGTCCCTGCCCTTGGGCACGACTTGGGCGTTTCCATCACCTGTCCGGGAAATCCGCGAATGGCTGACGCCGACCCCGGTAGCGCCAACCGGCGGGAGCACCATGGCAGGCCGGGAAAACGCCTCGGCAACCGGTCGGGCTGGGCTGGCATCCGCGGCATGGGCCGCGACATTCCGCTGGTACAAGCCTGCGCCCTCTCCTTTCAGGTTTTCACGAGCTGCCAGCAAGCCGCCTTCCCGGCTCCGTCCCGGCTGGACTTCGGGAAGAACCTTATCTCCCGCCATTTGCGGGCGCATCTCCTTTCTGTCTGTTACGGTAAACAGAGCCGAATTCCCGCCTGTCTCCTCCGACATGATCTCCGGGCGCGACACGGGAGGCCGCGTTCCAATAATTTGTAATGATGAATCCTGACCTGGTATTCCGGCCTCCCGCCAGCCTGGCCCAGGCCCAGCTGCTGGAAGGGGGTTGCCCGGCATCCGCGGAACATCATGTGGCGCCGGGGCGGAACCGCCGGGGAACAGCCCATTGCGTCTTTCGGGCAACAGGGCATCCTTGACAGAAACCACAGCCGAAGAAGGGGGCAACGACCGGCTCTGTCCCACAGTTCCGAGGTCAAGCTGTGCCAAAGAGGCTTCTTCCACGGCCGGCTTCATCGAGCCCTCAACAGACAACCGGCTTACCTGCCGCCCCTTGCCTTCCGATACAGTACCTGGAAGAGCGACCGGGCAATCAGCGTTTTGGATGGCCGAGGTATCTGCCGCCAGCGGGTTGAGCATTCCGGAGAGAAATTCTTCCGGCATGGATTCGGCATCCCAATCCTGCCAGGAAGGAAGCGCTTCGAAACCGCCAAAATCATCCGCCCCTCCCAGGTTCTCCACGGCCAGGTCCGAGAAATCCGGCAAAGGCTTGCCGGCAAGCGGCAAAACCGCCGGCAGTTCCCCCTCAGGCAATCCGCTTGCTCCTTTGACGCTCATGGCATTTCTGAACACATTCACAAATCCTTCTGCCTTCTGCCCGCTCGGCAAATTATCCCCGGAAAACAGCAGCTTGTATTCCAGCGGCCCATCAGCAGCGCTGAGGCTACCTTCTGAGGAAAACGACGCGCCAAATCCAAAAAACGAAAAATCCATCCATTTGCCCCACGATTGGTGTTTGTGCCTGTTCATCAATACAGCAATATCGATGCCAGTTTAAGAACCACCCCCTGCCGCCGATAGCATTCCTGTCATGAACCCGCAGCTGCAGGCACAGATCCATGGATAAGAATCTTCTTTCGAACACCGTGAAGGAACATGCTACAACCAGAGGTACGGCAACCGTCCTGCTGGCCGAAGACAACAAGGTTAGCCAACAAATAGCTATGGTCATGCTGAAATCCCTTGGTTGCAGCGTGGATATCGCCGGCAATGGGGAAGAAGCGGTTATGGCCTATTCCCGGGGGCATTACGATCTGATACTCATGGACTGCCGCATGCCAGGCGTCGATGGCCTGGAAGCCACGGCAAGAATTCGTGAAATGGAAGAGGCCGCGGGCACGCCGGTGATTCCCATCGTCGCCCTCACCGCTTCGGATGACGACAGAACCCGGGACAAATGCATTGACGCGGGCATGAATGACTTCCTCAGCAAGCCACTGAAAAAGCAGACTCTGGAGAGAAAACTCGCGCACTGGCTGCAGGTGCGGGAAAACGGTCTCCTCTCCCTCCATGGTAACAACCGGGAGCCCAAGCCCGTCAGGACAGAGATACTCGATGAACGCGCCATCGAGCGCTTGCGTGAGCTGGAACAGCAGACAGGAAGCAACATCCTGTCCCAAACCATCACGCATTTTCTGCAACAGGCCCCGAAGGACATGAAGGACATCCGGGATGCGCTGAAAGGCAGGGATAGAAAACGACTTGGTTTCCTGGCGCACAACCTGAAGTATTACAGCGCCACCCTGGGTGCCAGGGAGCTGATGGAACAGTGCCGGTTGATGGAAAAGATTTCACAGGAAGGAGACTGGCAGGAACTGGTGGAATTGGCCAGGGACATGGAGAACAGCCTGGCACCTGCCATGGAGATGCTCAGGGAAGTCCTTGAACAGCAATCCGCTCCGAACAGAAAATCTGAATCAAACCCCATATCCTCTTCCCGGGAAACGCTGCTGCTGGTGGACGATGACCCGGTTTTCCGCCAGACCACCAAGGAGGTGTTGGAGGCCGCGGGCTACAAGGTACTGGAGGCCACCCAGGGCACCGAGGCACTTGCCATGGCATTGCGACACCAGCCGGACCTGCTTCTGCTGGATGCGGTCATGGAAAACATGGATGGTTTTGAAGTGTGCACGCGCCTGCTCAGGTTCCCTTCCCTGTCGGACACGCCGGTGATCATGGTCACGGGCCTGGACAACAACGAATCGGTGGAAAAGGCCTATGGAGTGGGGGCGTCGGGTTTCATCATCAAGCCTGTCAACTACCCCTTGTTACTACAGCACATCCGCTTTCAGCTGCGAGCCAGCCAGAATGCCAAGAAGCTGAAGGAAAACCAGGAAAAACTCCTGAGCGCTCAGCGCCTGGCCGGGCTTGGCTACTGGCGGTGGGACTCCCAGACCGACAGCCTGGAGATCTCCGAGAACCTCGCGGCCATGCTGGATCTTCCGGCCGAGGAACAGCAATACTCCCTTGATCGCTACCTGGCCCATGTACACAACGACGACCGTGACTACCTGAGAAGCGCCATCATCGCGACCACAGCCGGGGATTCCATGGATCCCTTCAACTATCGCTTGGTGGTGAAAGGGCGCTCCGTCATCACCGTACACCAGGAACTGGGCATGGCGCCCAACTCCAGCCAGGTACTGCTGGGCACCGTCCAGGACATCACCCAGAAGCAGGCCACGGAAAGAAAAATGCATCAGCTGGCCTATTCCGACCAACTCACCGGTCTGGCCAGCCGAACCTGCTTCTATAAATACATGACGGATACCATTCATGCTGCCCAGAAGGAGAACCGGAAATTCGCCCTGCTCTGCCTCGACCTGGATGGATTCAAGGACATCAATGACAGCCTGGGGCACGACGTTGGCGACAGGCTGCTCAAGACTGTTGCGCGACGCCTCCAGTCGGTGGTGAGAGACTCTGATTTCATTGCCCGCATCAGCGGGGACGAGTTCTTTATTCTGGTAAACCAGATAACCAACAAGGCTGATGCCGCGGAGGTCGCGAGCCGCAGCCTCACTGCCATCAACCGGCCGGTGGAGCTTCCTTCGGGAGAACTGCGCCCCAGATGCAGCATAGGCATCGCCCGCTACCCGGAAGACGGCCGTGATCTGCACAGCCTGCTCAAGGCCGCTGACAGCGCCATGTATGCCGCCAAGGACCAGGGCAAGCACAGGTACGTGTTCTACGAAAAAACCCATACCCGGGAGGCGGAAAAAAGATTGCGCATGGAACAGGATCTTCGACAGGCCTTGGAACTGAATCAACTGATCCTGTATTACCAGCCCCAAATCGACCTCAAGAGCGGAAAGATGCTTGGCGTGGAAGCGCTCATTCGCTGGCAGCATCCTGAAAGAGGCCTGGTCCCGCCGGGCCAGTTCATCGGCCTCGCGGAACAAATCGGCCTGATCCGTGCCATTGGCGAATGGGTATTGAAAACCGCTTGTTCACAAGTGTCAGCCTGGAAAAAAAGGGGATTGCCGGAACTGCGCATGGCCGTCAACATCTCACCCTTGCATTTCAACGACCCCTCATTGCTGCACACAGTGGAAGCCGCTCTGGCGGAATCGGGGGTGTCGCCTTGCAGCCTGGAGCTGGAAATCACCGAAAACGTGGTACAAACGACCGGCAGCAATATCGCTGTTTTTCAGAAACTGCGCGATCTGGGAGTCAGGATAAGCATTGACGATTTCGGAACGGGTTACTCATCACTATCATCCCTGAAATCCCTGCCCATCGACTGCCTGAAAATCGACAGGGTGTTCATTTCCAACATGTTCAGTGATGCAAGCTCAGCCATACTGCTCAGGTCCATCGTGGATCTTGCCCATGCGCTGGGCTATGTCGTGGTGGCCGAAGGTGTGGAAAAAGATGAAGAGGTAAAGGTATTGACGGAAACGGAATGTGACCTGGTACAGGGCTACCTGTTCAGCAGGCCGGTAACGCCGGATCAGATACCACGGCTGGCGAGGCAGCAATTTCTGAAAGGAGGCGGGGAAGATAAGCTCGTAGCCTGCTCCTGATTGGACTAACACCTGTAGGTCGGACTGCAGTCCAACACGCAGCGGGGGATAGTCGGGCTAAAGCCCGACCTACAACCGTCAAGGAGTTTTCACTTGGTTAATGAGATGGTCCATGATTCCGGAACATCCAGCCGGCCCGTTCGTCCAACTCTTTCTGTTCCCCGCGGGCGCGTTCCGCCATGCCGCGCAGCTGTCGCTTGTTGATGAGTTTCTGCAGCGCCTTGTTTTCTCCGTGCAGTTTGAGCCACTGCAACTGCATTTTTTCGAAGGCCTCGCGGCTTTGCCGCAATGCCTGTTGCTGCTGATCGATAGCCTGGTCCAGGCGGGCCAGGAACACCCGGTAATCCTGGAGCTGGGCCGGCTTGAGGCAACGGCCGCCGGCGCCATGGAACCCCTCCAGGTACTGGTTGCGGTATTGCATGAGAGACATCAGCTGCTGCTCATCCTTTTCCATGTTCACACGGCAGTCACCCATTCTGCGCGCCATTTCCCTTTCCTCGTTCCCAACGACCCGGGCAACGGTTTTCAGGGAGTCACCATGTTTCATGCCGCCTCATCCTCCGTCGTATTACTGTCAGCCTGGCTGGCATCCGTCACCGCCAGAAGCTGCTTGAAACTCTGCTCGAAACCCACGGCCGTGGTTCGGTCCTGTTGCAGGAACTGCACCAGCCTGGGGTAATAATCGATTGCTTCATCGACCCGCGGATCGCTGCCGGGCTTGTAGGCGCCCACGCTGATCAGATCCTGGTTCTTGTGATATGTGGAGTACAGCTGGCGGAAGCGCCGGGCCGCATCCAGGTGCTCAGACGAAACGATGTCATTCATCACCCGGCTGACCGATGCTTCCACATCGATGGCCGGGTAGTGTCCGCCTTCAGCAAGGTCCCTGGACAGAACCACGTGACCGTCCAGGATTGCCCTGGCGGAATCCACCACCGGATCATTCTGATCGTCTCCTTCGGCCAGGACCGTATAGAAGGCCGTAATGGAACCACCTCCCTGTTCCCCGTTCCCGGCCCTCTCCACCAGCTGGGGGAGCCTGGCAAAGGCCGAGGGGGGATATCCTTTGGTCGCGGGAGGCTCACCAATGGCCAGGGCAATCTCGCGCTGAGCCTGGGCAAAGCGGGTAAGCGAATCCATGAGCAGCAGCACGTGCATTCCCCGGTCGCGGTAGTACTCCGCAATAGAAGTAGCCAGCCAGGCGCCATGCATCCGCAACAGGGGGGAATTGTCCGCCGGACTGGCCACTACCACCGCGCGCCGGCGGCCTTCATCGCCAAGGATGTTCTCCACGAACTCCTTCACCTCCCGGCCACGCTCACCAATCAGGCCAACCACCACCACATCCGCGTTGGTGTACTTTGTCATCATGCCAAGCAGCACGCTCTTTCCCACGCCGCTGCCGGCAAAAAGACCAATCCGCTGCCCCCGGCCCACGGAAAGCAGCGCGTTGATGGAGCGCACGCCGACATCCAGGGGAGTGTCTATGGGCCAGCGCTCCAATGGGTTGATGTTGGTTCCCAGCAGCGCCCTGCGGCTGCTGTAGCTGATACGTCCCTTGCCATCCAGGGGATTGCCCGATGCATCAACCACCCGGCCGAGGAGACCGTCACCCACCCGGGCGTCATAGGAGGCTTCTCCCGGCACCACGCGGGCATTGGGCATCAGGCCGCGGCTGTCTCCCGCAGGCATGAGATAGGTGCTGGACCCGGCAAAGCCCACCACCTCGGACTCCACAACCGAATGTTCCGTATGAACCTGGCAGCGCGCTCCTATGGGCGCATGAATACCCACGGCCTCGATGGTCAGCCCCACGACACGTTTCACCCGGCCCTCCACAATCATGGTGGAGGTGCTGGAAACCTGTTCCCTGCATTTCCCCAGGGTTTGTTCCCAGCGTTTGAACCTGGACGCCCTGCACTGTTCAGGCACGCTGCTCATTCGCCATCCACCGCTCTTTCTCCGCCGAACAGGCCGGCGGCAATCTGATTGATGCGGGTTTCCACCGTCGCGTCTATATGTGATTCACCATTGTCGATGCGGCACCCTCCCCGCGTCAGGGTGGGCACCTCCCGGATGCGCCAGCTGGATTCCCCTCCCTCATCCAAGTTGAGCACATCGCGCACCAGGGCGGCATCCTCCGGGTGCAGCTCGATGACCACCCGGTTGTCGCATACCGGCAGCCGGGCCACCGCGGTACGGATGACGCCGACGATATGGGAGGGCTCAGTCTTCAGTTCCCTGCGGATGAGCTGCTTGGCAATGGCCAGGGTCAGCAGCAGCAGTTCCTCCTCCACGCGGGCATCCAACTGTTCCAGGGGGCGGGAAAGACAATCCATCAGGGAATCGAGGCGTTCGAACCGCGCCTCCAGCTGCTCCCGCGCCGCGGCCAGCCCTTCCTCAAGTCCTTGCGCAAAGCCTTCGTCCCGGGCCTCCTTGTGCATGGCCTCGATCTGGTCTGCCGTGGGCAGGCTGATGCTGTCCTCCCCGTCCCCGGCATCTTCCGTGCCCGATACCAGGGGCGGCGCCTGCCAGGGGCGAACCCCGCTGCGGGAAAATGCAGGGGAATCAGACAAACTCATCACCTCCGGAACCGCCCAGGGCGATTTCACCTTCGTCGGCCAGGCGCTTGGCGACAGCCAGGATGGCTTTCTGCGCTTCTTCTACTTCACTCAGGCGCACCGGCCCCTTGGCTTCCAGGTCATCACGCAGCATGTCGGCGGCGCGCTTGGACATATTTTTGAAAATCTTGTTCTTGACCTCTTCATCGGCCCCCTTGAGGGCCAGCAGCAGGGTGTCGGAAGGCACTTCCCGCAACAGGGTCTGGATTCCCCGGTCATCCACATCGAGGAGATTGCTGAACACGAACATCAGGTTCTGGATTTCTTCCGCCAGGGCTTCATCGACCTGCTGAATGGCCTCGGTGATCTTCTGCTCCGCCTCGGCATCCAGGAAATTGAGAATGTTGGCCGCCGTCTCCTTGCCGCCGGATGCGGGGCTGGTGAGGGAGAAGCTGCCCGCGTACTGGCGTTCCAGGATGTCATCCAATTCCTGCAGGGCGGAGGGTTGCACACCGTCCAGGGTGGCAATGCGCATAAGCACATCGGCACGCCTTTCCTCGGGAAAATGCTTGAGCACCTCCGCCGCCTGGTCGTTGTCCAGGTAGGAAAGGACGATGGACACGATCTGGGGATGCTCGAAACGGAAAATCTCGGCAATGGCCCGCGGATCCAGCCACTTCAGGGATTCGATACCCTTGGAATTGGGCTTGGTCAGTATCCTGTCGATGAGGCTCACCGCCTTCTCCACGCCAAAGGCTTCCACCAGGGTGTTCCTTACATACTCCTCGGAATCCAGCCCCAGGGAAGTTTCCTTTTCCACCGCCTGGGCAAAGCTTCCAAGCACAGCGTCGATCTGTTCGCGGGTCACATGGGTCAGGGCCGCCATTGCGGAACCCACGCGCTGAACTTCCTTGGGCTCCATGTGGCGGATGATGGCCGCCGCCTCTTTCTCGCCCAGGCTCATCATGAAAATCGCTGCTCTTTCAAGGCCGTCAATACTTGCCTGCTCTGTGTCACTCATCGTCTGCCACCCAGTTCTTCACTACCTGCGCTACCCGTCTAGGGTCTTGCTGCACCATGTTTCTTGCTGTCTCCAGATCCAGCACTGGCGCGCTCCGACCGGTTTCCTCGCCTGCCTGTCTGCCGCCCTCACTGATGACCACTTCGTCTTCCGCCAGGGGCACCCCCTCCGGAAGTTCTCCATCCTCGGGAGTGGGCAGACCGGCTACGGCGGCAGCACCATCCCCCGCCAGGAGCACTTCTCCCTCGGTGCTGGCATGAACAATGCGGCCGGCTTCAGACAGGTTGTTCAGGGCGGGGCGTAGAACACCGAACACCAGGATCAGGACAAACAATCCGCCAAGCGCCGGCTTGGCAAGATCCCACACCCAGGTCTGCTGCCAGAGAGGGAGCTCCTCCACCGGCTCCATCTTCTGGATATCCTGAAACGAGGTGTTGATGACGTTGACGCTGTCGTTGCGGCTCGCATCAAAGCCCACGGCTTCTTTCACCAGGGCGGTGATATGCTGGAGTTCCTGCTCCGTGAGGGCCACCTGCTCAATCTTTCCGTCTTCCAGGACTCGCTTCTTGTAGTCCACCACAACGCCGACGGACAGCCTGCGAACCTGTCCGGGAGAGCGGCGGGAGTGGGTGATGGTCCTGTCCAGCTCATAGTTTCGAATCACGTGCTTGGAGCTGGTTCCGCTATTTTCCTCGCCGGTTGTCGCGGGTACATTGCCCACGGTTCCGCCTCGTGGCGGCTGATTGGTCAGGGCCCCCGGCACGCCCATGGGTTTGCTCAGGCTGTTCTTCTCTTCGCGGATGTCCTCGCTGCGCACCAGGTTCTTCTCCGGAACATATTGCTCCTGGGTCTGCTCGGTGACGGTGAAGTCCAGGTCAGCCACGACCTGGGCGCGAATCCCCCCGCTTCCCACGAAGGGGCTGAGAATGTCCTTGATGCGCTGCACATAGAGGGCTTCCAGCTGGTGGGTGTACTCCAGCTGGCTGGTGCTCAGGCCCAGGCCGTTTTCGTCCATCTTTTCAGTCAGCAGGTGTCCCTGCTGATCGACCACGGCGACATCTTCAGGTTTCATCTTTGGAATGCTGGAAGCCACAAGGTGCACGATGCCGGCCACCTGGGCCCTGTCCAGCTCCTGTCCGGACGCCAGCTGCAACAGCACGGAAGCCTCGGGCCTCACCCGGTCACGGACGAATACCGATTCCTTGGGCAGGGCCAGGTGCACCCGCGCCTGCTGGACATCGTCGAGAGCGCTTATGGTGCGTGCCAGCTCGCCTTCCAGGGCCTGCTGGTAGCGGGCATTTTCCAGAAACCGGCTGGTGCCGAATTCCATCTTCTTGTCCAGCAGCTCATAGCCAACGGCCTTGCTTCTGGGCAGTCCCTGGGTCGCCAGCCGGATACGCGTCTCATGTATCTTGTTGCGCGGAACCGTGATCGAGCCGCTGGCATGCTCCACCTTGTAGGGAATATTTGCGGCATCCAGCGCATTGGCCACATCCACCAGTTCCGTGGCAGGCAGGTTGCCGTACAGGATGCTGTAGTTGGGCGTCCTGGACCACAGCACGACCGCCACCGCAATGGCAATGGTGGCGGCAAGCAGGGCCATGAGGCCAAGCTGACGCAGCAGCGGCAGGGAGCCGAAGCCCTGCATCTGTTCAAGCATTCTTTCCGTTTTTACCAGTGCCATGATTTCACCCGCCCTGCCACATCTAGACCTGCATGCTCATTACGTCCTTGTAGGCGCTGAGCAATTTGTTTCTTACCTGTTTCATCGCTTCGAAGGACACGCTGGCTTTCTGCAGTTCCACCATCACCTCGGTGAGATTCACCGATGGATCACCCAGTTCGAATTTCCGCGCCATGTCCGAGGCGTGGCTCTGAATGTCATTTACGCTCTCGATGGAATCACGCAGCACATTCTCAAAATCGAGGCCACTCGTGTTGCCAGGTGCCACTTCCGGCTTCCTGTCGGCCAGGGCGGCCATGTGCTTCATCTGAGTCAGGAGTTGATTGACATCTACGGTACTCATGGTGATCTCCTTTATATCTGGGCCCGTTTCATTGATCGACGTTGCTTCCCTCAGGCGGGAACGGGTATTCCCGCATCACGCAGTTTTGCCAGCTTGTAGCGCAGGGTGCGGGGACTGATCCCCAGTTTCCTGGCCACTTCCGTGCGGCTGCCCCCTTCCTCTAGCGCATTGATGATGATGTCCGCTTCCTGCTGGCGCAGGGTGTTGTCCAGACGCTCACCTCCGCTGACGGAGGTGGGCTGGCCGACCGTGGCTTCAGCCTGGCGGGGGGCGTACCCGGTCATCTGTTCGAAGTGGATATCCTCCGCCACGATTTTCGTGCCCTGTTTCAGAATCAGCGCCCTCTGGATGACGTTTTCGAGTTCTCTCACATTGCCGGGCCAGTCGTATTCCTGCAGCTTCCCCATGGCATCCCTGCAGAGTTCTGGATAGGGCTGGCCGTCCAGATAACGGGATATGAACTTGCGGGCCAGAGGCAGGATGTCTTCCCGGCGTTTTCTCAGGGGTGCCAGTTCCAGGGGAAAAACATTCAGGCGGTAATAAAGATCCTCCCGAAAACGACCCTCGCGGACCGCCTGGGCAAGATCCCGGTTGCTGGTGGCCAGCACGCGCACATCCAGCTTGATCATCTTCCGGCCGCCCAGCCTCTCCACCTCTTTTTCCTGTAGCACCCTCAGAAGCTTGGATTGCAGTCCCGCGTCCATTTCCGTTATCTCATCCAGCAGCAGAGTGCCACCCTGAGCCTGTTCGAACTTTCCCGGGCAGGACTGGTGGGCTCCGGTGAAAGCCCCCTTCTCGTACCCGAACAGAACCGCTTCCAGCATGTTTTCCGGGATGGCCGCGCAGTTGATTGCCACGAAGGGCTGCCGGGAACGCTGTGAATGCCCATGTATGTATCGCGCCAGCACCTCTTTTCCCGTGCCGGACTCTCCGGTAATCATCACCGTTGCATCACAGCCGGCAACACGCCTCGCAAGGCGGGCCAGTTCCCGGCTGACCGGGTCCGCTACTACCATGGTTCCCTGGGTATCGGGCTCTCCCGGCATGACATGGCGCTCTACCATGGATAGCAGCTGCTCGGCTTCCAGCGGTTTGACCAGGTAGTCCACCGCGCCTTCCTGGATGGCGTTTACGGCACTGTCTATGGTGCCGTAGGCGGTCATCACGATGACAGGGAGGCTGCGGTATCTGCGGCGTATCTGTTTCAGCAATGTGTATCCATCCATGGGTTTCATCTGGATATCCGTAACCACCAGACTGATGTCCCCATGACGCTCCAACACCGCCAGTGCCTGTTCTCCGTCATCGGCCACATGCACCCTGTATCCAGCGATGCCAAGCGTTTCACCCAGGGCCTTCTGCAGGGGCTTGTCGTCTTCCACGATCAGGATCACTTCATTGGTCATGCGTTCTTCTCCATTGTTCTGGATGTCTCGGAAGCGGCTCTCAGCTGCGCCGAAGCCGGGGCCGGGGTATGTTTCGGGAGCATTGCGGCAGGCAACACATCCTGGATGTCCTGGCCGGGTATGCGGATATGGACCCGGGTTCCCCGGCCGATTTCCGAGTGCAGATGAATCACTCCCCCCAGCCCCTGGATCACCGCCTTCACCACGGCAAGGCCCAGCCCCGTGCCCGAACTGCGGGTGGTATAGAAAGGCTCGAAGACCTGATCCATCACCACCTTGCTCATTCCTCTGCCGTTGTCCGCGAGTTCGATGACCGTGTCGCCCTCGTCACCACGATAAGCCCGCAGCCGCAGTTCGGGCTGTTCTTCACAGGCCTCCAGGGCATTGCTCAGGAGATTGACCATCGCACCGAGAAAGGCATCCTTGTTTCCCCTGATACAAATGTCCCCGCTGGCACAGGAAACATCCAGTACGGCCTGCCTGCGCTCCAGCTCGGCCTTCATGGTCTGGACCAGGTTCTCGATGATGTCGCAAACCAGGAAGGGCTCTTTCCTGTCATGGTCACGGCGCGAGTAAGCAAGCATGTTGAGGGTTGTCTGCTCCATATGATGAAGGCATTCACGCATTCTCGAAGCAAGCTCCTTTCTTCTGACTGAATCCAGGCTTCCACTCTCCACCTGGGACAGGTAGAGCAACAGGGTGGACAGGGGGGTGCGGATCTGGTGCGCCAGCCTGGCGGACATCTCTCCCAGGGCCGTGAGCCGCTGATGCTGATCGAGCAGAGCCTGAAGACGCCGGGTCTCGCTGATATCGGTAAGCAGGAGAATCTTTCCACTCTCCTTGTCGAGCTGGCTCATGGAAAGGCTGATCCAGCGACCATCCTTCAGGCGCAGTTCATCACCACCGGCAGCGAAAGCGGACAGGGAAATCTCGTTCCAGTCCCGGCCCACCAAATCTGTCCCGAGCATGTTTCGGGCAAGGCGATTGGCATCCCTGACACAGCCCCCCTCGTCCAGCACCAGGACACCGGCAGGGAGAGCCTGCAGCAACTTGTCCAGCCGGTCTGCCAGCCGTTCCTTTTCCTCCAGTTCACGAACTTTCTCGTCACGCGCTCTGTTGAGCTCCCGAGTGAGCTTGACGACCTGGTTCTGTAGCTCGCCATAGGAGCTGGACAGCTGCGCGCTCAACTGGTTGAACGCCAGGAAGGCGTCTTCCAGTTGTCTGGCGGTCCGGGAACTGGCTGCCGTCATCGTTATAGCCCCTCAACGTGAAAAATCCATTGTCATCTGAGAGAAAGCAAGTATCGTGCCCATTTTTCCACCCTTAATATTCAATAACTTGGAGCACACACTGAAACGACGACAAGGAATTGGCACAGAAGGACAGGCACCATGATCCCTTAAGCGTCAAGGAAATGACTGAATGACGCGAACCTGTCGGAATAACGGGTGGACGATTGCTTTCTTTCCAGTTTCCGGCAAGATGCGGGCAGGCTTTGCTATGATTGGGTTCCCACGACACCCAGCCGACATCAAAGGAACCGGAACTTGCCTTTATACGCACTGGAAAAGCTGATCGCGGAAACCCGCCGACTGGCTGCCAGATACCGTGAAACCACCGGCCAGACATTGCCGGTCACGGGAGAAATTGCCCGTTTCGACGCAGCCAAGCACCTTGGGTTAAAGCCCCTGGAACCAAGGGAGCCCGGGGTCGATGCCACGGGTACGGGTGAGCACAGTGACCGGCGCTACCAGATCAAGGGACGGGTCATTTTCAAGGAAGGCAAACCCGGCTACCGAATCGGCCAACTCAATACCAATGGAGACTGGACGCATATCGCCCTGGTGCTGTTGGACGCCAATTTTGAACCCTTCAAAATCTACGAGGCATCCCGGGAGGAGATTCTTGATGCCCTGTCGGATGCTTCCGGCAGGCGCAGCAAGCGGGGAGCCATGTCAGTCGCCAAGTTCGAGATCATCGGAGAACTGGTCTGGACCCGTGAAAACGGGCTGGAAGAGTCCCTGTGGAGCAATTATTAACCCGGCAAGAAATTGTATCGCCGTGTTGGTATTGATGTGGACGTCGCCCCCCTCCCAAGGAGGATGTCGCAAAAGCCTGTCGTGACAGTCAACCTGAATGGGCACGTTCAACCGGTTGCTGGGCGGAAGCGGTGTTCTGCCCATAGGCCGCCACGGCGCGGCGGCCCTTTTGGATGGAGCTGATGTCCTGCCCCAACCCGCCTCTGCCTTTCTTCACCAGCCTCATGAGCTTGTCATTGATGCCCAACATGGTTTCCAGAGCGGCGCGGACTTCTGGCAGCTGCTCTTTACTTATGGGCTTCTGGAAAAATCTTTGCAGGCGTTCCTGGCGGATCTTCTCCCCTGCCGCGACATCCACCCATTTCCCCTCTTCCGCCCATTGCAACATGAGATGGTGCAGGGAAAGCAGCTCCTGCAGAAATGCTTCCCGATCATCCATGGAGGATGCCTCCACTACAGACGCGATTCTAGCGGACACCGGTTGCGGCTCCCTCGACAGCGGCAGCCTCTGCCGGGTTGGCACGCACTTCCGGTGGAATGGCCAGCCAACCTTCCTTGATCTCGTGCAGCAAGCTCGATACTTCCTCCAGAATGGCGGCGTCGCTGCGCAGGTTGGCGTCCAGAAGCCGTCTTTCCATGTAGTCATAGAGGCGGTCGAGATTTTCCGCCAGCTCCCCTCCCACTTTCAGATCCAGACTGCCGCGAAGTCCATTGACGATGGAAATGGCTTGCCCGATGGCCTCGCCCTTTGCCGGCACGTCACCCCGTTCAATGCTTCCCTTGGCAACAGCAATATTGCTGAGCGCGCCATTGAGCAACATCAGCACCAGGCGATGCGAATCCGCACCGGTAACGCCCGTGTAGGTATCAACCTGGCTGTAGTGGTTGGCTGCATTCTGTGTGGCAGGATAGCTCATGTGTTTTTCTCCGCTGTGTCCATTCGATTCAGGATAGTGATACTACTGTTACCAAGACGCCTATTGGCCAGCCCCCGGCAGGGAAGCCAGCTGGGATGTGAGGAAACTGCTGGTTCCCTGGAGCTGGGACATCAGGGAATCAAGGCTGGAAAACTGTTTCAGGTAACGTGCTTCCACCTGGGCGAGGCGGCGATCCATGGCGCTTTGCCTGTCTTCCAGATCTTCGATGCGGGAGTCCAATCCATCGGTACGGGAGTCAATCAAGCCCCCGTCCTCCAGCCACATGCCGGTGAGAGACCCGAGCCGCACGGCGTAACCGCTGTCGGCGTTGGCAAAAAGTTCGGCAACCCCCGAATAGTCTGTGTTCAGGGCTTCTCCCAGCCGGCTGTTGTTCACGCTCATGGTGCCATCCTTCTGGATGGAAACACCGATTTCCGTCAAATGACTGAAAGTCCCTGAAGCGGTGGGGTTGTTGAGAATGCCCAACAGCCCCCGCTCAATGCTCAGCAGGGTGCTGTCAGCCTCCAGCTGCCCTTCACGCAGGCTGCGGATGGTGCTGCGCAGGTCATTGTATGCATCCGCAAATCCCTGTACAGACTCCTCTACAGCTGAAATATCCCGCTCCACGGTCACCTGGATGTCCACACCGGGGCGGGCGGACTGAAGACCCAGGGTTACGCCCTGAATGACATCGGTCAGGGTATTGGTCGAACGCATGATGCTGTATCCATCCACGCTGATCTCGGAATCCAGCAGGCTCAGGTCTCCGCCTATGTCATTGAGCGTCTGCATGCCGAAGGTGGATGCATCGATGCTTCCGCCGTAGGAAAGGGAAATGGCCGATGAGCTTCCTGTCTCATCAGCCGTCAGAATCAGCTTCTGGTTTCCGTTGTTCCCATTGATGATGGTGGCCGTGACCCCCGGATTATCAGCAGCATCATTTATCTGGTCGCGGATGTCTTCCATGGACATTGCGGTGCTCAGATCCACGGTAACGCTGTTGGTGGCCGTTGATCCAACCTGTATGGTGAGGCTGTCACCAGCTGTCCCCCCAAAAGTCGTGGTATCCGCAAATTCGGCGGAAGCCATCTTGTGATTGGCGGCAAGGCGCTCCACCCGTACATTGTAGGTTCCCAGGGAGGCGCTGCTGTTGGCGGAGACTTCCAGGGCGGATTCATCGGCGGAAGTTGCGGCATAGATCTTGAACGCGTCGGTGGCGCCAAGCTCATCCATGGCATCCTGGAAACTGGAGAGCGCGCTCTTCAGCTGTCCATAGGCACTCAGTTGCGCTTCATATTGATCCTGCCTGCGCGCCAAGGCTTCCAGTGGCCGGCGCTCCAGCGCCATCAGCTGGCTGACGATGGATTGTACATCCAGACCTGATCCGACTCCCGGTGCTGTAATCATCATTGCCTCGCTACAGGGTTTGCACAATTAATAAGTTAGCAATCATCATGCCAACTCAGGTTTCCCTGGAAAAGATTGCGCTCTCTTTCTTGCTCAGATTCTGGGAGAGAGAGACCACCTCCTCCGGGGGTATCTGGCGGATAACTTCTTTCGTTTCCGCATCCAGGACCTTGATAACAGTGCGGCCACTGTTCTCATCGATGCTGAACTCGAGTTCCCGCCGGATGGTCTGAACATACTGGTTCAGGTTGTCAACGGCTGATGAAATCGCGTCTCGCGAAGGGTTCTTGTCCTGTTCTGACGGCAAGGTTTTACCGGTATCCGGCAACTTCTGACCATTTTCCGGCTCGGGAACGCCCCCAACACCCGGAATGCCTGCAGGCAAGGCGGCTCTCACCAGCGGGATCACATTGGATTCGATTTCATTGGCCATGATCCGGTCCTCTGCTGTCACTGGCGACCTGGCCGGGCTGCAACCGGGCCAGGCCGCTGTTTGCTATCGCTTACCGCAGCAATGAAAGCACGTTCTGCGGCGCGGCATTGGCTTGCGCAAGCATGGCAGTGCCGGCCTGCTGCAGAATCTGTACCTTGGTCAGATTGGCCGTTTCCGCGGCAAAGTCCGCATCCTGAATCCGGCTGCGAGAAGCAGACAGGTTCTCGGTATAGCTCTGGATGCTGCTGATGACCGCCTCGAAACGGTTCTGCACGGCGCCATAGGTGGCTCTGGCACTGGAAACCGCATCAATGTCGGCGTCGATGCCACCTGCGCCACTGGCGATCACCGCCTGGGCGGCTGCCTGGGTGCTGATATCCACGGTGCTGGCCGCGTTGCCGTAGGAATTGAGGCCTGTCATGTCACCCTGGGCTACGGAAATGGTTTCCCCATTGTCCTGGCCAACCTGGAAGGTGATAGCGCCGGAAGTACCGTCAAGCAGCTGTACATTGTTGAACTTGGCGCTGCCAACGATGCGGTAAATCTCCGCGGTGAGCTGGTCCACCTCGGCCTGCATACCGGTACGGTCTTCCACGGTACCGTTGGCGGACTGAACAGCCAGTTCACGAATGCGCTGCAGATTGTCGCCAATCTGACCCAGGGCGGCTTCGGCGGTCTGGGCCAGGGAAATGCCATCGGCGGCATTACGCGCCGCCTGGTTCAGGCCCTTGATATCCGCAGTCATGCGGTTGATGGTGTAGAGGCCGGCCGCATCGTCCTTGGCGCTGTTCACCCGCAGACCGGAGGAAAGGCGCTGCATGGCGGTGGCCAGCTGGCTGTTGGTCTTGTTGACATTGCGCTGAGCGTTCAGCGACATGATGTTGGTGTTGATTACCATTGCCATGGTCATAGTCTCCTATGCATCAAGGGCAAGTGCATCGCCCCTGTCGTTCGTCTTTAGCGGACATGTCTATGTAATCCAGACAATTACCGCTTCCAGTTATCTCATCGTCAGGGGGACGGGGAACTTAAGAAGTTTTTGGAAAGAAACGAAATGACGGCAGGCAAAAAAAAGGGGCTCTGACGAGCCCCAACAGGGATGATACCGAATTAACGCAGGAGAGAAAGAACGTTCTGCGGGGCCGCGTTGGCCTGGGACAGCATAGCGGTGCCTGCTTGCTGGAGAATCTGAACCTTGGTGAGGTTCGCTGTCTCCGCGGCAAAGTCGGCATCCTGGATACGGCTGCGGGATGCTGACAGGTTTTCCGTGTAGCTGCTGATGCTGTTGATGACCGCCTCAAAACGGTTCTGCACCGCGCCGAAAGTGGCTCTGGCGCTGGAAATGGCATCGATGTCCGCATCAATGCTGGTAGGGTCGGTGCTGTCCAGCACAGCCTGGGCCGCCGCCTGGGTGCTGATATCGAAGCCATCTGTGGCGCCACCACCACCACTGTCATAGCCCTGGAGAGTGGTCATGTCGGAAAGGCTGACGCTGATGGTCTCACCGGCGTCCTGGCCTACCTGGAAGGTAATGGAAGCCGTGCTGCCGTCCAGCAGTGACACGCCGTTGAACTTCACGTTATCCACGATGCGGGTGATTTCCGCATTGAGCTGGTCCACCTCGGCCTGCATGCCGCTACGGTCTTCCACGGTGCCGTTGGCGGATTGCACGGCCAGCTCGCGAATACGCTGCAGATTATCACCGATCTGACCCAGGGCGGCTTCAGCAGTCTGAGCCAGGGAAATGCCGTCAGCGGCATTACGTGATGCCTGGTTCAGACCCTTGATGTCGGCGGTCATGCGGTTGATGGTGTAGAGTCCGGCCGCGTCGTCCTTGGCGCTGTTCACCCGCAGCCCGGAGGAAAGGCGCTGCATGGCGGTGGCCAGCTGACTGTTGGTCTTGTTGACATTGCGCTGAGCGTTCAGCGACATAACGTTCGTATTGATTACCATTGCCATGGTCGTAATCTCCCAAGATTACACAACCGGAATCGCCGGTTGCCTGTTTGTACTTAGCGGACATATCTGTCTGGTTACTGAGATATTTACCGCTTCCATGCCTGTAATCGCCCTGAACGGGGAAAACTTAAGAAAAAATTTATGCTGGCAGAAAAAACCCCTGGCACTCTTGTGGCGGTCGGGGTCGGAGTCAAATGGGGAGGATATTGGAAAGTTCCGATGGCATGGAACAGTTTGATTCCGTTCATAAATAACGGTTGAGTGGAATATGATTCCGACCCCGGGAAAAAGCCCCTGGCGCTGTTGCGCCAGGGGCGGCACCCGGTTGTGGGCGCCATCACGGCCTGTCAAAGGTAGTTGAACAGGGACAGACCCTCCACTTTCATGAAACTCTGCTGGGAGGCCTGGAGAATCAGTTGCTGTTGCTGCAGGCGGCTTACCGCTTCCGCGTAATCCAGGTCCTCCAGGTCGGAACGGTTCTGCTCCATGACCAGGCTGAAGGAATCATTGATTCCTCGCTGGGTATCGATGGCGTTCAGGCGACCGCCAAGCCGGGTTCGTGCTTCCTGGATCTTGTCCATGGCGTTATCCAGCGCCGTCAGGGTGCTGCCGGACGGCGTATTGTTTTCCAGGTCCGTCACGAAGTCATGGAGAACGGCGAAGGCATTGGTGGTGCCGCCGCTTCCGTCATCGATTCCCATGAACACGGCATCGCCCGGATCATTGCTCGCTACATGGCGGGCACTGCCGATTTGCAGGCGGCGTTGTCCCTGGTCCCCCTGGTAGCTGTAACTGCCACCACCACTGTCGGCAAAAGGCTCCACATCAGTACGATACCCGCCGAAAATATATTCCCCGTTGGTGTCCGTGGCATTGCCCAGCGCCAGCAGTCCTTCCAGGTGCTGCTTGACTTCCTCGGCAATAGCCTGGCGATCACCGGCGCTTAGTGAATCATTGACGGCGCGAACAGCCAGTTCCCGGACACGCTGCAGAATATCCCCTGCCCCACCCAGCACATCTTCTTCCCGGCGCAGGCGGGACTCGGCCATGTCCGCATTTCTCTGGTACTGGGCCACCGTTGCCAGCATGGAATCCAGTTCCAGGCCCCGGGTTGCCGCCGACGGGTCATCGGCAGGAGAAAGCAGACGTCGCCCTGAAGCCAACTGTAGCTGGGTCTTGGAAAGATTGCTCTGGTTGCGCAGCATGGAGTCTACGCCCTGCCGGTACCATTGTGCGGTGGATATGCGCATGACTGTCATCTCCTCACTGCGCCAAGCAGTGTATCGAACATTTCATTGGCCGTGGAAATCACCTGGGCCGCGGCCTGATAGGCCTGCTGGAAGCGCACCAAGTTGGCCGCTTCCTCATCGAGATTCACACCCGAAACGGCATCCCGGGCATCCAGGGAGCGCTGCAGCAACTGCCCATGGGAACGCTGGGCCAGGTCCGCCTGACGGGTGGTGGTTCCCACGTCGGACACCAGGCCGTTGTACACATCAGACAGGCTCTCCGTGCCGCCGCCCATAATATTTCCACTCAACACCCGGCCAAGGGCAAGGGCATTCCTGTTGTCTCCATCACCGTTACTGTTATACGCGATGTTGAACTCATCCCCTGCCGCCGGATCTCCGGTAAGGCGAACCTGGTAGCCGTAATCCAGTCCGCCCGGTGTGGGAAACAGGTCGGCACCGGCGGCGGGATCATAGCCGCTGACGGTTTCCAGCAGGGCTGGGGAAGCCGGATTGCTGTTGTCGTAGATTTCATAGGTTGTCGGACTGGTGAACCTTATCATCAGCGGTGGAGACAGACTCCCCGGCGAAGACTGGAAGGCCGGATTGTTGATGTTCGTGATTTCCGGCACGCTGATCCGGCCGCTGCCCGTATTGGCAGCCGATTCAGTGGTGAGCACGGGAAACGCCGCCGCCACCAGTCCCGGCTCGTCGATGAGGGCCTGCAGGGACATTGCCCCCTGTCGTGTCGGTTGCACCAGGAAGGTATCCCCGCTCACCGCGGCCGAGTCCACGACGATACTCAGGCCATCCGCGACAAAGGGATCAGCGGCTGTCCCGGAGCCCGTCATGACAATGTTCTCACCCGTATCCGTACGGGTCATGGTCCAGCTGCTGCCGTCAAACTGCAGCTTGTAGTTCGCCCCGGCCACCTGGCCGATATCATCCCAGGAAACCGACAGGCTGCTGGTCACCCCCGGATAGCTGTCCCATTGAGGCTCGGGAAAGCTGAAAAATGACCGACCGAGCTGACCATTGATGTCCACGCCCTTTTCATGCTGTTCATTGAAGAACTGGGCCAAGCCGATGGCGGTCCGTCCCAGCTCATTGGTTGCCGGCTCAAGAACCCGTTCCCGAAACTGGAGAACACCACCTACCTTGCCACCAGAAAGCTGCTCGGTTATGGGGACATTGCCATTGGCGCCGATACGCAGGGCAATCATCTGCGGCCCATGAACACCCGGCCCCCTGTAGGTTTCCAGAGTGTTGCTGGTACTGCCCACCACCAAGGCCTGCCCCGTGCCTATCATGACGTTGACAGCGCCATCTTCCTGCTCCAGAGTTGTCACCCCGACTTCCTCGGACAACTCCCGAATCAGCATATCTCTCTGATCCAGGAGATCATTGGGGGGCTGGCCGGCGCCAGCGCCATAGGCCAGAACAATCTTCTCATTCAGATCGGCAATACTTGCGGAAAGACGGTTGATATTGGTAACGCTGGACTTAAGCTCGCCGTTAACCTGGGCATCCATGTCATCCAGCCAGCTTCCCAGGCTGCGGAACTGATCCACCAGGCCCTGAGCCTCACTGATGAGCACCTGCCGGGCCGCCATGGAGCCGGGGTCATTGGCCAGATCCTGTACAGCAGCGTTGAAGCGTTGCATGGCGGTGCTCAGACCCGCGTCCGGATCGGCCAGCACGTTGTCAATCTGCGCGGCATACTGGTGCAGGGTGGAGAATTCCGTCGTGGAAGACGTGTAGTTCTGTACCTGGTTCCCGATGAATGCATCATAGAAGCGTTGCACCGAGCTGGTGCGCACGCCGCTTCCCACGTAACCATAGCCGGTAAACTGGGGTGGCGCCGAAACCAGGTTCACACGCTGACGGCTGTAGCCGGGGGTGTTGGCGTTGGCGATATTGTGGCCAGTCGTATTCAACGAGCGCTGGTAGGCCTGCAATGCGGATATTCCGATTCCGAGCAGGCTGCTTCCACTGGACATTTTCTTTCTCCATGTCTGTTTAACAGGCTGTTGAAAAACTACCGTTTTTCGACAGCCTGTGTGTGGCACAAGGATGTGCCGCCATTTTTTATGGCTGTATAAGGGAAGCGGGAAACCGCGTTTTCCGCTTCCGTGGTGGAAAAAGTCCATGGAAGGACTTTTTCAACATCCTGTTAAGAAGGCGTAAGCCTGAGCTGGGATTTCATCAGGGGTGAAATCCCGGAGTTCCGGCGGCCACCCATGGCCGTATGCCTCCATCAGCCGTATCGGCAGTATTCAGGACAACTTAAGCATCAACCTTCTGTAAGTTCCGATACCCCCATCACGACAGTTTTCAGCTGGCCTTGAGCTGGGCCACAATACCCGAGAAGCGCTCACTTTCCATGATGGACCTGATCTTCCGGGCATAGTTGGGATCAGTCGCATATCCGGCTTTCTGCAACTCCTCGAGATAACGCCGGGAATCACTCGCATTCTTCAGCGCCTGTTCATAGCGGGGATTTTCCTTCAGGAATCTGGCATAGTCCTCCATGCTGTCTTCCGGAGAATCATAGGATCTGAAATCCGCGCGCTGCCTGATGGCCGCCCCTTCCCTGTATTCCAGCGTCGATACACCCACGCGCCTGCCTTGCCAGCGGGCATCCGCCTTGATGCCGAACAGGTTCATGCTGCTGCCGCCGTCATCCGTGGGAATCTTCCTTCCCCAGCCGGTTTCCAGCGCAGCCTGGGCCAGAAGCACTTCCGGAAGCAGTCCCAGGCGTTGCGCCACCTTGCGGGCCGCCGGCCACAAACGCTGAACGAAGGCTTCCGGGCCGTCGGGCAGCCAGTCCGATGCCGACGATGAGGCGACTTCCTTGTCCTCCACAACCCGGGATGCCTTTTCCGGCCTTGCTGCCGTAATACTCCGCCGCGCTGGCACGGACAGGGACGAGTCCACATCCCTTGGCGGCTGCAGATGGCGCTCCAAGCTTTCAGCCAGGCCCATGCTCTTGTTTCGTGCGAGATCCAGGGCAATCTGCTGGTCGAACATCTCTTGGTAGAAACGAACCTGATCGCTTCCCTCCCCGCTTCCCGGCGCCGAGGCATCACGCATGGACTTGAGCATGATCTGAATGAACATGGCCTCGAACTGCCGCGCCACCTCCTTGCGAGCCTCCGGCGATTGCTCACGAGCACCGGCCTTGAGCTCTGTCAGGCCGCTGAAGCTGGTGTAAATTCCCGCATTGTTCAGCGCCGATGTCATAATTTCTCTCGATCAGATAATAATCAATTCCGCGCGCAGGGCGCCCGCTTCCTTGAGCGCTTCCAGGATGGCCACAAGATCACCTGGCGCCGCGCCGACCCGGTTCACCGCTTCGACGATGTCATTGAGATTGACCCCCGGCTTGAACAGGAACATGCGCGCATTCTCCTGGTCGACCTGAACGCTGGACTGGGTGACGACTTCCGTGGACCCGCGCCGGGCAAAAGGCCCGGGCTGACTGACGGAAGTATCCTCAGAGATGGTCACAATGAGCGTACCGTGGGCAACGGCGGCAGGCATGACCCGCACATGGCTGCCGATGACCACGGTGCCGGTACGGGAGTTGACCACCACCCTGGCAGGTGCTTCACCCGGCTCCAGCTGGATGTTTTCCAGTATGGAGACGAAGCCGACCTTCTGCCCGGGATCACGGGGCGCCCTGACCTCCACGGAGCCACCGTCCAGGGCCTTGGCAGTCCCCTCACCTATCATGCCGTTGATGGCCTTGACGATTCTGTGAGCCGTGGTGAAGTCGGCGTTGTGCAGATTCAGAATCAGGTGGTCGGCATTGGCAAAGGGGCTGGGCACGGAGCGTTCCACCGTCGCGCCATTGGGGATGCGTCCCACACTGGGAATGTTGACCGTAACCTTGGAGCCGTCACTGCCTTCCACGCCAAGGCCGCCAACCACCAGGTTGCCCTGGGCAATGGCATAGACATTTCCGTCGGCTCCCTTGAGAGGCGCCATGAGCAAGGTTCCTCCGCGCAGGCTCTTGGCATTGCCAAGGGAAGAGACGGTCACGTCTATGGCCTGGCCGGGCTTGGCGAAGGGCGGCAAATTGGCGCTGATCATCACCGCGGCCACATTCTTGGGCTTGGGGTTGACGCCGGGAGGCACCACCACGCCAAGCTGTGCCAGCATGCTCTTGAGGCTTTGCGCCGTGAACTGGGTCTGGCTGGTCTTGTCGCCTGTGCCATCCAGGCCAACCACCAGGCCGTATCCCACCAGCTGGTTCTCCCGCACCCCGGCGATGGAGGTAAGATCCTTGATCCTTTCCGCCTGCAGCGGCGATGCCAGTATTCCCAGCATCAGGACGAACATCATGGCTCCAGTCTTCAGCTTGTTCATTGGTTCAATTCCTCATCAAAACGGCATCAGGGGACTGAGGAAGAATTCGGTCAGCCAACCGGGCTTGTTGGCACGCGCCAGGGTTCCTTTGCCGCTGTACAGAATCTGAGCATCCGCCACCTTGGTGGAGGAAATACTGTTGTCCGGCTCTATGTCCATGGGCCGAACGATTCCGCGAATGCGGATGAATTCCTCTCCATGGTTGATGGTTATCCACTTCTCGCCCTGCACCACCAGGTTGCCGTTGCTCAGCACCCTTGCCACGGTTACCGTAATGCTGCCTTCCAGCTTGTTGCTCTGCTTGCTGTCACCCTCGGTTTCAAATTTGTGCCCGGCGCTGATGCTGTTCTCCAGCTCCGGCACCGTCTGGCCAAACAACTTGGGTACGCCGATACCAGTTTCCGAGGACTTGTCCACGGTGGTGTCCGCCTTTTTCTCCGCATTGGTGCGTTCGTTGAGAACGATGGTCAGGATGTCGCCCACCCGCTTTGCCTTGATGTCCTCGAACAACGACATGGAGGTGCTTGCCTGGTAGATGGCGCCCGTGCTCTTGGGCTCCGGAGCAACATATACCGGCTGGGTGGCCACATACTTGTCTTCACCCATTTTGGGCGTGGAACAGCCGGTGAGGAACAGGGCCAGGGCTCCCAGCATCAACGGGAAGCAGCCCTGCATTTTCAAATGAGTCATGGCCTGCTTACTCCTAGAGATTGTTGCTCACGTACTGCAGCATCTGATCCGCCGTGGATATGGCCTTGGAGTTCATTTCATAGGCCCGCTGGGTCTCGATCATGTTTACCAGCTCTTCCACGGTATTCACGTTGGAGCTTTCCAGGGAGCCTTGGATAAGAGTTCCCAGGCCATTGAGCCCCGGGGTACCCACCTGGGGAGAACCGCTGGAGGCGGACTCGATGAACAGATTGTCCCCCACCGCCTGCAGGCCCGAGGGATTGATGAAATCAGCCAGCTGGATGTTTCCCACCTGGGTCGGCGTGGCCGAACCCGCTGTGACCACGGACACGGTGCCATCGGAACCGATGGTGATGCTCTGGGCATTTTCAGGAATGGTGATGCCGGGCTGAATCAGGTAACCCATGGACGTCACCAGCTGCCCCTGGGCATCCATCTGCATGGTGCCATCCCTGCTGTAGGCCAGGGAGCCGTCCGGCATGAGAACCTGCATGAAGCCCCTGCCCTGGATGGCCACGTCCAGGGCATTTCCGGTCTGAACGATGTTGCCCTGGGTAAACAGTTTTTCGGTGGCCACGGTGCGCACGCCAGTGCCCAGGTTCAGGCCGGAAGGCAACTGGGTGTCCTGGGAAGATTGCGCGCCTACCTGGGCGATATTCTGGTACAGCAGGTCGGAAAACACCGCCCGCGACCGCTTGAAGCCGGTAGTGGAGGCGTTCGCCAGGTTGTTGGAAATGTTGGCCATGCGGGTCTGCTGGGCCTCGAGGCCGGTTTTTGCTATCCAGAGCGCCGGGTTCATTGTCTTTCTCCTGTGTTCGGTTCGTTTCCTGGGTGGTAGATCAGCTCATACTCATGAGCTTGGCTGCCGCCCGGTCATTGTCTTCCGCTGTCTTCATCATCTTTACCTGCATTTCGAACTGGCGGGCCAGCTCGATCATGCGCACCATGGACTCCACGGCATTCACGTTGCTGGACTCCAGTGCCCCCGATGCCAGGGATACGGCGGCATCGGCTTCCGCCTGTCCGCCGCCACGCATCTGCATCAGCCCATCCTCACCCTTGACCAGGGCGCTGGCCGGGGGATTGACCAGCTTGATGCGGTCCACGATGGCCAGAGCGTTGATCCCCTGGCCCAGGGGCTGGACGGTAATGGTGCCGTCAGCACCGATAGTCAGTTTCCCGTTTGGCGGCACCGCGATGGGACCGCCCTCTCCCAGCACCGGATAGCCGGCGCCCGTGGTAAGGATGCCGAAGCCATCAACGCGGAGATCTCCCGCCCTGGTGTAGGCTTCCGAGCCATCGGGTGCCTGGACGGCAATCCAGCCATCTCCCTTGATGGCCACATCCAGGTCCCTGCCGGTGCTCTGTATGGAACCGCCGCTGAAATCCACCCCCATGCCCTCAGCCGCTGCATAGGCGCGATCCGGATGGCCATCTCCCCACACGGGGATGCTGGTGAAGGACTCCAGGTCCGCGCGAAAACCCGTGGTGCTCGCGTTGGCGAGATTGTTGGTGTTCACGGCCTGGGAGTTCATGATTTCCCGGGCGCCGGTCATGGCGATGTACAGCATGCGGTCCATAGTCAGTTACCTGCTATCAGCGGAGGTTGATGATGGTCTGGGTCACCGTGTCTTCCGTCTGTATGGTCTGGGCATTGGCCTGGAAGTTGCGCTGGGCGACGATCATCTTTACCAGCTGCTCCGTGAGATCCACGTTCGATTCCTCCAGTGCACCGGACTGGATCAGCCCCAGGCCGGAAGTGCCGGGAGAGCCGACCACGGGAGGACCGGAAGCGAAGGTGTTGGCCCAGTTGGTGTCGCCCAGGGGCTGCAGACCCTGCTCGTTGGCGAAATTCGCCAATACCACCTGACCGATGCTGCGGGACTGGCCATTGGTGTAGCGGGCGAAGACCATGCCTTCCTGGTCGATGTCCACGCCCAGGATCTGGCCCGTGGAAAAGCCGTCCTGGTAGATGGAATTGACGGCGAAATCGCTGCCGAACTGAGTACTCTTGGACAGGTCGATGGTAATGGTCTGTCCGGGGGTCGCACCACCCGAGGGGTTCCAGGTCAGCGTAATATTGGGGGGACTGTTATAGGAGCCGTCATCGTTGAAGGTTACCGTGCTGGTATCCAGAACTGTCCCGTCGATCATGGTCCGCACCGTCCAGGTGTTGGGGTTGGTGGCGGGGTCCTGCTTGCTGTAGTACAGGGTGATGTCGTGGGGATTCCCCTGGCTGTCGTACACGGAAGTGGTGGTGGTGGAGTTGTACCCCGCGGGATCCGGTACACCGCCAATCAGTGCCCAGGAACTGTCCGTCTCGCTTGCGCGGGCGTCAAAGTTGATGTTGGCGTTCAGGGCGGTGGTGGGATTGGGGTCCGCATATGAAGTGTCGATCTGCAAAGGCGCCACGCCCCCGGTGACAGCGCCGTTGGTGTCCGCCGACCTGGCCATGAGAAACAGGCCTTCACTGTTCACCACATAGCCGTCACGGTCGAGGTGAAAATTGCCCGCGCGGGTATAAACCGTGGCGCCGCCAGTATCAGAAAGCTGGAAGAAACCCCTGCCGTTGATGGCCAGGTCCATTGCATTGCCGGTGAACGCGATATTGCCCTGCCCGAAATGCTGGGCGGCGCCCTTCAGACGCACTCCCTGGCCGATAGCCGTTCCCGGCGCACCCATGAGGCTCGCGGCATACACATCTCCAAACACGGCCCGGGAGCCCTTGAACCCCACGGTGTTTGCGTTTGCAATATTGTTCCCGATGATACCCAGGTCACCGGAAGCAGCCCGGATACCGCTCAGTGCTGTATTGAATGACATAGTATTTCTCCTTTATTGGAATTGTTTACATGATGGTCTGGATTGCTTCCCATGGCACCGTGGAACCATTGTCCAGATTCAACAGAATGCCCCCGTTGTAGGGGTTCAGACTGACACTCTCCACGCGAGTGCGCATTTCAACGGCAGCCTCCTGCACCGTATCACCTACCAGTACCTCGGCGACGATCCTGTAGGTGCCCGGGCCCGCGGGATCACCACTTTCCATGAACCCATCCCACTTGAACTGCACCTGGCCCGCCGCCTGGGCGGACATGGGAATGGTTCGGACCAGCGACCCCTGGGCGTCATAGATCTTGATATTCATGTCCGTAACGCTGTCGTTGAGGAGAACCTGCCCGGCAATATCCCCTCCCTCTTCCAGAACAGCGGTGTTTCCCGGCATCATCACCTCATGCCCGACCAGGCCCGCCGCCTTCAGCGACTGATCCGAAATGAGCACAGACGCCAGGGAATCGAAGGACTGCTTCAGCTCTTCGATTCCGTTGACCGTGGAAAACTGCGCCAGCTGACTCATGAACTCATTGGGATCCAGGGGTTTGGTGGGGTCCTGGTTTTTCATCTGCGCCAGCATGAGTTCCAGAAAATCCTCCTGCCCCATATCGGAACTGGAGCGGCCGGTCGCTTCCGGCGTGGATTGAAGCGCTGCAAGATCAGGGTTGGAAACTTCATTTATCATGGTGCATTACCCTTGCTACTCAGCGTCCCAGGTTCAGCGTCTTCAGAAGAAGCTGCTTGGACGTGTTCAGTACCTCGATGTTGTTCTGATAGGAACGGGAAGCGGAAATCATGTTGGCCATCTCTTCCACCGTGTTTACATTGGACTTGTAGACATAGCCGTCACGGTCCGCCAGGGGATGACCGGGCATGTAATCACGGGGAATCTCCGCCTGGCTTTCAACGATTCCCGCCACCTTCACCCCGACAGACGCCTGATTGGCATCCAGAGCGGAAAGGACGGCCGCAAACACCGGCTGGCGGGCCCGGTAGGCGTGATCCGGACTGTCACTGACGGAATCCGCATTGGCGAGGTTGCTGGAAACGGTGTTGAGCCTTACGGACTGGGCACT
Organism: Sedimenticola sp.; assembly: GCA_027030425.1. Classification (GTDB taxonomy): domain Bacteria; phylum Pseudomonadota; class Gammaproteobacteria; order Chromatiales; family Chromatiaceae; genus Thiolapillus. The sequence continues at coordinate 41,377 of JALVEW010000084.1, forward strand.
GAGGGCGGAACCGGATATGCGAAATACATCGTACAGGGCCATGACTATTCTCCCTTGAGGGCGTTTATCAGTCCCTTGAACTTTCGGTCCAGAAACGTGAGGCTGGCCTGATAACGCAGGGCATTCTCCGCGAACGCAGCCTTTTCAAGCTGGCCATCCACAGTGTTTCCATCAAGAGACGGGTGCAGTGGGACGCGATAGAGAAGAGAGGTGGTGCCGCTGTCATTTCCGGCAACAATGTGCCGTTCATCGGTGCTACGCATACCGGGACGGATCTGACCGCCAGCGTTGGACAGCACCGCCCGGAAATCGATGTCCCGGGCCTTGTACCCGGGCGTATCGGCGTTGGCAATATTGGATGCCAGCAGCTCCGTGCGCTTGCCACGCACTTCAAGGGCCTTGACATGTATTCCCAGAGCAGAATCGAATGATAGCGGCATGTTTCTCTCCAACTTAAGTCTTCGAGAAACATAATGCTATTATCGTGCCAAAACGGCGTTATCAATATATATCAATAACTTAGATCACCAGGCAAGCTGTTACCTGTCTGCTGCAGCGGCAAAGTATTGCCGCCAGCCAATCCCCAGTGGCAATAAGCACCGGGGTATTCCGGCATGGCAGGACAAGAAAGGCGCCGAACAAAACCTTATATATGCACAATATGTGGTGAAAGAACCCGGAATACTGACACCAGGGCGTCAATAAGCTGTCTTCAGATTTTTCAAAGCCACCGGATAATTCCTGGCCCCGCCTGGCCCGCCACCGCTCACATCATTTCTAAACACGAGAAATTCCTTTGTTGTCAGTGTGTTGTGTAACAATTCATCAAATTGGCTCACACGTGGGCACGCATTTTGCTTTACTTATGAACAAGAAATACTTTTTCCAAAAGCTGACGAGAGCATGTGCATGCGCTATCCACTACTTCTGATGAGCACCTTGCTGCTGTTACCAGCGTCCTTGCAGGTGGTGGCTGCCGAAAAGGCATCCGGTTTTCAGAGTCATGAAAGCATCCTTGCCCTGGCCAGGCGCTTCATGGAGGACTACAGCAGGAGTCTCAATGGCGAGGCTACGGAAATCCAGGTTGGCCGCCTGGATCCGCGTCTGCGCCTGCACAACTGCGACCGGGAACTCGAAGCCTTTCTTCCCAATGGAGGAAGGACCACGGGAAACACGACAGTGGGCGTGCGCTGCCCCGGCTCAAAACCCTGGAGTCTCTACGTGCCCGTCACCGTCAATGTGTTCAAGAACGTGGTAGTTACCAGCGGGGCCCTGCCCAGAAACACCATACTGAACCGCTCCCACCTGAAGATGGCAAAACGAAACCTGGCAAAGCTTCCGCAGGGATACTTCGTGAACCCCGACAGGCTGGTGGGAATGAAATTGAAACGAAATCTGAGTGCAGGGCTTCCCCTAACACCCACCATGGTAAAGGCGCAGATGGTGATAAAGCGCGGTCAGCGGGTCATGCTGGTTTCCCGATCCAAAGGGGTATCCGTGCGCATGCAGGGACAGGCCCTGGCCAACGGCGCCATGGGAGAGTTGGTAAGGGTGAAAAACCTTTCATCGAAGCGCATCGTGGAAGGAAGGGTGACAAATGATGAAGAGGTGCTTATCGGAGGTTATGGTGGGTGATCCAGGTCTCAATTCTGATACGCTTTGCTAAACCGTCAAATTTTTGACTTAAGTAATGAGCTGTTACGCCGACCCAATAGGTGTACAGGTACATCAAATCAACCAGGAGATTCTAGAATGTCTATTGATATCAATAATTTGGGAACAAACACCCCTCCCAGGGCAGGTGACTCCAACCGTGTCGGCAGCAATGAAGCCAATGCGGCTGATACCCGGCAATCCACGGGAAAATCGTCTGTTGGCGATACCGTGAGTCTGTCTGACACGGCCATCCGCCTGGGACAACTTGGAGTTGCCGTGGAAAATCAACCTGTAGTGGACACGAAAAGAGTTGAACAGGTCAAGCAAGCCATCATGGATGGTTCCTATACAGTGGATCCGACACGGATCGCGGAAAAGATGATGGAACTGGACATGGCACTGAAGCCCAAGGCCTGAGCTGTCACCTCATGAAATCAAGCAGAAGCAATGTTTCTCGCGCCGAGATACAACACCTGCTCCAGGCGGAATACGATGCCATGGGCAGCCTGCGGCATCTCCTGGACCGGGAAACCACCCTCCTCACATCCGGCAGGAACATGGAAGAACTGTCACAACTGGTTTCCCAGAAGGATCAACTGATAGAAGAGCTGAAGTCACTGACTTCGGAAAGGGAGCGGCTTATCTCGCCGCCAGGCACTGATTCTGCCAGTGCTGACTTCGAGTCCTTCCTGAAAGAGAGTGAGAACAGCCACACCCTTCTCCCCCTGTGGCAGCAGCTGCTTTCACTCACGGCCACCTGCCACGAAGTCAACCAGATGAACGGGGCCATCATCAAACTGAACGACCAACACATTCGGCAGGCTATCCGTCTGTTGCGAAGTGAAAGCCCGGCTGATCTCAACTATGACGCCAAGGGTGGTACCACCTCAGCCAGACAGTCCCGTCTGCTGGGCCAGGCCTGAAATCACACCATATCAGAGCGCCAAATCCACCGCCTCTTTCCAATCCCAACCCTCTTTCCTGTTTGCGGGGCGATTATCGATGGCTAAAGTTCATGAGGGATATGCCGACACACAGGTATAGCCGGAGTTGATTTTTTCCGGCTGGTCAGGTGCAAAATTCACGCCCACTGATTTCGGGCGTGCGGCAACTGCTCCATAACCGCCGTCATGCTCCTGGGAATTCTCATCTGCAAGCAAGCTGCACCTTGCCGCTGCAAAGCTAAAAAATGAGTAGACCAATGTCCAGGTTACACAGAAAAAGTCAGAAGCCCAACAGACAGGTCATATCACTGGAAATTTCTCCGACACACAAGGAATCGGAAGAAGACGCACGCATGAAAGACGACGCCCGGTATTTCCAGGAAATTCTCACACGCCTGATCTTTGCGGCAAACGGCTGGGATAGTGAACTGGACAGCATGCTGGCCCCTCTCCAGGAACAGTTACGCACAAGCGCTGAACTGCCGAATCTCAAGGATGTATCTGAAAAACTGTACAGATTCCTGATGCAGGCCAGCAACAACAAGTCCGTCCGCACCGAAAAAATGGGGGAGCTGCTTTCGAACTTCCTGGAAAAACTGACCCTGCCAGCAGAACTACAGAAGAGTTTCGACAGGATTGTAGAGGACAGCGCCACGGCCCGCTCCAATGAGGAGGTCGCTGCTGCACTGGAAGCCTGCCTGCCCATTCTGAACCAGGCCCTTGCGCGGGAAAAAACCAAGCCTGCCACCTCCCGGCAGCCCCGGCAAAAGGGAGGGCTGTTTTCCTCGATATTCAAGGGCGCCGAGGACGACAGTAATCCAGGTTCAGTAGATGCCGAACTGCTGGCAGATATCCAGGAAAAGCTGCTACGGCTGCTGGACGACCTGTGCACGCCGGCAGAACTGGAAGATCAGGTCGATGACCTCAAGGCCATTCTGGGAAACAATTTCCGCGTCGAGCATGTCCCCCAGGTCATTTCTGGCATCAGCAATCTTGTCCATGACATAAGAGGCGTGGTAAACCGCGAGCGTAAGGGGCTGGAAGACTTCCTGGAACAGCTGATGAGCAGACTGTCCCTCATTGACGGGGCAATTGCAGAATCAAGTGAAAGCAACCGGGCCATACACGAATGTCATCACAAGCTTGAAGAAGATATTGAGGAACAGGCCTGTGATATCGAATCCCAGGCAAGGAGTGCAACAGACCTGGGCCAGCTGAAACTGCTGGTGCAGGATCGCGTGGACGCCATACGCAGTCATATGGAGGCCTATCGCAGCCAGGAACAAGAACTGATCCAGGCGGCCGAAGAGAAAACGGAACGGCTGGTACAGCGGCTCAACGAGCTGGAAGCCGAAACCGAGGAACTGCGACAGAAAGTCAGCTCCCATTCCCTCCAGGCACTTACAGACACTCTGACAGGCATCCCCAATCGTTATGCCTACGAGGAAAGACTGAACCAGGAATACACACGCTGGAAACGCTACAACCAGCCCCTTTCCCTCATGATCGTCGATATAGACAACTTCAAGCACATCAACGACAAGTACGGGCATCGCGCTGGTGACAAGGCGCTCAGGATCATTGCCAACCAGCTGCAGAAAATGACCAGGGAAACCGACCTCATCGCTCGTTACGGCGGTGACGAATTCGTGCTGCTGCTGCCGGAGACTACTTCCAAGGGTGCCATGCGCATAGCGGAGAAACTGCTGGATACCATCGAGAGCTGCGCCTTCCACTTCCGGGAAAAGAAGGTCACCATAACCATTTCCTGCGGTATCAGTGAATTCAAGGAAGGAGACACCCCCGCGGACGCATTCGAACGGGCTGACCAGGCCCTGTACAAATCCAAGCATAGGGGACGCAATCAGTCTCACTCCGGATAGACACTGAAGCCTGCTGCGCTGGCGCAGCCATTCCGGGTACCGGATATCTGCCCGGGAAGCTCCCATGAACTCCACTTGCCGGACCACTAAACATATCGCCCTCAGCCGCCCTGCCTCTCCGCTGCTTGTTTCAACAGTCCATCACTATTCACCATTCCGGCTAAAGAAATCAGCCGGACAACCGACATTCTACACATGAAGAACAGCTGCTGGCCAAGTTCAGGAACGACGTACCTCACATCAACCCGGCAAGCCTGTACCTTCCACTTATACAGGAGACACAGAATATGGATCTGGCAACCCTAATTGGGCTCATAGGCGCATTCGCCGCCATAGCCGTCTCTATCATGCTGGGTGGTGATTTCGGCATGTTCATCAACGTTCCCGGCCTGATGATCGTCGTGGGAGGAACCCTCATGGTGACCTTGATGAAGTTCCCCCTGTCCCTGACCCTGGGCGCATTCAAGGTGGCAGGAAAGGCGTTCATCTACAAGTCACAAAAACCCACGGAACTCATCGAGCAGAGCGTGGAGCTGGCAAACATCGCCCGCAAGGAAGGCCTGCTGGGACTGGAGCAGGTCGAAGTGGAAAACAAGTTTCTGAAAAAGGGAATAGAACTGCTGGTGGACGGTCATGATTCCGAATTCGTGAGAAAGGTGCTGGGACAGGACATCAACCTGGCCATCGAGCGAAATGAAGATGGCATCAACATCTTCAAGGCCATCGGTGACGTGGCTCCCGCCATGGGGATGATTGGCACCCTGATCGGCCTGGTGCAGATGATGTCCAACATGGACGATCCCAAGGCACTTGGCCCCGCCATGGCGGTAGCCCTGCTTACCACCTTCTACGGCGCGGTCATTGCCAACGCCCTTGCCCTGCCCATTGCCGACAAGCTTGCTCATCGCAACAAGGAAGAGCGGATCAACAAATCCATGATCCTTGAAGGTGTCAGCGCCATCCAGGAAGGTCTGAATCCGAGGGTGATAGAAGGCATGCTGCAGACATACCTTCCGGATGGAGAAAGCTCCAACGAGGCAGCCTGAGCATTGATGGCAACAACGAACAGCCCGCGAGGAGACATTCATGAGTGACAACTGCGAAACACAGAAATGCCCCGAAGGCATCCCCATGTGGGTGATGACCTTTGCGGATCTGATGTCGCTGCTGCTCGCCTTCTTCGTTCTGCTGTTTTCTTTCTCCGAAATGGACGCGCAGAAATACAAGCAGGTGGCCGGTTCCATGAGCGAGGCCTTTGGCGTGCAACGGCAGGTCAAGGTCAAGGACCCTCCCAAGGGTATCAATGTCATTGCCAGGGAATTTTCACCGGGAAGAACCCAGCCGACTCCCCTGAACCAGGTTCGCCAGTCCACGGCGGATGACTACATGCAGTTTCCCGTACTGGGAAGAAACAACGAAAAGCGGAAATCGGATCTGGAAAAGGAAGGTGAAAAAATCAAGATCGCGCTGAAGGAAGAAATCGAGAAAGGATTGATCGAGGTGAGCATAGAGGACCAGAAGATTGTCATCCGCATCCAGGAGAAAGGTTCTTTTCCTTCTGGCAGCGCCCAAATGATCGAGCCTTTCAAAGAGGTCATCACGAAAATCAACAAGGCCATACAGCACAGCAATGGAAAGATAGTGGTTTCCGGGCATACTGACAATCTTCCCATCCACAACTCGCAGTTCCGTTCTAACTGGGAACTTTCCGCTTCCCGGGCGGTTACCGTATTGCACGAATTGAGCAAGAACAGCAGCATCAACAAGGAAAGATTCGAAATCAAGGCTTATGCCGATACACGCCCCCTGGCGCCCAACGACACGCCATCCAACCGTGCCAAGAACCGGCGCGTGGAAGTCGCCCTGGTGTATGGGGAAGACAAGATAGTTGATCCCCCGCTTCCCTCACCTGGCGCCGACGAAGTAAACGGCTCCGGCAAGCCGGCTTCCGATGCTGAACCAAATACATCAACAGGCAAATGAGGACCAGAAAAATGGAACCGTCTTGCGACAAGAACCCTGAACGACGAAGTTTTCTCCGCATCGCCGACCAGGTCATATTGAAATACCGCAAGGTAACGGATCTTCAGGCTCTGCCGGGAACTGACCGTCCATCCCCGGACATCAGCAGTTTCACTATCAAGGCACGTTTTTTTGCCATAAACCAGAAACTGCGGCCAGCCCGCAGCAAGCTGGAACAGCATTCCAAAGAGCTTGCCGCCTATCTCAAGGCGATAGATGAAAAGCTGGACCTCCTCGCCGACCTTGCCTTCGAAACGGAACATGATCTCATCGACATGCCCACCCGTCAGGTCAGCCTCAGCGCGGGGGGAACTTCCTTCCATGCCGAAAAGCCACTTGAACTGGGCAGCTTGCTGGAACTCTGGTTGCTGCTGCTGCCTTCCCATGCAGGCATAGTCACCTATGCAAAGGTGGTCTACTGCAAACGCAATCAGGCTCCAAAAGATGAGCGTTATCCCTACAAGATTGGCGTGGAATTCAGGAACATGCGTGAAGAGGACATGGACCTGATCATTTGTCATGTACTGAGAAAAGAAGCAGACGAGCGGCGGCGCATGGCCCAAAAGAACATGAAGGATGGCGTGTAAACGATGACCCACACCCCCGGGCGATCCTGCAAGCCTACGACCGGAAATCTCCTCAAACAGCCTTGGGGCGGTTCAGGCCGTACTTGCGCATCTTTTCCGTCAAAGTGGTTCTGCGCAATCCAAGCAGCTTGGCCGCATGAGCGATGACGCCATTGGTCTCTTCCAGGGCCTGGGTAATCAGCTGCATTTCGATTTCCGATATGTAGGATTTCATATCCAGCCCTTGGGAAGGAATTCGTGGCGCCCGCACGGCTGGTTCGGAAACCGCCGGCACATCCTGGTGCCTGGATTCAGCAAAAAACTCCAGCTGCAGCTCATTGTCATCCCCACCTGCGCTGCCGCCGCGATACTTGCTCGGCAGGTCATGCACCTGCACCAAGCTATTGGGGTACTGAATTGCCAGGCGTTCGATAAGATTCGCCAGTTCCCGCACGTTCCCGGGCCAGGAATATTCAGACAGGGCTTTTATTGCCTGGGTGGAAAAGTCCACCGAGCATTTTTTCTCATATTCCAGGCGTTCATTGAGCTGCCCGATAAGCAGGGGAATATCCTCGATGCGCTCCCTGAGGGGAGGAAGGTTGATAGGAAAGACCTCCAGCCGGTAGAACAGATCCTCACGGAACTTGCCGTCTGCAATCATGCTCTCCAGGTTACAGTTGGTTGCCGCAACGATACGCACATCCGCCTTGATCTGGCGTGTGCCGCCCACCCGCTCAAAAGTGCGTTCCTCCAGCACACGCAAAAGCTTGACCTGCATATCCATCGGCATATCACCGATTTCGTCCAGAAACAGAGTGCCGCCTTCCGCCAGCGCAAAACGGCCATCCCTCGCCGTCAAGGCCCCGGTGAAAGCGCCCTTTTCATGTCCAAACAGTTCCGACTCCAGAAGGTCACGCGGAATGGCGCCGCAGTTTACCGGCACGAACGGCTTTCCCCAGCGCTTTGAATGATAGTGAATATTCCGGGCCACAACCTCCTTGCCCGTTCCCGACTCGCCCAGAATCAGCACATTGGCATCCGTTGGGCCCGCCTGTTCGATTTCCCGGCGGATTTTCTGGATCGCCGGACTGCGCCCGGTCAGGCTGCGAAACAGGTGAGCAGGCCTTTTCGATGCCTGCTTCTGCCGGGTGCCATGGGATCTTGCGCGCTCCAGCGCTTGAGAAAACTCGGCCTGAACCAGTGGCAAGCAAATCGTAATCCACTCTGGTGGATAGAAAAGCACCAGAGTGTCTTTCTCCTTCTGCGGTGGTTCGTAAAGGACAATGGGCAAAATGGCTGGCGCCACGCTGGACAGCAGCTGAATAAGTTTCTTTTGTTCAGCTTCAGAAAGATCCCCGGTAATGATGACCGTCAGAAACCGGCGGCGTTCCAGTTGAAGTTTCAATTCATCAAGGCCAAAGGCTTCCGTAAAACGGTGCCCAAGAAAACAGAGTACTGCTTCAAGATTGTCCACTTTATTCTTGTCGTGGGCATAAACAAGAATATGCTCCCTGCTGCCAGCATCCGAATCTGCTTCATCAGCTCCCTGCCTGCATGGCGCAGCAGAATCTGTTTTGGTCAACGTTCCATCCATATTACAGTTCCTTTGTTTTTCATCAGATTTGTCAATCTCATGGAAATCCACCCGTCATGGTGGAACCCACTTCCGGCTCGGTAACAAATGCCCTGTCGCCTTCTACTATGATTTTTCGGCTACTTGTCGAACCAGTTGAATCACAGTTGCATGTATTACTGAGGATTATAATATAAACGAAACAAGCAAGCGGTCAAGAAAACTTGTCAAACAGCGTCAACAAATTGACACTTTTCTGCCCCTGATCAACCAGACCACGACCCATTAAGTCATTCTTCGCATATGATCTTGCACCCTGCAGACAACCACACACGGGACGCAATTACACCGCGAGACACTGATTTTCTGTACGGCAATCAACTGCCCATTCCAACCAGATAATATCTATCTTATGTTACATAATAACCAGACTTTTTATTAGGAATATCTAAAGTGGATTTCAACAGTCTTCAGGCGTTTCTTGCGGTAGCGGAAACGGGGTCCTTTTCCCGCGCAGCCCAGCGCCTGTACCTGACACAGCCTGCCGTGAGCAAGCGACTCGCCACCCTCGAAGACGAACTCGGCCTGACTCTGTTCGACCGGGTCGGGCGCCGCGTCAGCCTGACCCATGCGGGTGAGGTGCTTCTGCCGCACGCCCGGGAACTGCTGCTTCAGGCTCAGGACCTGAAGCACCTGGCCAGTGAACTGACGGAGGAGGTTTCCGGCCCCCTGGTACTTGGCACCAGTCACCATATCGGTCTGCACCGCCTGCCTGATGTCCTGCGCCACTATCGCAACGCCTATCCCGACGTGCAGCTTGACATCCGTTTCATGGATTCCGAGGCCGCCTGCCGTTCGGTGGAAAAGGGGGACCTGGAAGTGGCTATCGTCACCCTGCCCAACAACCCGCCGGATAACCTGCGGACCCGGGAGCTTTGGCAGGACGAACTCTGTTTTGTCGCGGCGCCGGAACACGAACTGGCGGGCACAGAACAGCTTTCACTGAAGCAACTGACTCGCTTTCCAGCGGTGCTTCCCGGGCCAACCACCTATACCCGCAGTATACTGGAGGAAGCACTGAGAAAGCAGCATCTCGACATAACGCTGGGAATGTCCACCAACTACATGGAAACCCTGAAGATGCTCGCGGAAATCAACCTCGGATGGAGCCTGTTACCGCGCACCATGCTGGGCCACAGCAAGCTTGTGATTCTGCCGGTGAAACTCAAGCTGAAGCGCTCCCTTGGGTTGGTCACCCACACCGGGCGAATTCTTTCCAACCCGGCCCAGGCCCTGATTTCATGCCTGCCCTGAAACCCGTCATCATCAGCTGCCTGGCAGGGGTGTTGCTTGCCGCCTGTACCGGCCTGGCCGGCCAGAGTGAAAAGCTGGCCTGTCAGCCCATAGACTCAGACCTTCCCTGGGGCGCCCTGTCCGGCCTCGCGGCAGACACTCAGCCCCCCTATCGCCTGTATGCCGTGCACGACCACAATCTTTCCCCTCCGGAAATACTTGTTATGGACACTTCCGGCCCCAAAGCCGTGATCACGCATTCCCTGCCGGTTACTCTTGACGGCAGGTCCCCTGCCCTCGACCTGGAGGGGATAGCTCGTCGTCCCTCCGGAGGATTCTGGCTGGTTTCGGAAGGAAAGCCCGCGGCGGGAAAGCCCAATCTTCTCCTGCGGGTCGATGAGGAAGGAAAGATTGAACAGGAAATTCCCCTTCCTCCCGGCATGGCCGGATACAGAGTCAAGGCGGGCCTGGAAGGCGTATCCGCCTGGAGCAGTGGGAACAGGGAACGCGTGGCCGTGGTCTTCCAGCGGCGCTGGAAAGATGACCCCAGAGGCCAGGTGAAAATCGGCCTGTACAGCCCCGCGGGTCGTCGCTGGCAATTCTTCCGCTATCCGCTGGACGCTCCCAAAGGCACGGGATTGTCCGCCGTGAGCTTCCTGCCCGACGGCAGCGTTGCCGTTCTGGAACGGGACAACAGGCCCTTTCACAAGGCCAGGATCAAGCGAATCTACCGCATACGCCTTCCCCGCTCATCCACCACGATTCCGCTGCTCAATAAAGAACTGCTGGTCGACCTGCTCTCCCGGCATCCGCCACAGTGTGGTAACAATGGCAAGCTGGAAGGAATGACGGTTGTCGGTAACAGACTATACCTGGTGGCCGACGACGATGGTGACGGCACATCCATGTTGCTGCGAACCACCCTGTAACCCTGTGTGCCCACTTCCCATGGAACAGTTTACGGTTTGGGTCTATGCTCTTGGGAAGTGCTGATAAAAGCCATCCTTGGCTTTATCAGAACTCACCACGCCGCAAACGCGGTTTGCGGCTTGTTCCAAAATCAATGGCTTACCGCTACTGATTTTACTGGCACCTCCTTGTGCCACAGGAAGGCCTGAATTTTTCAGATCTTCCCTTGATTGACCACCCCTGATAACAAACTGGACAGACAAGACCGCACGGCGCGAGAGGCAGGGTGAACTGGGATGACTTGAGGCTGTTTCTGGCAGTGGCACGCGCCGGCTCCATATCCGGAGGAGCCAGATCGCTGGGCTTGCAGCATTCCACCTTGTCCAGGAGGATGCGCAAGCTGGAACATGGTTTGGGCGCGCGCCTCTTCGACAGGACCAGGAAGGGTTACGAACTCACGGCAGCCGGCCAGGATCTGCTGGATGCCGCCGTGCGCATGGAAACCGAAGTACTGGGGGTCGATGGAAGGCTGTCGGGCAAGGATCTGCAGCTGCTTGGATCGCTTCGTGTGACTGCGGTGGACAACATGGCCACCACTGTACTGATGCCCATATTTGCCAGCTTCAGCCGCCTTCACCCTGACATACAGCTGCATGTGATGATCTCCAACAGCGACGTCAGCTTGTCGCAGCGCGAGGCAGATCTGGCCATCCGGCTCACCAACCTGCCGCCTGAAACTCTCATAGGCAAGCGCATCGCCACTGTTTCATCCTGTATCTACGGCAGTCACGAGTACCTGGCCCGACTGAAGAAACAGGCGGAAAAACCACGCTGGCTGGGCGTGGAATGCTGTCGTTTTCACCAGTCCTGGACCCGGCAGGCCCGTGAACAACAAGCCCATAACTTCTATGTCGACGATACGCTGCTCACCCAGGCCGCCCTGAGGGAAGGACTGGGCATTTCCATACTGCCCTGCTTCCTGGGAGATCCGGATCCTGCACTGGCCCGCTACGGCGCTCCCGATCCCGCATGGAACCTGGGATTGTGGATACTCATGCATCCCGATCTGAAGCGGACAGCTCGAGTTCTGGCATTTCGCAATCATCTGATGGAAGCCGTCAAGCAGATCAGCGATGTCTTTCAGGGAACCCGGCCCACACATTGAATCCCACTGACAGGGCTTCTGTTTTCTCTATTTTCTGGCAGGACAGGTTCAAGCGGTGGCGATGAGCACAGCCCGGACAGGCGCGGGATAGCCTTCGACGGTTTGCCGGGGATTGTCAGGGTCCAGAAAGTCAGGAAGAGATTCAAAGGCCATCCAGGAGGTACTGCGCTGTTCGTCTGTAGTGGTAGCCGTGACATCCACCGTGCGAACATTTGTAAATCCGCAGCGGCGCAGCCAGTTTTCCAATGCCAGCGTGGACGGGATGAACCATACATTTCTCATCTTGGCATAACGCCCCCGGGGCACCAGGACGCTGTTCTCATCGCCTTCGACCACCAGGGTTTCCAGCACCAACTCCCCTCCGGGCCGCAGACAGCCCTTCAGATCGAAAAGATGATCCATGGGGGAGCGGCGGTGATAGAGAATGCCCATGGAAAACACCGTGTCGAAAGCCGCCAGGTTTTCAGGCACGGATTCGATTCCCAGGGGCAGGAAATGCACATTGGGAGGCTCTGCCATGAAATGCCGGATGGCGTTGAACTGGGCAAGAAACAGCAGGCTGGGATCAATGCCCACCACCAGCGCCGCGCCCTCCCCCGCCATGCGCCAGGCGTGATAGCCGCTGCCGCAGCCCACGTCCAGCACCTTGCGGCCCTTCAGGGGCTGGATGTGCTTCTCCAGGCGCCGCCATTTCCAGTCGGAACGCCATTCCGTGTCGATGTGGATACCGAATACTTCATAAGGCCCCTTGCGCCAGGGCTGCAGGGCGCGCAGCACGCCAAGAATATCCTTGCGTGCTTCATCGCCAATCTCATCTTCACGGCCAATGCGGATACAGTCCGACGCCAGGTCAACATTCCTGGTAGCGGAGGAAGGCAGCATCCGCAACAGATGCTCCCAACGCCCCAGGTCGCCATGGCGGTCGGCGGATAAGGCCTGCTCAAGCTGGGCAGGCAGGCGATAAGCCCAGACGTCCATTGCCGCGTCGGCCAGGGCCTGCTGAACGGTGGGTAGATCAATCATGGCCGGGCGATGAAGGAAACGAAGTTGAAGCACTGGAACCACAGGTCCACGCGGCCGAAGCCGGCTTCCCGCAGGCGCTGCCGGTGGGCGGCAATGGTTTCCGGCACCAGCACTTTCTCCAGGGCGGCGCGTTTCTGGCTGATCTCCAGATCGGAATACCCATTGGCGCGCTTGAAGGCGTGGTGCAGCTCCACCAGCACCGCGTCTTCCGCCGCGTCCGCCCCGGCAATCTTTTCCGACAGGATGAGCACGCCATCCTCGCGCATGCCTTCACGAATCCCGCGCAGCAGGGGCAGACGCTCTTCCAGGGGCAGAAACTGCAGGGTGAAGTTCAGCACCACCACGGAAGCATCCTGAATCTCCACATCGCGGATATCCGCGCACAGGCTTTCCACATTGTCCAGGCCGTGCTTGTCGAACTGCCGCCGCGCCCGCGCCAGCATGGCTTCGGCGTTGTCCACCGCCACCAGGCGGCAGCCCCGCCCGCCAACGGCCTTGCCCATGGAAACCGTGGCCGCCCCCAGGGAACAGCCCAGGTCGTACAAGCGGCTTCCGGGGCTGGCATGCTGCTCCGCCAGCAGTCCGATCATGCCGATGATGCTGGCATAGCCGGGCACGGAACGGGAGATCATGTCGGAAAAGACGGCGGCCACCCGCTCGTCGAAAACAAAACTGTCGATGCTTTCCCTGGGATGGGCGTAGAGGCTGTCCCTGCCCTCAGATCTGCTCATGGAATTCATCACCGTAGTAGAAGGTGATTTCTTCATCCTTGGCAATGTTCCGGGTGGCATACAGGTCCAGGCCATCGAATTCCGCGTTGAAATCAGCGGAATGATTCAGGTAGCGCAGCAGGTTGCGTCCGCTGCAGCCAACCCATTCCTCCCCGCCGTCGCCGGATTCACAGACCCAGAGCACGTACATGCCATTGCGGCTGGCCCTGGGACCATGATAGGTGCCGATGTAGCTTCCCGCGGGAATCTCCCGGGCGGCAAACAGGCCCGTGCCGTGAATCGATGATGCCGCCGAATACACCCATTCACGCAGCTCTCGGTTGCTGGTACGCAGGCTCTCCGGGCGCATCAATCCACCTTGAGGCTCTGCATGGCCAGATGCTCGCGGCGGCCCGGCACCTCGCCCCAGCCCACCTGGTGCACCGGCAGCTGCTCCAGATCCAGCTCCCGGCGAATATCTCCCAGGGTGCGCAGACTGCCTTCCTGACCTTTCCACATGATGAGCATCTTTTCCATGAATTCCAGATGAGCGATGCCTTCCTGGTCGGCGCTGGCGGAATAGACATGGCCGAAAGGCAGCACCCGCCGGCTTTCGGCATAAAGAAACTCATGGGCCTTTTCCAGGCCGATATCCGACTGCAGCATCAGTTCCGACAGGGTGGGAAGGGTGGTGGGAATCTGCGGACAGCGGGACACTACATTGTGCAGGGAAGGAAAGAAGGGATACTTGCCCCGCAGATCGCTGGCATAACGGAACTCCAGTCGCTCCTCCATGCCCAGTAGATGAGCATTCACCTGCCAGCAGGGCGCGGCGAAGCGATTGGGCGCATGCCCGAGCAACTCCTCGAAGTTCTCCATGCCCAGGGCCAACTGATGACTGGTCCAATCCGCGTCCGCAAAGGCCGCCTGTTTGCACCAGGCTCCCGCATCATTACCCTGCAGGCCAATCTCGTGACCGGCATCAGCCACCGCCAGCATGGCTTCCTTCAGGCTCATCTCCGCCTTCCCGGACTTGGTCAGCAGGGAAGCCGCCTTGCCCAACAGCCCTTTGCCCCGGCCGCTGAAATCCACGGCAAAGAAGAAACTGGCCGTGACCTGGTATTCCTCAAACAGCTTTAGCAGGCGCGGAACGCCCACGGTAGCGGCATTGAGGGTTGATACATCGATCTTCAGCGCGATTCTCATAGACTGCAACTACCCTCGTACACGGCCATGATGCTCTTGATCTCCGCCAGCACCTGCATGCGCTGCGCGTGATCGAGATCCTCCAGCTCCGGCAGGATGCCGCCATTCTCCATGAAGGCAATATCGGCCCACAGAGCCTTGCAACCCTTCAGGCAAAGCGTCTCGACGGCTTGATCCACGGGATTTTGTTTCATGAGCCTGAGTAAGTGATATCTGCAAGCTGCGGATTATGCCACAGGACAATCGGGGATTTCCCTGATTTCCCTTATTCATGAAAATACAGCCACTGACTCCCTTCCCCGCGCGTGGGAGGCTGTCTCAACAGGTGACAGCCGCTACGATGCTGGGATGCATCGCCATAGCTGAAACCCGAAAAACAAAAAACGTTCTTGATTTGTTCTTTTTTCACGTTATAATAGAACCAAAATAGAACGACACAGGAGAGCCACGATGAACTACAGCAGCTATCTCATGCGGGATCAGGCATATGGCCTCATATCCAGCCTGGACCAGGTTGCCCTGGACCGCAAACAAAGGGCAAGAATGCGCAAACTGCGTTCCCTGGCCGAAATTGCCGCCTTTGTGGCCGCCGTCATCAGTTACCTCATTGCCCTGTCCCTGATGGCCTGATGCCCGCATAGCCGCCAGAACGCCGGAGAGGAACCAGCCTCCTGGTTCCGGCCTCAGGCCACCAGCCCCATTTCCTTCAGATGCCGTATCTCATCCCGCACCCGCGCCGCTTCCTCGAACTCCAGGTTGCGGGCATGCTCGTACATGGCGTCTTCCAGGGCCTTGAGTTTTTTCGCCAGCTCTTGTGCTGACAGGCGTCCGTAGGCAGCCTCTTCTTCCGCCACCCGTGCATATTCCCGGGCGGATTTCTGCCCGCCGGGATAGGCGGATTCCATGATATCGGCAATCTTTTTCTCCACGGTCCTGGGCGTGATGCCATGGGCCTCGTTGAAAGCGATCTGCTTGGCGCGGCGCCGCTCGGTTTCGTCCATGGCCTGTTTCATGGAGCCGGTAATGGTATCGGCATAGAGTATGGCCTTGCCCCGGGCATTGCGCGCCGCCCGGCCAATGGTCTGAATCAGGGAGCCGGTGGAGCGCAGGAAGCCTTCCTTGTCCGCGTCCAGTATGGCCACCAGGGAGACTTCCGGCATGTCCAGGCCCTCGCGCAGCAGGTTGATGCCCACCAGCACATCGAACTCCCCCAGGCGCAGGTCGCGGATGATTTCCACGCGCTCCACGGTATCGATGTCCGAGTGCAGGTAGCGCACCCGCACTTCGTGCTCCATGAGATAGTCCGTCAGGTCTTCGGCCATTTTCTTGGTCAGGGTGGTCACCAGCACCCGGTCTCCCTGGGCCACGCGCAGGCTGATCTCGGAAAGCAGGTCATCCACCTGGGTGGTGGCCGGGCGCACTTCCACCTCCGGATCCACCAGCCCGGTGGGCCGCACCACCTGTTCCACCACTTCGCCGGAATGGCTGATTTCATATTCCCGGGGCGTGGCGGAGACATAGATGGCCTGGGGGCAGCGGCTCTCGAACTCGTCGAAGCGCAGCGGCCTGTTATCCAGGGCGGACGGCAGGCGGAACCCGTATTCCACCAGGGTTTCCTTGCGCGACCGGTCGCCCTTGTACATGGCGCCCAGTTGGGGAATGGTGACATGGGACTCGTCCACCACCAGCAGGGAATCCGCAGGCAGGTAGTCGAACAGGGTGGGCGGCGGCTCTCCCGGCGCCCGGCCGCTGAGATAGCGGGAATAGTTCTCGATGCCGGAACAGTAGCCCAGCTCCAGCATCATCTCCAGGTCGAAACGGGTGCGCTGCTCCAGGCGCTGGGCCTCCAGCAGCTTGTTGCTGTCCCGCAGCTGGTCCAGGCGCTCCTTGAGTTCCGCCTTGATCTGCTCCACGGCATCGAGGATGGTTTCCCGGGGGGTGACATAATGAGTTTTGGGATAGACGGTGTAACGCGGCACCCGGCGCTTCACTTCCCCGGTGAGGGGGTCGAACAGGGCGATGGACTCGATCTCGTCATCGAACAGCTCGATGCGCACGGCCTCATCCTCGGTTTCCGCGGGATGGATATCGATGACGTCTCCCCGCACCCGGTAGGTGCCACGATGCAGCTCCACCTCGTTGCGGGTGTACTGCAATTCGGACAAGCGGCGCAGAATGGCGCGGTGATCCACGGGCTCGCCCCGCACCAGATGCAGGAGCATGGACATGTACTGGCGGGGGTCGCCCAGGCCATAGATGGCGGACACCGTGGCCACGATGATGGTGTCACGCCGTTCCAGCACCGCCTTGGTGGCGGACAGGCGCATCTGCTCCACATGCTCGTTGATGGAGGCGTCCTTTTCGATGAAGGTGTCCGAGGCCGGCACATAGGCCTCGGGCTGGTAGTAGTCGTAGTAGGAAACGAAATACTCCACAGCGTTGTGGGGGAAGAACTCCCGAAACTCGCCATAGAGCTGGGCCGCCAGGGTCTTGTTGGGGGCCAGCACGATGGCCGGGCGCTGCAGACGCTGGATGACATTGGCGATGGTGAAGGTCTTGCCCGAGCCCGTGACCCCCAGCAGGGTCATGCCCGCCTCACCGTTGCCTATGCCTTCGGTCAGGCGCTGTATGGCCTCCGGCTGATCGCCGCCGGGCTCGAAACGGGAAACCAGCTGAAATTCTCGGAAATCTTTGCTCATGGGGATTCTGGTGGCGGCTGTGTTGGGATATGATAACAACTATAAGAACCAAGGAGCGCAGAACCACAGATGAACTCTAAACTCTCCACGCGTGTGCAGGCCGTCAAGCCTTCCCCCACCCTGGCCATCACCGCCCGGGCCGCCGCCCTGCGCGCGGCCGGCGAGGATGTCATCGGGCTGGGCGCCGGCGAGCCGGATTTCGACACCCCGAATCACATCAAGGAAGCCGCCAAGAAGGCCATCGACGAGGGCAAGACCCGCTACACCGCTGTGGATGGCACCGCCAGCCTGAAACAGGCGGTCATCGACAAGTTCAGGCGAGACAACGGTTTCGAGTACGAACCGGAACAGATCCTGGTATCCAGCGGCGGCAAGCAGAGCTTCTTCAACCTGTGTCAGGCGCTGCTGGACCCGGGCGATGAGGTCATCATCCCCGCCCCCTACTGGGTGTCTTATCCCGACATGGTGGTGCTGGCCGGCGGTGCCCCGGTGCTGGTGCATGCCGACGCTTCCCAGCAGTTCAAGATCACACCCGCCCAGCTGGAAGGCGCCATCACCGACAATACCCGGCTGTTCGTCATCAACAGCCCGTCCAATCCCACGGGCATGGCCTACAGCAAGGAAGAACTGGCCGCCTTGGGCGAGGTGCTGCGCGAGCATCCGCGCGTCATCATTGCCACGGACGACATGTATGAACATATCCTGTGGCCGGGCAAGGACTTCATGAACATTCTCAACGCCTGCCCGGACCTGTACGAGCGCACCCTGGTGCTCAACGGCGTATCCAAGGCCTATTCCATGACCGGCTGGCGTATCGGCTATGCCGGCGGGCCAGCGGATATCATCAAGGCCATGAAGAAAATCCAGTCCCAGAGCACGTCCAACCCCTGCTCCATTTCCCAGTATGCGGCGGAAGCCGCCCTCAACGGTCCCCAGGACTGTATCGCGGAAATGCTGACGGCTTTCAAGGAACGCCATGACTATGTGGTGGACCGCCTGAATGCCATCGAAGGCGTGGAAGCCCTGCCCACGGACGGCACCTTCTATGTATTCCCCCGGGTGGAAGGTTTCATCGAGCGCCTGGACGGCATCGGCGACGACCTGGAGCTGGCGGAATATCTCATCGAAAAAGCCGGCGTGGCCCTGGTCCCCGGCACTGCCTTCGGCTCCCCCGGGCATATCCGCCTTTCCATCGCCACCAGCATGGAGAACCTGGAAAAGGCCCTGGACCGCATCGGCGCCATCTGAACGAACATATCCTCTTCCTTCGGGAAGAGGTGCAGTACACATCATTATCGCGAGACCCCCATGGAACTGAATTCCCTCACCGCTGTATCTCCCATCGACGGCCGTTATGGCAGCAAGACCGAACCCCTGCGCGGCATCTTCAGCGAATACGGCCTCATCTACCACCGGGTGCTGGTGGAAGTGCGCTGGCTGCAATCCCTGGCCGCCCACGAGCAGATTGGCGAGGTGCCACCCCTGAGCGAGCACGCCAACGGCATCCTGGAAAAAATCATCAGCGATTTTTCTCTGGAAGACGCGCAACGGGTGAAGAACATCGAGCGCACCACCAACCACGACGTGAAGGCCGTGGAATACTTTCTCAAGGAAAAAATCGCCGGCAATGACGAGCTGGAAGCCATCAGCGAGTTCATCCATTTCGCCTGCACCTCCGAGGACATCAACAACCTGTCCCATGCCCTGATGCTGCGCGAGGGCCGTGACGGCGTGCTGCTGCCCCAGATGGACGCGGTGATCCACGCTATCCGCGAGCTGGCCCACGAACTGGCGGATGTGCCCATGCTGTGCCGCACCCACGGCCAGCCCGCCTCCCCTTCCACCATGGGCAAGGAAATGGCCAATGTGGTGCATCGCCTGCGCGGCCAGCGCGAGGCCGTGGTGGCCGTGGGCCTGATGGGCAAGATCAACGGTGCCGTGGGCAACTACAACGCCCATCTCAGCGCCTATGCCGACATCGACTGGGCAGCCCATGCCCGCCGCTTCGTGGAAGGACTGGGTCTGACCTGGAACCCCTACACCATCCAGATCGAGCCCCACGACTACATGGCCGAGCTGTTCGACGCCATCAGCCGCTTCAACAACATTCTCATCGACTTCAGCCGGGATGTCTGGGGC
Organism: Sedimenticola sp.; assembly: GCA_027030425.1. Lineage (GTDB taxonomy): Bacteria > Pseudomonadota > Gammaproteobacteria > Chromatiales > Chromatiaceae > Thiolapillus. The sequence continues at coordinate 61,165 of JALVEW010000084.1, forward strand.
TATATCTCCCTGGGCTACTTCAAGCAGAAAACAGTGGCCGGGGAAGTGGGTTCTTCCACCATGCCCCACAAGGTGAATCCCATCGACTTCGAGAATGCCGAGGGCAACATGGGCTTGGCCAACGCCCTGTTCGGCCATCTGTCCATGAAGCTCCCCGTGTCCCGCTGGCAGCGCGACCTCACCGATTCCACCGTGCTGCGCAACATGGGCGTAGGCTTTGCCTACACCCTCATCGCCCTGAATTCCCTGCAGCGAGGCATCGGCAAGCTGGAAACCAACGCGGAAAGGATGCTGGAAGACCTGGACGCCAACTGGGAGGTTCTGGCCGAGCCCATACAGACAGTGATGCGCCGCTATGGCGTGGAAGAGCCCTACGAGAAGCTCAAGGCCCTGACCCGCGGCCAGCGCATCGACCAGGCGGGCATGCAGGCTTTCATCGATACCCTGGACATTCCGGAGCAGGCCAGGGCGGAACTCAAGGCCCTGAGCCCCGCCACCTATATCGGCAACGCGGTGGAACAGGCCCGGGCCATTTGAGCCATTCCCGATCCTGCATGGTGAAACCGTCTCTCAACAACCGGGCGCAGGGATTTGCCAAGAAGGTCACACAGCCATTGCTGAACTGGCGATAACCTTGGATATCAGGGGTCGGA
>JALVEW010000085.1 GCA_027030425.1 Sedimenticola sp.
GGATATCAGGGGTCGGAGTCAAATAGGCACAATGGCGGTCAAGTTCAACAGCGTGGAATCGTCTGATACTGTTCCCTGCTACTGCTTGGGTGGAATTTGACTCCGACCCCGGCATTAACAAATACAGTCAACACATCAGGCAACAGCATGACCTCGTCTCATCATTTCCGGGCGCTGCTTGGCGCCAGCATCATGCAGGCGGCGCTACTTTCCCAGGCTGACGCCGAAGTCATTCTCTCGGATGGTTTTGAAAGTCTAGCGCCGCCGGTACCGGTAATCGGCGGCTGCCCCATCCTGCCCGCGGACAACATGTGGAACACCCCCGTGGATACGGCTCCCCTGCACCCGGACTCCGCAATCTACATTTCCCACATTGGCGCCGATACCTCCCTGCACCCGGATTTCGGCACCAGCTGGGCGGGGCAGGATATTGGCATTCCCTTTAATATCGTTCCCCTGGGCCAGGCCAGAGTGCCCATCAGCTTCGAATGGTGGGACGAGAGTGACCTGGAAGCCGACCGCTGCGATACCGGCGGCGCTCAGGATACGGGCTGCTATCCCATTCCGGACAACCCCGCCATAGAGGGCGCCCCTCTGGATGAAGGCGACAGGCATGTGCTGGTCCTGGAACAGGAAAGCTGCAAGCTCTACGAAACCTACGCCACCACCAATGCGCCGGGTTACTGGACAGGTGGCTCCGGCGCCATCTGGGATCTGAATCAGAACCAGCAGCGGCCGCCTGGCTGGACATCGGCGGACGCGTCCGGGTTGGCCATACTGCCAGGGCTGATCCGTTACCATGAAGTCATGGTGGAGGGAGAAATCCGTCATGCCATCCGCTTCACCCTGAGCAGCATCCGTTCCGCTTACATTCCCCCGGCCAGTCACTCGGACGGACGGGGCGGGTGCAGCGCTAGCGCACCTGCCATGGGACAACGTTTCCGTCTGCGCGCGGATTTCGATATCTCCGGTTTCAGCGCTCCCGTACAGGTCATCCTGCGGGCCATGAAGAAATGGGGCATCGTGCTCGCGGACACAGGCAGCGACATGTTCATCAGCGGCGAGCACCACGACGACTGGGACGATGAGATGCTGGCGGAACTGGGCCAGGTCACAGCGGGCGATTTCGAAGCGGTCTATACCGGCGATCCGGTGGGTTACGGCGCTTGCCAGTAGTCCCGAAGCCCCCCCAACCCTCCCCGCGCACGGGAAGAAAGTCACGCGCTGTATTTCTACCCCAATACCAAATACAGAAAAAACGCTCTTTCAGCGCTTCCCGCCCAGGCCGGTTGCGGCACGCATGACGTGGTAGATGACGTTCTGTTCCTGGACCCCGTGGAACAGCCAGGCCCCCGGACCACCCGCATAGATGGCCACATCCTCCCCGCCATGGGTCTCGGCCTCCAGGGGCACCAGGGCCTGCTGGTGGAAACCCTGATCAGATGTGTCGATATGTCCCAGGTCCATGTCCCTGCCCGCGCCTATGGGCACGCCGTAATGAGTGTCACCGCCTTTTTTCAGCATGGCCGCGCCCCGGCCATTGGCATATGAAAGGGTCGTGTAGGGCTTGCCGTCCGCTGCCAGCTCATACCCTTGCCCGCCCCTGCCCTTGTCCACCTTGCCCAGAATGGGATTGCCCCGGGACGGATAGCCTGCCATGGTGAACACATGGCTGTGATCGGCGGTAACGATGATTAGGGTGTCATCACCGGCCTTCTCCCGGGCCAGCTCAACCGCGTTGGACAGCTCGATGGTATCGGTCAGGGCGCGGAAGGCATTTCCGGCATGATGGGCATGATCGATACGACCGGCTTCCACCATGAGGAAATACCCTTTGGGATTCCTGGACAGGATATCCATGGCCTTGGCAGTCATTTCCGACAGGGAAGGCTCACCGCCGGCATCCGCGGGGCGATCGTGCTCGTATTCCATGTGCGAATACTCGAACAACCCCAGGAGGTGATCGGTCCTGGCCGGGTCAACGGCGTCGAACTGGGACTTGTTCCAGACGTAAGCGGCATTGGGATGGTTTTTCAGCCATTCCCGGGGCAGATTCCGTCCATCCTTGCGCGCCCCTTTCCTGCCCTTGTCCTCGGGATCATCCTGACTCTCGGGAAGAAATCCCCGCCGGCCGCCCCCCATGGCCACTTCCAGCCCATCACCGAAAGGAAACTCGATGAGCTGGCGGGCAATATCGCGGCAGCCATTCTTTTTCGCTTCCCTGCTGAGGCGGGAATCATCCTCCCAGGAACGCTCGGGCACATGGGCATAGGTGGCCGCCGGGGTAGCATGGGTCAGGCGTGCCGTAGTAACCACGCCGGTGGAAAGCCCCCCTTCCTCGGCTTGTTCCAGGAAAGTCTTGAGTACAGCGCCCCTGGCCGAAGCGCAGTTGCCCTTTTGCACGCGCTGGTCGACAGAAATCACGCCCGCCCGGGTCTTTACCCCGGTAATGATGGCGGACATGGTGCCGGCTGAATCCGGCGTCTGCATGTCCGTGTTATAGGTCTTGGACAGGGCCAGGTATGGCAGGGTTTCAAAGGCCAACAGGTTCTCCTCCCCGGTCTCACCCCGTAACTGGCCCTGGAGAATACGGGCCGCGGTAACGGTGGAGATACCCATGCCGTCACCGATGAACAGGATGACGTTACGGGCTGGCCGGGTATCCGGGCGCATTTCTGCCGCTGCATCCACGGCCTGACGGCCCTGTTCATACCAGAAATGCGCATTCTCCTCCCGGGCCTGTACAGAACTCAGCGCAAATACACAGCCCAGGGTGAGAACGAGACAACAATTTTTCATAGGAGGTATTCCTTTGGATAACTACACTGGACGAACCCTGCGCCTGAGGGCCTTGGTTTTCCCCCGGCGGGTCTTGGCGTCCAGGCGCCGCTGTTTCGCGGCCTTGCCCGGCTTGGTAGGACGTCTGGCCTTTTGCACCACGGCGGCGCTCCTTACCAGCGTTGCCAGCCTTTCCAGGGCATCGGCAAGATTCTTTTCGCGGGTGCGATGCTTTTGCGCCTTGATGACGACAACGCCTTCCCGGCTGATGCGCCGGTCAGAGAGCTTTAGCAGACGCTCTTTGTAGAAATCCGGCAATGAAGACGCCCGAATGTCAAAACGCAGGTGAACAGCCGAAGAAACCTTGTTGACGTTCTGTCCACCCGCGCCCTGGGCGCGGATGGCGCTGATCTGGATTTCATCATCAGGAATACTGACCGTGTTGGATATCTTCAGCATTCCCCATGAACTCTCAGCTGCCGGTAGCAGGAATGGTATAGATGGTCTGGGTCGGGAAGGCGAACTCCAGTCCCGCTTCATTGAAGCGCCTGAGAATCTCCAGGTTGACTTCCGTCTGCACCCCAAACACGCTCTGCCCCTTCCTGATGTAATAGATGAAGCGGATATTGAGGGCAAAATCATTGAAAGCGGTAAAGGCCGTGACCGCTTTTTCCTCGGTGCGGTCATTTTCCGCGATAATCTGCTGCAGGATGTCCATGGCCTTCTGCATGTCTTCCGGGCTGGTGTCATAGGTCAGGCCCAGATCCACGGTAATCTTGCGGCTGGGCTCGGAGCTGATGTTCTCTATGCACTCGTTGGCCACCTGGGAGTTGGGCAGGGTCACCATGCGCCCGTTCAGGGTTTCCAGTCGCGTGCTGCGCACGCCGATCTCGCGCACGAAGCCATCGTAGCCATTGAGCAGCACCCGCTCACCAACGGTAAAGGGCTTGTCCACGAAAATAGTGAAACTGCCGAACAGGTTGGCAATCGTGTCCTTGGCCGCCATGGCGAAGGCAATGCCACCGATTCCCAGGCTGGCCAGAACAGCGCCCACGTTGTAGCCCGCATTGTTCAGGGCGATGAGCAGAGCCATGATCCACAGAGCAATCTTCAACCCTTTGTGAATGATGGGAAGCAGCTGGTCATCCAGCTTGCTTTCGGAATGCTGCACCAGGGGTGCGATGTAGCGTTTCACCAGGGCATCCAGCACCCGGGAGAGGAACCAGGCCACATCGAAGACAATGAGAATGTAATAGGCCGTGGAAATGACGGTCTGGGCGGTTTCCGATGTATGCAGCAGCTTCAGGGAAAACCAGATGCCGATGATGACGATGGCGAACACCACCGGTTCTTCCAGCATGTCCACCAGAATGTCGTCCAGCCGGTTCTTGGTTCGGCGGGTAAGGCGCTTGATGACATGCCCGATGGCCCAGTACACCACCCTTGCCAGAACCACCGAGGCGATGATCAGCAGAAAGGACAGCATGTAGGTGCCGATGGTGTTGCCGTAATAGGTCTTGGTCAGAATATCCTGGAACATCGTGGATCCTGAATGGTTATTGAACGGATGGCAGTGGTTCGGGTGACGGGAGTTTAACCAATCCTCGTGCGTTACTGAAGCACCATTGGCTCAGGATTCTCCACTTGCCCGTAAGAATTGCATCATCGACGGGATTCCTGTAGATTCGGGTCACGGATTCAACCCTGGTACTTCCATGCTGCGTCGCTTCATTCTTATCTGGCTCATGCTCTCCATATTCGGGTACGGTATGGCGCTGGCTGCTGACGTGCATGGAGAACTGTCTGCCGACATCGGCATAAGCCTGGATAGTGCAGGCGACGACAACGGCTCCCATGACGATACCGGCTGCCACCACTGTAGCCATGGCGTCAGCCACCTTCTGGGTCTGAATACTGACTCTTTCTTCAACATTTACGAAGGCGGCAAGGTGCTTGCCAGCGCCTATCGCGTCTCCTTCAATTCCTTTTCCCCTCCCTCCCTGCTGCGTCCTCCCATAAGCATCTGATTTCCGCCAGTTCATGCAGCTGACTGTCAGCCCGTCCGAAAAGGACGGATTGTCCGGCTGTCATCATCCAGCTTTACGGAAAACAGATCATGAAGTACTCGAGTCACGCCCGCATGGGCCTGCTGACCTGTATCTTGCTTACGGGCAGTTTTCAAAGCCAGGCAACGCCACCGGATTCCTCGGTCTATGGCGATATCGTTCGCCGCTCCATGGCTGCCAGCCCGGAGATCCAGGCCGCCGAAGCCGCTCTGGATGCCGCCAGGAACCGGCTCTCCGGCGCTGCCAGGCCCCTCAACAATCCGGAGCTTGAGGCGGAAGCCGAAAGCACCGACGTGGAAACCTATACCCTGGGCCTTTCCCAGACCATCGACTGGCACGACAAGCGCGGCGGTCTGGAACAGGTGGCCCAAGCAGAGGTAGATGCTGTCCAGGCCAGCCTGGACGCGCTCAAACTGGACAAATCCGTGGAACTGCTGGATGCCTTGGGAAGAGTCTTGACCCGCCAGGCCACGGCCCAACTCTACCAGCGACGCTCCCGGATCCTTCAACGCTTCACGACACTGGCAGCCCGGCGGCATCAGGCTGGAGACATCTCCCGGGCCGAGCTGGAGTTGGCTCGCCTGTCCTGGTCCGAGGCCATGATGCAGGAAGCAGCCAACCAGGCCGCCCTCATCCAGGCCCGAAACGACTATTACGCCATAAACGGCCAATCGCCGAACCCTGACCTTACCCTGCCCGAGAACCTGCCACTACTGACACCCTTGCGCGACCCGGATGAGCTGGCCCGCCGGCATCCCCGGGTACGCCAGTTACTGGCCACAGCAAGAAAGGTCCAGCTGCAGATCCAGGCCACGGACCGGGGACGCAAGGCTGATCCCAGTTTCAGCATCCGCGCGGGAAAGGAAGGCAGCGAGAATCTCATTGGCTTGGGCTTCTCCATGCCTCTGCAGATACGCAACGACTTTCAGTCGGAAGTGGATGCCGCCCGCGCCGATGCCCTGCAGGCGGAAAAACAGGCTCAGCAGGCCTTCTTCAATCTCAAGGCCCGCCTCCAGGCGGCACATGCCGGTTACAACGTCATGGCCAGAGCCTGGCAACAATGGATTTCCCTGGGCCAGGATAGCCTGCGTCAGCGCGCCGACCTGCTGGAAACCCTGTGGCGCTCCGGAGAAATGAGCACCACCGACTACCTTCTGCAGCTGCAACAGACCCTGGACACCCAGATTGCCGGCGCCGAACTGCAAGGCGAACTCTGGCGTGCATGGATCGAATGGCTGGGCGCTTCCAATTCCCTGGAAGCCTGGTTGAACAGCAACAACGAGAGTAACGCATCATGAACAAGAAACTCACCCCCTATTCCCTTCTGCTCGCCCTGAGCCTGAGCCTGCCCGCACATGCAACCGGGGATCATCACGAACACCAGGGCGAACAGAATCACGAGGGCCAGACCGACACCCATGAAGAAGATGAACACGGACATGGCGAGGAAGAAAACATCGTCCGGCTGAACAAGGCCCAGATGGAAATGGCCGGCATCCGGGTGGAAGCCCTGGCCGCCCGGCCCCTGGCCGAGGAAATCGAAGCCCCCGGGGAGGTACAGCTCAATGCCTATGCTACCAGCCAGGTGACGCCCCGCATCGAAGCCCAGGTGGTGGCCCGCCATGCCCGCCTGGGCGACAGGGTGCGCAAGGACCAGAAGTTGGTAACCCTGTCCAGCGCCGACATGGCCGAAGCCCAGGGCGCAGCCCTGGTGGCCTACAAGGACTGGCAGCGGGTAAGCAAATTGGGCAAACAGGTGGTTTCTGAACAGCGTTTCCTGGAAGCACGGGTAGCCTGGCAGCAGGCCCGGGCACGCCTGCTCGCTTATGGCATGACCGCCGAACAGGTAAAACAACTGGTGCGGGACACCCGCATCGACAGCGCGGATGGGAGCTTTGCCCTGCTCTCTCCCCAGGACGGCACGGTGATCCGCGACGACTTCATTGTCGGCCAAATGGCGGAGCCGGGCGATTTGCTGTTCGAGATTACCGATGAATCCAGCATCTGGGTGGAGGCCCGGGTCAATCCTGATGTCATGAGCCAGGTAACGCCCGGCGCCAAGGCGCGCATCCTTGCCGCCAACCACTGGGTTGAAGGCAAGGTCGTACAGATCCATCACGCCATGGATGAGACCACCCGCACCATGGGCGTGCGCCTGGAAATCCCCAACCCCGGCGATCACCTGCACCCGGGCCAGTTCGTCACCACCCGTATCCAGGTTGGCACCTCGGCACAATCCGCCATCTCCCTGCCCACCAACGCCGTGCTGCGCAGCCCAGACGGAGACTGGCAGGTCTTCGTGGAAAAGGCGCCGGGAGAATTCGAGCCCGTGGAAGTGGAGCTGGTACGCCAGCTTCCCGGTATTGCCGTCATCGAGGGCCTGCCGGAAGGCACCCCCGTAGTGGTGCAAGGAGCCTTCTTCGTACAGTCAGAACTGGCCAAGTCCGGTTTTGCCGTGCACAACCACTGATGAGGAACTGAATCATGCTGAACAGACTCATCGACTGGTCCGTAGCCAACCGCCTGCTGGTGGTACTGGGCCTGGTCGCCGTGCTGGGCGCGGCGGCAGCGCTTATTCCGAAACTCAATCTGGACGCCTTCCCCGACGTCACCAACGTCCAGGTGCAGATCAACACCGAGGCCGAGGGCCTGGCGGCGGAGGAAGTGGAACAGCTCATCACCTATCCCATCGAGGCGGTAATGTACGCCCTGCCCGACGTGGAGGAGGTGCGTTCCATCTCCAAGACCGGCCTGTCCGTCATCACCGTGGTATTCAAGGAAGGCACGGACATCTATTTTGCCCGCCAGCTGGTGTTCGAGCGTCTGCAGGACGCCCGGGAACAGATTCCCGAGGGCGTGGGTACCCCGGAAATGGGTCCCAACACATCAGGCCTGGGCCAGGTATACCAGTACATCCTGCGTGCGGACGATCCCCAAAAACATGACGCCATCGCCCTGCGCAGCCTCAATGACTGGGTAGTGAAACTCCTGCTGCTGCCCGTGGACGGCATCACCGACGTGCTTTCCTATGGTGGCGAAGTGCGCCAGTACCAGGTGCAGGTGGATCCACGCAAGCTGCTGGCCTATGGCATACATATCGACGACATCGCCAGGGCCATCGAGGACAACAACCGCAACGCCGGTGGCTGGTACCTGGACCGGGGCGCCGAACAGCTGGTGATCCGCGGCGTGGGCTGGGTGCGCGCCGGCGAGGACGGCCTGCGGGACATCCGCAACATTCCCCTGAAGGACGAGGATGGCGTCGTGGTGCGCGTGGCCGACGTGGCCGAGGTAAGTTTCGGCGGTGAAATCCGCCAGGGCGCTGTGACCATGACCCGGCGGGATGCCAACGGCCAGCCCGAAGCCCTGGGAGAAGTGGTGGCGGGCATCGTTCTCAAGCGCCTGGGGGCCAACACCAAAGCCACCATAGACGCGGTGAAAGAACGCCTGCCCGCCATCCAGCAGGCCCTGCCGGAAGGTGTCACCATTGAGCCCTTCTACGACCAGGGCAAGCTGGTGGAGCAGGCGGTGCATACCGTGAGCAAGGCGCTGATGGAAGCCTTCGTACTCATCGTGGTGGTGCTGCTGCTGTTTCTGCTAAACATCCGCGCCACCCTGCTCGTGCTCATTTCCGTGCCCCTGTCCGTGGGCCTGGCACTCACTGCCATGAGCTACTGGGGGCTGTCCGCCAATCTCATGTCCCTGGGCGGCCTGGCCATTGCCATCGGCATGATGGTGGATGGCTCGGTGGTGATGATGGAAAATATCTTCAAGCATCTCACCCGCCCGGACGATAGCCACCGGGAGCAGATCGCCCGGGAGGTGGCGCCGGGGGACCCGCACCCCTTCGATGCCGAGCACGACCGCCATGGCATCGCCCTGCGCATCCAGGAGGCCGCCCGGGAGGTGGGCCGCCCGGTGTTCTACGCGGTAATCATCATTATCGTGGTATTCGCTCCCCTGTTCGCCCTGGAAGGCGTGGAAGGCAAGCTGTTCCAGCCCATGGCCATTTCCATCGTGCTGGCCATGCTCACCTCCCTGATAGTGGCCCTGGTGGTCATGCCCGCCCTGGCCACCTTCTCCTTCCGCAAGGCGGTGAAGCATCGTGACAGCCCCGTGTTCCTGCCCCTGGAATGGCTGTACCGGCGCAGCCTGGCCTTTGCCATGAAGGCCCGCTGGCTGGTGGTGCTGGGCGCCCTGGCCATGTTCGCCTTCGCCATGTTCCTGCTGCCGCGCCTGGGCACCGAGTTCGTACCCGAGCTGGAGGAAGGCACTATCAATATCCGCGTCACCCTGGCCCCCTCAGCCAGCCTGGACACATCCCTGAAAGTGGCGGCGCAGCTGGAGCAGGAACTGATGAAGTTCCCGGAAGTGACCTACGCCTCCAGCCGCGTGGGCCGGGCGGAGCTTGGCGGCGACCCGGAGCCCGTCTCCAACGTGGAAATCTACGTGGGCCTCAAGCCCGTGGCCGAATGGACATCTGCCAGCAACCGCTTCGAGCTGCAGCAGAAGTTCGAGGAAGCCCTGTCCATGCATCCGGGGCTGCTGTTCACCTTCTCCCAGCCCATCGCCACCCGGGTGGACGAGCTGCTGTCCGGGGTGAAAGCGCAACTGGCCATCAAGCTGTTCGGCCCGGATCTCGCCGTGCTGGCGGAAAAGGGCAAGGCGATCGAAACCCTGGTACGCAAGGTGGAAGGCACCCGGGCCGTGGAGATGGAACAGATCGCCGGCGAGGCCCAGCTCACCGTGCGCCCGAGGCGCGACGTGCTGGCCCGCTATGGCATACCCGTGTCCCAGGTCATGGACCTGGTATCCGACGGCATCGGCGGCACCGAGGCCGGACAGGTCATCCAGGGCAACGAGCGCTATGACATCTATGTGCGCCTGGCCAAAGCCTACCGGGAGGACGTGGAGAGCATACGGCAGCTGGTCATGCAGGCCCCCGGCGGCGCATGGGTGCGCCTGGGCGAGGTGGCGGACGTGGCCATCGAGTCCGGCCCGCCGCAGATCCGCAGGGACGACGTGCAGCGCAGGGTGGTCATCCAGTCCAATGTGGAAGGCCGGGACATGGGCGGCCTGGTAAAGGAACTGCGCCAGCGCATCGCCGAAGAAATCGACCTGCCCGCCGGTTATTCCGTGGTATTCGGCGGCCAGTTCGAGAACCAGCAGCGCGCCCAGCAGCGCCTGATGATCGTGGTGCCCCTGTCCTTGGGATTGATCTTTCTGCTGCTGTACTTCGCCTTCCACTCCGTGGGCCAGGCCCTGCTCATCATGCTCAACGTACCCCTGGCCCTCATTGGCGGCATCGCCGCCCTGTACTACACGGGGCAGTATTTGTCCGTGCCGGGCTCCATCGGCTTCATCGCCCTGTTTGGCGTGGCGGTGCTCAACGGGGTGGTCATGGTCAACGCCATCAACCAGAACCTGGAAGCCGGTGAGAACATGGGAACAGCCGTGTTCAACGGCGCCCTGTCGCGCCTGCGGCCGGTGCTCATGACGGCAGCCATCGCTGCCCTGGGACTGATTCCCATGTTACTCTCCCATGGCGTGGGCTCCGAAGTGCAGCGCCCCCTGGCCACGGTAGTGGTGGGCGGGCTGGCTTCCAGCACCCTGCTTACCCTGTTCGTGCTGCCGGTGCTCTACGCCCTGTTCTCCCGGGGAGTCACAAAATGAGGAAGGCGCTTCCGTTGTTGGAAAGTTGACGAACGCATGACCCGCTTTCTGAGCAATCTGCTGGATCTCTACCTGGACGCCGCCCCCTGGCTGGTACTGGGCCTGGTGGCCGCCGGGCTCATCAAGGCCTGGCTGCCCGCGGATCGCCTGAACCGCTGGCTGGGGGGCAACAGCTTCTGGGCGGTGGTCAAGGCGGCCCTCATCGGCGCCCCCCTGCCCCTGTGTTCCTGCGGGGTGCTGCCCGCCGCCCTGGGGCTGCGCCGGGCTGGGGCATCGCGCGGCACCACCCTCTCCTTTCTCATTGCCACGCCGGAGACGGGACCGGATTCCGTGGCCCTCTCCTATGCCCTCCTCGGCCCCTTCATGGCCGTGATACGCCCCCTGGCCGCCATCATCAGCGCGGTATTCACAGGATTCATGGCCCTGTTTGTCAGGAAGGCCGCGCCTCCTCCGTTGCCTCTGGGGGAAGCGTCCGCGGGAAGCTGCTGCAGCAGCGGCAGCTGCGCTCAAGCGGAAGAAACGGCGCAGCCGGGCTTTCTTGCCAGAACCTGGCAAGGCATCGCCTACGCCTTCACCGATATTCTGGACGATCTGGTGACCTGGCTGGCCATTGGCCTGTTGCTGGCCGCTCTGGTCGCCACCCTGGTACCGCCCCTGGCCATGGCTGAATGGGGCAGTGGCCTGGATGCCAAGCTGCTCATGCTGCTGGCCGGCATTCCGGTCTATGTCTGCGCCACGGCCTCCACTCCCGTGGCGGCGGGGCTGCTGCTGGCCGGCATCTCGCCGGGCACGGTGCTGGTGTTTCTCCTGGCCGGCCCCGCCACCAATATCGCCACCATCGGGGTCATACACAAGGAAATGGGACGGGCTGTCACCATGGTCTACCTGCTGGGCATCAGCCTGGCCAGCCTGGGCCTGGGCATCATCACTGACATCCTGGTGAATACCCTGGATATCGATGTGGTGGCGGAACTCAATAGTAGCGGTGAAGTGCTGCCTTTGTGGGTGGCGGCCGCCAGTGGCGTACTGCTGCTGATCATGGCTATGCGGCCCTTGTGGTTGCGGGTTAAAGGGGTCGGAGTCGAATCATCCTGAGCGGTTGGACTTACTCGACATCACCCTGATTCGACTCCGACCCCGTCTATGGTGGATGGGGGCGGAGTCCGGTTGAAGCGGGCAGAAGGGGTCGGAGTCGAATCACCTCTAGCGGTTGGGCTTACTCAACATCACCCTGATTCGACTCCGACCCCGTCTATGTGCCCTCGTCCGGTTCCTCAGCTTCAAGACCCTCGATGATGGGACAGCCGTCTTCCGCCCCCCGGCACAGGTTCAGCAGCAGGGTCAGCTCATTTTTCAGCAGGCCCAGTTCCTCAATCTGGGCGCTGATGGCCTTGAGCTTGCGGTATGTCAGTTCCCGCACTTCGTCCCGGGCATGCTGGGGGTTGGCGCGCATTTCCAGCAGCCGGGCAATTTCCTCCAGGCTGAAATTCATGGCCTTGGCCCGCCGGATGAAACGCAGCACCGACAACTCCCTCTCCCCGTAGAAGCGCGCGCCACTTTCCATGCGCCCCGGCTTGAGCAGACCGAGTTTCTCGTAGTAACGCAGGGTGTCCACGCTAAGGCCCGTGGCACGCGCCGCCTCCCCGATGCGCAAGGGGCGGTCAGTATTCGATGATGAGAAAGTACTCATTGAGCAGATAGAGTCCCGTGACAATCAGGATGATGCCGGCGGCAAGCTCCAGCTTGCGCTGGTGCCGGGAAATGACTTGCATGGACTCCAGCCAGCCCATGCTCCAGGCGCCGAGCATGACGGGTATGCTACGCCCCAGGGCAAAAGCCAGCAACAGCAGGCCGCCATAGACCGCTGAACCAATGGCGGCGCTGGCCGTCAGGGTGACCAGCAGGGCCGGCGTACAGAAGGGGCAGATGGCAATGGAAAAAGGAATGGCCAGGAGGAAGGCGCCCCAGGTGCCACTCACCTTTCGCGCCCGCATGGACAGCCAGGGCAGGCGCGGCGTCCACCAGCCCGCCCATATCACGCCCAGCACTATCAGCACCGGCCCCAGCAGCAGCCCCCAGGCCCTGCCCATGACATCCTTCACCCATTCACCGCCCAGGGCCATGGCCACGCCAAGCACCACATGGGTAAGCAGCATGCCCGCCACGAATGCCCCGCCCATGAGCAGGGCGCGGCGTTTTTCCCCTGCCCGGGTCACGTAGGCCAGCACCACGGGAATGGAGGCAAAGGACACGGGATTGAAGCTGAACAGAAAGCCCGCGAGGAAGGCCAGCCCGAGGGCGGCGGCGCTGGCCTGTTCAAGGCTGTTCTCCAGGCTGTCCACGCTGAAATCCGCCGGAAACAGCAGCCAAGCAGCGCCTCCCAGAAGAAGCAGGGCCGTCAGCCAGGGTGCGTTCCGGGCAAAGAAACCGAAAACATGACGCTGCCTTTCATCCACGCCCCGCGCAGCGGCGAACAGCATGGGCAGGGTGAACATGGTGGCGAACAGCAACCCTGCCAGCAAGGCCAGTTCCACGGACCCGAGGCTGATCACCAGCCCCCCGACCACCACAACCAGCGGCAGGGTGCAGGCCGGCAGGGTCAGTCCCAGGCGCAGGGAATGAGGCAAGCGCCCGCCGCCGGGAAGCAGGCGGAAGAATTCCAGGTGGGGAACGGGAATGTAGGCATACCGGGACAACACATAGAGGGCCGCCATGAGCACCAAGGCCGCGCCGGGCAGCCAGGGCTGCAACCGGGGCGGCGGAATGAGCAGCACCGCCAGCAGCATCAGCCCCATGAGCAGCAGGCTGCGACTGATCCAGACAAAGACCAGGCCGCGGCAACAGCTGGACAGGGGCTGACGATGCGCCCGCGCGGAAAACAGGGTATGGGTGGCGATGGTGCAGGGCTCGAAAAAGGCCAGCAGCCCCAGCAGCAGGGCGCCAACGATCAGGACAGTGATCATGCCTTCCCTCCCGCAAGAGCCTCTTGCAGGGCCTGGCGCAGCTTCTTCTCCGAAGGTAGCGCAGTGAACAGCAGCACTCCGTCCACGGCGATAGCCGGTGTGGACAGCACGCCCAAGGCAACGGCATAGTCCAGCTCTTCCAGTATATCCACTTCCCGCCACTGGATTGCGCCGGATTCCCACTCATCGGCAATGCGCCTGAGCACCTGTTTCGCCTTGCCGCATTTTCCGCAGCCTGGCGCTGAAAAGACCTCTACCTGTATGCTCATATCCTGCCTCCGTAGTGGCTGATGTTCTCAGTGTAGTGCAGTCTAGACCCTGGAGTCAGCTCCAGGTCAAGCCACTGTGGGCCGGCCCACTCCCGCTGTCAGCGATTCCCCATTTGAAGAAGGGCCCGCAATGGTGGATCATGGGAAAATCATACTGTTTCCCCGGGGGATTACACCGTTGCAGATCATCAGTTTCCGCAGCCATTTCAGCCGCAACACCCTGTTGCTCATGTTCTTCGTGGCCCTGCTCATGGCCGCTGTCACCGCCTGGAAGTATGACCTGGTTGCCACTGTGTATTTCCGCGATCAGCTCACCGCCACGGGCTGGATTATCAACGGCGCCATCGTGGCCCTGTTTCTCATCGGCCTGGCGCGCATGATCGCCATCTTCCTGTCCTACAGCCGCGAGGAAAAAGCCACCGCCCGCTTCGTACGCAACCAGGAAGAGGAACTTGAGGACCCCCTGCACGAGGTGCCGGCAACCAGCATCATTGCCCGCCGTTACCTGGTCATGGAACGCCTCCATGCCGCCAGCACCCCCATCGACCAGGGAGCCCTGGCCGCCACCCTGCTGGCCAGCGAAAGCACCCGCACCAGTTTTCCGAAATACATCAGCAACGTGCTCATCCTCACCGGCGTGTTCGGCACCATCGTCTCCCTGTCCCTGGCCCTGCTGGGCGCCTCGGACCTCCTCGAGAACGCGGTGGACGTGGAAGGCATGGGTCTGGTCATCCATGGCATGTCCACGGCCCTGTCCACGACCATCACCGCCATCGTCTGCTACCTGTTCTTCGGCTATTTCTATCTCAAGCTCACGGACGCCCAGACCAACCTGCTCAGCGCCGTGGAACAGGTGACCACCACCTACCTGGCACCATTGTTCGTGGTGGAACAGGACACCACCCTTTACGAGTTCACGGGGCTGGTGCGTTCCCTGCAGTCCCTGGTCAAGCAGATGCAGGAATCCCAGAAAGTGGTGGCCCGGGCGGAAACCCGGCTGCTGGACGCCGTGGATGAATACCAGCAACAGGCGGAGCAGGGGCAGCAGCAAATGGGCAGGGTAATCAAACTGCTGCGCCAGGGCTTCCGCTTGCCGGAAGACGAAGCATGAAGAAAAGCGGCAGCTTCATCGACCTGCGCCTGAACCGCAGGGACAGCCAGGGAAACGAGAGCTTCTGGCCCTCATTCACCGACGTGATGACAGTGATCATGATGATCTTCCTCATTTCCATGGTCGTCGTTCTGCTGCGCAACATGGAACTGGTGAAGGAAATCCGCGCCACCGTGGAAGCCGAGCGCCAGGCCATGGAGCTGGCCCGCTCCACCGGGGAGGAGAAGGAAACCCTGGCCGCCCAGCTGGACACGGCCCTGGAGCAGCTGGACGCCGCCGACACACGCATCAATGAACTGCAGCTCCAGGTCATGCGCCTGCAGGAACAGAACAGCGTACGCGCCCGCGCCATTGCCGATCGCGACAGCCGCCTGGAAGCGTTACTGGAAGAGCGCAACAACCTCGCCCAGCAGGCGGCGCAGCTTATGCTGGACAAGCAATCCGCCGAGAAAACCGCCGCCGAGGCCAGAAACCGGGAAACCCTGTCCCGCCGCGAACTGGCGGATCTGCAGCGGCAATACGAGAATATCAAGGAGCAGCTGGATCGTCAGAGCCTGCAGATCGCCATGCTCAAAGCCAAGGTGGAGAACCAGGACCAGGCATTGGCCCAAGCCCGGGCCTTGCGCCAGGACGTGGAGGAAAAATACCTGTTGCTGGCCGACGAGTATGACAGTCTCAAGGTACGCTATGACAAGCTGATCCGCCCTGCCCGCTCAGCCAAGGGACGTCACCTGGTGGAAGTCCGCTACTTCAAGAAGAACGGCAAACGGCACATTGAATGGCGTGACGGCGGCACGGGTGAATTCAAGGCAGTGTCACGGAAGAAGCTGGACGACATTCTCACCCGCCTGAAAGAACAGCAGCCCGACGGCCTGTACGTCAAGGTGATTCTGCCAAAGAACAACGGCCTGTCCTACAGCGAGGCCTGGAAGTTCACCAACGACCTGCACAAGAAATATGATTATTACTTCCAGGAATCTCAGGATACCAATGCCGGAAAACCGCTCAGCCCGTCAAACTGATTTGCGGGCAATATATGCATTCACCTGCCGCTCCAGCAACGGCAGGGGAAGCGCGCCGTTGCCGAGTATGACATCATGGAACTCACGGATATCAAAGTCCTCTCCCAGCCTTGAGCGGGCCTTTTCCCGCAGCTCGAGAATCTTCAGCATGCCGATCTTGTAGGCCAGGGCCTGTCCGGGCATCACCAGGTAGCGTTCCACTTCCGCCACGATGTCGGTCTCCGGCATGCCGGTCTTGTCCTTCATGTAGGCGATGGCCTGCTCACGGGTCCAGCGCTTGGCGTGCAGTCCCGTATCCACCACCAGGCGCACGGCACGGAACATTTCCGCCTGCAGGCGGCCCAGGTCATCAAAGGGGTCCTCCAGCATGCCGATCTCCTTGGCCAGGCGCTCGGCGTACAAGGCCCAGCCTTCCACATAGGCGGTAAAAGGCAGTATCTTCCGAAAGGTGGGCAAGCCTTTCAGCTCCCGGGCAATGGCAATCTGGAAATGATGCCCGGGGATGGCTTCGTGATAGGCGAGCGTGCGCATGCCCCACTTGCGTATGGCTGACATCTTGTGAAGATTGGCGTAGAAGACGCCGGGACGGCTGCCATCCATGGGCGGCGCATTGTAATAGGCGCCCGCGGAGGTCTTCTCCTTGAAGCGGGGAATACGTTTCACCACCACGCCGGAATCGGGGCGGTGATTGAAAACATCATCCAGCCTGGCGTCGATCTCGTCGATGATGCGCTGGTAGTCCTGCAAAACCTGCCGCCGTCCCTCATCCGTATCGGGATAGAGAAAGCGGGCCTCTTTGGACATCCTGCGCATGCGTTCACCCACGCTGCCCCGGCCGTATCCCTGGCTGACCAGCAGCCTGTCCATCTCACCTTCGATTCTGGCCACTTCCGACAGACCCAGGAGATGGATTTCCTCGGCGCTCATCTCCGTGGTGGTGTTCGCCCGGACTTTCCACTCATAATAGGCCTTGCCGTCGGGAAGAGCCCAGACGCCGTTGTTTTCCAGAGGCAGGCTGTTCAAGTGCATGAAATAGGCAATGAGGCTGCGGTAGGCAGGATAGACGGTATCCCGGATTTCAGCCTCAACCTGTTCCTTCAGAGAAGCGAACACGGCTTCATCCGTGCCCGTCTTCCCCATCCGCTCGACGAAACTGTTGTACAGCAGATGCTCCCGTGGCGGCATGGCGATGAAGTTCCGCATCTCCGCCAGTACCTTCTCCACCACGAACCTGGGGGGCAGTATGCCTTTCTGTTCCCTGAGTTCGAGACTTCTCAGCAGCTGATCAAACTTGCGGCCAAACCCATGAAGACGGCTGATGTAATCCTCGGCATCGCTGACGGACCTGAGGGGCTGGGAAGTCGTCATCATGGTGGGAAGCTGGCTCTGCACACCGAACATCTGGTTTACGGGATAGTCGTGGTATCGGAATGGCAGCCCGGCCTTCTCGGTCTGAAGATAATAGTCCAGCACGTCGTAGGAAAGGGCCGCCTGCCCTGTCAGGGATGACCTGTCGTAGGCATGGAGCTGCTCGAGTTCCCTTGTCAGCCGACGTGCGGCTTGTTCCGTGTGTTCAGGGGAAGCATCCGTGAGCCTGGCATTGTGCCCGTGAATGCCGAACTGCTCCAGGAGCCCCAGTTCAGTCAACAGCTCCGGATCTTCCAGGACGCGCTGGATAAACAGTTTTTCGTAGAAGACCCGGATGCTGAGAGGCCGAAAATAGACTGCCTGGACAATCAGCGCCACGGCAACCACGACAGCCACCAGCGTCAGGCCGCCTCCCCATTTCAGTAAGCTTTTCACTTGACGTTCATTCCTCGATGAATTCCAGGCCGTTGCCGTCCGGGTCGCGGCAGAACAGGGCCTTTCTTCCGGATCTGCTTCGGGTAAAGGGGATGCCCTGCTCCTCCAGTCTTGCCGCGAGGGCATCCAGGCTGCCGATGGTCATGGCCAGATGCCTGTCCCGTCCGGCGTGCTCGGGACGACCATCCATCGGATCCGGGTTGGGCAGTTCCAGAAGGTGAATCTGGGAATCACCAACAGCCAGCCACAACCCCGGAAAGGGCAATGGGGGCCGTTCTATCACTTCCAGGCCCAGTAGGCCTTCGTAGAAGGCCCTGGCGCGGTCGCTGTCCGCGACAATCATGCTGATGTGGTGCAGGGCCAAGGGTCTGGACATGGATTCTGTTCCTGTATCAGGATGATGGGAAGCGGTTCTCACAGGGCGGCGCCCCAAGATCAGGGATTACCGCACTTCCAGCTTCACATCGTCCACCCATCCCTTGCCTTCATCCAGAAGCATCACCCCAATGGACAGGCGTCCGGCGCCCTTGGGAATGGGCTCGACGATCTCGACCCGGGTCCAGCCGGTATCACCCCTGAGCGGCTTCGAGCGAGCCTGGGAGAGAATACGCCCATCAGGAACCGCCAGAAAATTCACCACCAGGCCCCAGCCTGCCTTGCCAACTTTTTCGGTACGAAGCATGGCGGAGAAATGCAGCTTCTTTCCCTCATTCCTGCCCTTGGGCAGCTCGACAATCTGGCGCAAAAGCCCAAAGATCTGCTTTTTCTTGCGTTTCATGCTGAAACTGTACTTGCCTTCCTTGAATATCTTGTCATCGATGGCGGTTTCATAGGCCGGTTCACCGGCGTGCTGCACCATGCTCCAACCCAGGGGAGTCGTCCCGGAAGCCTCGAAGCCGGGATTCTTGATTGCTATTTTCCCACCCCAGGCCGGCGAAAAGATCGACAGGGACAGGATGGAGATCAATACATGTTTCATGAAAGCTCCGGTTTGGATGGTTGAGACGGATGACGAAGGACCGGGGCTCATCATACTCGAATGACGGGTTTTGGACACCCACCTGTTGTTCCCAAACAATCGACCAGGAATGGTTTTATTGGTTTTCTTCCTGAAAGATGGCAATCAGGCCCGCAAGAACGATCAACAGCCCTCCCATCCACTCCCGCAGGTTCATGTTCTCCCCCGCCAGCAGCCAGGCGCTCAAGGCCCCCACCAGGATCTCCAGCAGCAAAATCACCGAGGAACGCTGCACCGGCATGTGGGAGACGCCATAGATCACCGCCAGGGTGGTCAGCAGAAAGCCTCCCACGCCAAGCAGCAGATTGGCGCCCCAGGCCAGGACGGAAACCCGAGGAATATCTCCTCCCTGGAGCGCCAGCAATAGCAGGGAAACCACAACCACCCCCGCCCAGGAAACCAGGGTCTTCTGGCGAGTGCCCAGGTGATGCAGGGCGCGGGTGATGACGTTGGCCAGGGCGAAGGCCATACCCGCCGTCATGGCCGCCATGTCACCCCAGCTCAGGCCGGTCTCCAGAATATCCGGCGACCAGAGCATGAGCCCGGCGCCGAACAAGCCCAGGGGCAGGGCCAGCAGGGTGGCGCGGTGCAGCTTCTCACCCAGCAGAAAATGCCCCAGCAGCACGGTCCACAGAGGAGACAGGTAAAACAGAATCAGGGCCCGGGCCACGCTGCCGTCCAGCATGGCCAGAACGAAACCCACGTTGGTCCAGCCGGCGGCCAGGGCCATGAGGATGAGAAGGCCACCCTGCCCCCGCATGCCGTTCAGCCCCGGCCAGCGCGCCAGGGCCAACACCAGGAAGGCGCCGCCATAAGCTACCAGCATCTGCCAGGGGCCGCTCAGTCCCGCCTCGTCCAGCAGGCGCAGGGGATACCACACTAGTCCCCAAAAGGTGGCGGAGTACAACAGAAAAACCGTGGCCAGCCGCCGCTGGCGGGGATTGTCCCGGACTTCTTTTTGGATCATCTCGTTTAAGTTCGAAATAATTGACAAGGAAGGGATGGTGTCTGCCCGGAAAAACGCTGTATTTACATCCATGTACGCTCCGCGTCGGCATCCATGCCTCCGAGGTTTTCCGAGCAGACACCATCCCTGTGAAAGCCTGCATGACGACCTCTTGGAAGTTCTCCCCTCAAGCCGCAAACCTCAGTATGCCGTTGTTGTATAATTCGCTTCCTGATTCCAAGGCTCGCGCCCCAGTATGAACACCGACCTGCACAAACTCCAGCCCTACCCCTTCGAAAAGCTGCGACAGCTCAAGGAAGGCTGCCAGCCCCCGGCGGCGCTGGATCACATCGCCCTGTCCATCGGCGAGCCCAAACACCCCACGCCGGCGTTCATCACCGAGGCCGTGCTGTCTCACCTGCACGGCCTGTCCGCCTATCCCCTGACCAAAGGCGCGCCGGAGCTGCGCCAGGTCATCTGCGAGTGGCTGACCCGCCGTTTCAAACTGCCTTCCGGCAGCCTGGACGCCGAGCACCATGTGCTGCCGGTGAATGGCACTCGCGAGGCCCTGTTCGCCTTCGCGCAGGCGGTCATCGACCGCAAGGCCGGCAACCCTCTGGTGCTCATGCCCAACCCTTTCTACCAGATCTACGAAGGCGCGGCCCTGCTGGCAGGCGCCCGGCCGGTGTTCGTCAACTGTCTCGACAGCTCTGGGCTGGCGCCGGATTTCGACAGGGTGGATGAGGCCACCTGGCGGGACTGCCAGCTGCTCTATGTCTGCTCGCCCCACAATCCCACCGGAGCCGTGCTCACGGAGGCCCGCTGGCAGCAGCTCATGGCGCTGGCGGAGAAACACGACTTCATCATCGCCGCCGACGAGTGTTATTCGGAAATCTATTTCGACGAGGACAATCCGCCGCCGGGCCTGCTGCAGGCCGCCGCCAACGCGGGAAACACCGGCTATTCCCGCTGCGTTGTCTTCCACAGCCTTTCCAAGCGCTCCAACGCCCCCGGCCTGCGCTCCGGCTTCGTCGCCGGCGACAAGGACATCCTGGCGGCCTTCCTGCAGTATCGCACCTATCACGGCTGCGCCATGCCGCCCCATCACCAGGCCGCGAGCATCCTGGCCTGGCGGGACGAGGAACATGTGCGGGAGAACCGCCACGCCTACAGGGAAAAATTCGACGCGGTGCTGAACATCCTGAATGGCTGTCTGGACGTGGACAGGCCCGAGGCCGGCTTTTACCTGTGGGCCAGGACGCCCATCAGTGACACGGATTTCACCCGGGAGCTGTATCTACAGCAGAACGTGACCGTGCTGCCCGGCAGTTTCCTGTCCCGGGAAGCAGACGGCATCAACCCCGGCGCCAACCGCGTGCGCATGGCCCTTGTGGCCCCCATGGACGAATGCATGGACGCCGCGAAACGCATCAGAACATTTACCGAAAACCTTTGAGGAATCCCCATGAGTGACAACCAGAGCATTATCGAAGAAGCCTTTGAAAAGCGCGCCGACATCACCCCGCGCAACGTGGACACCCTGGTGCGCGACGCGGTCATGGAAACCATCGAGCAGATCGACGCCGGCACCCTGCGCGTGGCCGAGCCCGTGGATGGTGGATGGCAGGTCAATGAATGGGTGAAGAAGGCCGTGCTGCTGTCCTTCCGCATCAATGACAACGAGTTCATGAAAGGCGGTTTCACCAACTACTATGACAAGGTGCCCTCCAAGTATGCCGACCACAACGCCCGGGAGTTCCGCGAGGCAGGTGTGCGCGTGGTGCCGCCAGCTTCCGTGCGCAAGGGGGCCTATATCGCGCCTTCCTGCGTGCTCATGCCTTCCTATGTGAACATCGGCGCCTACGTGGATTCCGGCACCATGGTGGACACCTGGGCCACGGTAGGTTCCTGCGCCCAGATCGGCAAGAACGTGCATCTGTCTGGCGGCGTGGGCATCGGCGGCGTGCTGGAGCCTCTGCAGGCGGCGCCCACCATCATCGAGGACAATTGTTTCATCGGCGCCCGCTCCGAAATCGTGGAAGGCGTCATCGTGGAAAAAGGTTCCGTCATCTCCATGGGCGTGTACATCGGTCAGTCCACCCGCATCTATGACCGGGAGAAGGACGAGATAATATACGGCCGCGTACCCGCCGGCTCCGTGGTGGTGTCCGGCAATCTGCCCTCCAAGGACGGCAAATACAGCCTGTATTGCGCGGTGATCGTCAAGAAAGTAGATGAGAAGACCCTGGGCAAGGTGGGCATCAACGAACTGCTGCGGGACATCTGAAAATGATCCGGCTGTACGGTATCCCGAACTGCGATACCATGAAAAAGGCCCGCAAATGGCTGGCGGATCATGGCATCGACCATGAGTTTCACGACTACAAGAAACTCGGCGTCGATGAAACCCGGCTGGATCAGTGGATGAACAAGGTCGGCTGGGAAACCCTGCTTAATCGCCGCGGCATGATGTGGCGCAAACTCAGCCAGGAGCAGCGCGACAACATCGACGAAGCCAGTGCCCGAAAGCTGATGCTGGAGACTCCCTCCATCATCAAGCGCCCGGTGCTGGAAACCGAAGACGGCCACCTGGAGGTCGGCTTTTCCGAAGACAGATACAAGGAGCTGTTCCAACAATGAAAAAAATCCTTTCCCTGATCCTGCTTGCAGCCTTGTCTGGTAGTGGTTTTGCCGAGGAGGAAAAATGGTATGAATACGACCACCTGTATTTCCATGCCGGCACCTATGTCCATTATTCCTCCAGCAAGGATCACGACGGCCCCAACCTGTTCGGCGCCCTGGAAGCCCAGAAATCCAACGACTGGCTCTATGGCCTGGCCCTGTTTGACAACTCTTTCGGCCAGTTTTCCCAGTACCTGTACGGCGGCAAGAGCTGGTATTTTCCCGGTGACTGGCAAAATTTCCATTTCAAGCTTACCGCGGGCATCATCCATGGCTACAAGGAGCCCTGGGACGACAAGATTCCTTTCAACAGTTCCAGCGGCTGGGCGCCGGGGGTGATCCCCGGCTTTGGGTACAAGAAGAACGGTTTCGGCGCGGACATCATTTTCCTGGGAAATTCCGCCCTGCTGTTCACCCTGGGCATGGATTTCTGATGTCCGACACCCTGGAGCTGGCGAAAGACCTCATCAGCCGTCCCTCGGTGACGCCGGAAGATGCCGGCTGCCAGCCCCTGATGATGGCGCGTTTGGCCACCCTGGGTTTCGACACCGAGCCCATGAACTTTGGTGACACCCGGAATTTCTGGGCCCGGCGTGGCAAGGAAGGCCCCCTGTTCTGCTTTGCCGGTCACACCGACGTGGTTCCCCCCGGCCCGGAAGACGCCTGGCACTCTCCCCCTTTCGAGCCGACCATCCGCGACGGCCTGCTCTACGGGCGGGGCGCGGCGGACATGAAGGGCTCTTTGGCTGCCATGATTACCGCTACGGAAGCGTTCGTGCGCAAACACCCCGATCATAAAGGCTCCATCGCCTATCTCATCACCAGCGACGAAGAAGGCCCGGCCACTCATGGCACCATCAAGGTAATCGAAACCCTGGAAAACCGTGGAGAGAAAATCGACTGGTGCCTGGTGGGCGAACCCTCATCCACAAACAGGCTGGCCGACGTGGTGAAAAACGGCCGCCGGGGCTCTCATGGCTGCCGACTGCTGGTGAAAGGCATACAGGGCCACGTGGCCTACCCTCACCTGGCGAAGAATCCGGTACATGAAGCCATGCCCGCCCTGGCGGAGCTTGTGTCCGAGGAATGGGACCGGGGCAATGAATTCTTCCCTCCCACTACCTTCCAGATCTCCAATATCCACGCGGGCACCGGCGCCACCAACGTGATCCCCGGCACCCTGGAGGTGCAGTTCAACTTCCGTTTCTCTACGGAAACCACGCATCAGGATCTGGAACGGCGGGTGGAAGAAATCCTGAACCGCCATGGGCTGGATTACGATATCGAATGGACCCTTTCCGGCCCGCCCTTCCTCACCGCCGAGGGCGAGTTGCTGGACGCGGCGCAACAGGCCATCGAGGAAGTGATGGGATACCCAACCGAACTGTCCACTTCCGGCGGCACATCCGACGGGCGCTTCATTGCCCCCACGGGCGCTCAGGTACTGGAACTGGGCCCGCTCAATGCCACCATTCACAAGGTCAACGAGTGTGTGGGAGTGGCAGACCTGGACAATTTGTCCAGGATTTATTTCCGGCTCATGGAATTATTGTTGGCTTAAGAGGCTGGCGGATAGTTCATACCCTGAGATTCGCAACATCCACATCTATCCTGTTCCATCAGCATGGCAGGACCAGCAACAGAACCAGGGTGGTGAGGCCACCATCTGGTGAAAGATGGTGGGTCCAAGAGTAGGTATCACAGATTAGACTCCCCGTACCGTTCACCCCACCCCGCCGTAAGCGATCCCCGCCAGCTCGGCGATCTCCTTCTTCCAGGTGGTCAGGTCGTCCACGCAGAACTTGTTCAGGTGATCATGGCCGCAGGCGCGGGCCATCACCTGCATCAGCTCGGTGGCGGCGCGGAAGAAGTTGTCGAGCTGCTCGGCGCCCTTCTCGATCTTCAGGCGCGAACGCAGATGGGGCTGCTGGGTGGCGACGCCCACCGGACAGTTGTTGGTGTTGCAGGCGCGCATCCCCAGGCAGCCGATGGCCTGGAGGGCGCTGTTGGAGACGGCGATGGCGTCCGCGCCCAGGGCCAGGGCCTTGATGAAGTCGGCCGGCACGCGCAGGCCGCCGGTGATGATGAGGGTGATGTCGTC
>JALVEW010000086.1 GCA_027030425.1 Sedimenticola sp.
TGCTGGATCAAGCTTTCGCTCATTGTCCAATATTCCCCACTGCTGCCTCCCGTAGGAGTCTGGGCCGTGTCTCAGTCCCAGTGTGGCTGATCGTCCTCTCAGACCAGCTACGGATCGTCGCCTTGGTAGGCCATTACCCTACCAACTAGCTAATCCGACGCAGGCTCATCTGATAGCGAGAGCTTCCAAGGAGAGGCCCTCTTTCCCCCATGGGGCGTATGCGGTATTAATCCGGATTTCTCCGGGCTATCCCCCACTACCAGGCAGATTCCTACGCGTTACTCACCCGTCCGCCACTCTACTCAAGGTCCGAAGACCTCTTTCGCGTTCGACTTGCATGTGTTAAGCATACCGCCAGCGTTCAATCTGAGCCAGGATCAAACTCTTCAGTTCAAAGTTTGACTTCCCTTTAAGGAGGGAAAAATCCTTGCTCGACGTCACGTCATATTAATTTAGGAATTGATATGATGCTTCGTCGATATTTATTGGCCATCAAGAGCCAAGCGACGGAGCACCCACACAAATTACCTGATCTACTTGTTAAAGAGCTTGCCGAGTTACCTCAGCGCAGACCCCGAATTATAGCGGCCATTTTTTGATGCTGTCAACAACTAAATTTCGCTGTCTTCCCGCATCTCCCGGCAACATCTCGTTGCGAGGCGGCGTATTATACGGCGATGATTCCCGCCGTCAACCCCTTGACGAAAACTTTTTCGCTTCGGGCGCCGTCCCAACCACCTATTGGCTTGTCGGGGCGGCGTATTATACGGCGACCTTTCCTGCCGTCAAGCCCCTGGAAAAACTTTTTTCTCCCGGGGCTTGCGCCTGTTTCCCCGGCACTCCAAAAGCTGTTTTCATCTCGAAAATCAGCACGGATCAGCGTGTCGGGAGGGCGCATTATAGGGGCTTGTTTCCTTGCGTCAAGCCTTTCCTGAAAATATGGGCACCTCGAAAATTTGAGGTGCCCATGCGGGACAAGGATGTCCCGCCATTTTCAATCACCCAAGTAATTGAAAATGAAGCAAACCGGAAACCGCGTTTTCGGTTTGCGTGGAGAAAAACAGCCTGGATGGCTATTTTTCGAGATCCCCATATTTTCAGGAAGTGATCTTCACCCTGGCGAAACGCCGTTTTCCCACTTGGGCAATGACCTCCGACCCCCGAGGTAAAATCCTGTTCCGCTCTTCCACCCGTTCACCGTCAAGGCGCACCGCGCCCTGCTTGATCATCCGGTAGGCCTCCGATGTACTGCTCACCAGTCCGGCCTCCTTGAGCATGTTGGCAATGGGCAGACCTTCTTCTCCACTGGCCTGCAGTTTCACCTCTGGCATATCCTCGGGCATGGCGCCTTTGCGGAAACGGTCGATAAAGGCCTGCCTAGCCTTTTCCGCGGCCGCCTGGTCATGGAAACGCGCCACAATCTCCTCGCCCAGCAGGAATTTGATATCGCGGGGATTCATCCCCTCGTCAATCTGCCGGCGGAAACCTTCTATTTCTGACATGGGGCGGAAACTCAATAATTCAAAGTAACGCCACATGAGATCATCGGAAATGGACATGATCTTGCCGAACATTTCCTCGGGCGCATCCGTGATGCCGATATAGTTGTTCAGGGACTTGGACATTTTCTGCACGCCGTCCAGCCCTTCGAGTATGGGCATGGTCAGAACCACCTGGGGATCCTGCCCATAAGCTTCCTGCAGCTGGCGGCCGACCAGCAGGTTGAACTTCTGGTCGGTGCCGCCCAGCTCCACGTCGGCCTTCATGGCGACAGAGTCGTAACCCTGCACCAGGGGATAGAGGAATTCATGGATGGCAATGGGCTGGCCGTTCCGGTAACGCTTGTTGAAGTCATCTCTCTCCAGCATGCGGGCAACGGTGTGCCTGGCCGCCAGCTGAATCAGGTCAGCGGCATTCATTTCTCCCATCCAGCTGGAGTTGAACAGCACCAGGGTTTTTTCGGGATCGAGGATCTTGTAGATCTGCTCCTCGTAGCTCTTTGCGTTCTCCAGGACCTGTTCACGGGTAAGGGGTGGCCGGGTGGTGCTCTTTCCCGTGGGGTCACCGATCATGCCGGTGAAATCCCCGATGAGGAACATGACTTCGTGACCAAGATCCTGGAACTGGCGCAGCTTGTTGATGAGCACCGTGTGCCCCAGGTGCAGGTCCGGGGCTGTCGGGTCGAAGCCCGCCTTCACCCGCAGGGGCCTGCCCTGCTCGAGCTTTGTCACCAGCTCCTTTTCCACCAGTATCTCATCCGCGCCGCGGCGTATCAGCTCCAGTGATTCTTCGACTGAAGGCATATTCGACTCCCAGGTAATTCCAATCAGGAACGGAAATGTAACAAACTTTGCGCAAAAGCTCCCGCCACAAACGGGCCGTTACCGCAAAAACCGGGTATTCATGGCATAATTCCCAGTCATCATGGAACCTGGCGGCGGAAACAGGGGTCTGCTGTCAAAAATACCAGTCATTTCACAACCAGGATCTGCAGCCAGGTCCCACACCCTGACAGGAACGGCGATGCAAGATTACATATTCAATTCCCGCAGGCAGGCTGCCCATCGACGCCGCAAAATGCTGGTTCGCCTGCTTCTGTTCCTGATCATCGGCGGGGCGGCCGCGTTTATTGCTTATCGCTATCTGGACACCGGCATGCCAGGACAGGGCGACACCCAGCAGGACGAGAACCTTCTGCCCCTGCCCCCCGTCAACGACACGCTTCCGGCCCAGTCACACAATCTGCCCACATCCAGTTCCCCAGCCGGAATGACGGAGGAAACGAAACTTGCGCAGGACACGGACACCAGCGCAGCCGAGGAAGAGAATACTGACAGCAGTCCACTGTCCGAGGCGGCAATCCCAAGCCCTGTTTCTCCCGCTGCCGACAAAGAGGATGATCTGCACTGGATCACGCACAGGATTGGAAAGGGTGAGACCCTGGCCTCCATTTTCAAACAGCAGGGACTATCCCCCACCCTGCTGCACAGGATCGTCAACAGCAGCAAGGCCGCCAGGGGTCTGGCGCGTATCAACCCGGGCCAGGAACTGCGTTTTGGCCTGGACAGCGATGATCAGCTGCAGGAACTGGTGCTGCAGCGAAGCCGCATCTCCAGCCTGGAAATCAAGCGGGTGGAAGATGATTTCCATGCCCGAGAAATCTCCCGCCCGGTGGAAAAACGCTACGCTGCCACGACGGGTATCATAGAATCCTCCCTGTTCGTGGACGGCCAGAAAGCCGGACTCAGCGATACCCAGATCATGGAACTGGCACAGATCTTTGGCTGGGATATCGATTTTGCCCTGGAGCTGCGGGAAGGTGATCAGTTCCATGTCATCTACGAGGAGCAATACCTGGACGGTGAAAAATATCGCAACGGCCCTATCGTCGCCGCCGAGTTCATCAATCGGGGAAAGGTATACAAGGCAGTGCGCTACACCGACAAGGCAGGCGACACCTCCTACTATGATACCGAGGGCAACGCCAAGCGCCGGGCATTCATCCGCACGCCGGTGAAATTCGGCCGCATCAGCTCCCGCTTCACCCGCAAGCGCTGGCACCCCGTCCTCAAGCGCTGGCGTTCCCACAAGGGGGTAGACTATGCTGCTCCCCGGGGCACACCCGTCAAGGCCACTGGCAACGGAAAGGTCGTGTTTCGGGGCAAAAAGGGCGGCTACGGCAACGTCATATTCCTGCGGCATGGCGGCAAGTACACCACCGTATACGGCCACCTGTCCCGCTTTGCCAAGGGCCTGAAAAAAGGCCAGAGTGTGAAGCAGGGGCAGATCATCGGTTACGTGGGCAGCACCGGCCTGGCCACTGGCCCCCATCTGCACTACGAATTTCGGGTCCACGGCAAACACGTGAATCCCCTGACCGTCAAACTACCCAAATCCATACGCTTGCCGAAAGACGAGCTGGAGCGATTCAGAAAGGTCACCCAGCCCCTGCTGGCCCAGCTGGACGAGCTGCGCGCCAAGACCATGGTGGCTTCCGCGAAATAGCTCATGGCCCCCGACGGCTATTACATCGGCCTCATGTCCGGCACCAGCATGGACAGCATAGACGCTGCCCTGGTGGAAATCGGCGCCGGCAAGACAAGGCTGCTACAGGCCATCTCCCACTCCTGGCCCCAGGCTCTCGAAGCCCGATTGCGCAGTCTGGCATCCAGCGAAGCCTGTACCCTGCGTGAACTGGGAGAGCTTGACCATCTCTGCGGGCATGAATTCGCCCACGCCGCCCTGAAACTGGTGGACGCTTGCGGCCTGGACACCGGCCGGATCCGTGCCATCGGCAGCCATGGGCAGACTATCCACCATCACCCGCGGCCCCCCGCGCCTTTCACCCTGCAGATCGGCGACCCCAATATCATCGCGGAAAAAACCGGCATCACTGTGGTTGCCGACTTCCGCCGCCGGGACATGGCGGCCGGCGGCCAGGGCGCTCCCCTGGTGCCGGCCTTTCACCAGGCTGTCTTTCAGCATCCGGCGAAAAACAGGGTCATACTGAACATCGGCGGCATCGCGAACATCACCATGCTGCCGGCTTCCGGGCAACACTCGACAGGATTCGACACTGGCCCTGGCAACTGCCTGATGGATTTGTGGTGCGCCAGGAAACGCGGCCGTCCCTATGACAATAACGGTGACTGGGCCGCACGGGGAAACCCGGATGACGAACTGGTGCGGGCATTATCGGATGACAGCTATTTTCAGCTGCCTCCACCCAAGAGCACGGGCACGGAGTACTTTGGCGGGGAGTGGCTGGACAGAAAGCTGAAAGCTCACCCGGGACTGTCCGATGAGGATGTCCAGGCCAGCCTGCTGGCCTTTACCGCTTCCACCATCAGCCAAGCCATCGAGCGCTGGGCGCCAGCCGCCGAAGAAGTACTGGTATGTGGAGGCGGCGTGCACAACCAGGCACTGCTGAACAAACTGTCCAGGCTGATTTCTCCCATTCCGGTCAGGTCAACGGGCGATATTGCCGGCGGCCTGGATCCGGACTGGGTAGAGGCCGCCGCCTTTGCCTGGCTGGCCCGACAGGCCCTGGAGGGCATTCCCGGAAACCTGCCCTCGGTGACAGGCGCACAACATCCCGTGATTCTGGGGGGTATCTACCCTGCTCGAAACAACAACAATTACTGAAACTATTACCAAACCACCCCGGAGCCCCAATTTCCCGGCCCCCGTTCACGAGGGTCTATAATGAAAGTCATGTATCGGCTCCGTCCACCATTCCCGCTTCTTGCAGCCGCGGTCATCTGCCTGCTGTTGCTTGGCAACGTATCCGCCGCGCAGGCCCACCATGAAGCGCTGCGTTACAAGAGCATGTCTTTTTCCAGGCTTTCCATCAAAGAGGGCTTGTCCCAGGTTACCGGAAACGCCATCCTGCGGGACCGAACAGGTTACATCTGGATCGGGACCCAGGACGGCCTGAATCGCTACGATGGCCACGATGTGCGCATATTCAGGCACGACAGGGAGAATCCACAGTCCCTGGGACGCGACTTCATCAACGTACTCGCGGAAGACCCTGAAGGGCACCTGTGGGTAGGCACCCGGGGAAATGGCCTGGATGAATACGACCCCCTCTCGGAAAAATTCCATCACTACCTGCAAACGAAAAAAGA
Organism: Sedimenticola sp.; assembly: GCA_027030425.1. Lineage (GTDB taxonomy): Bacteria > Pseudomonadota > Gammaproteobacteria > Chromatiales > Chromatiaceae > Thiolapillus. The sequence goes on from JALVEW010000086.1 coordinate 5,631, forward strand.
AGGCGACAAGAGCGCCGCCGATATACGCGCGCTGGAAATCGTAAAAGAAAGAGTTCTGATCGGTACCCTGCAAGGACTCTTTTCCCTGGACCTGAACACCCGACAGATAGAGCCCATCCACCTTACGGACATTCCCTCCGCACCCCCGACCATCCATGACCTGCTGAGTTTCCCTGACGGACGGGTTCTGGTTGCCAGTAGCAGCGGCCTGCACCAGGTCGACCTTGAAACAGGCAAGTCCAGGCCCGCTTTTGTCCATATCCTGAAGAACTATCCCGGCGACGTGAAATCGCTGTTTCTGGACAGCCAGCACCGACTCTGGGTAGCCACTCATCACCAGGGCGTGTTGCTCATCAACATGGCCAAGGGAACATTGCTCCGGCAGTTCCGGCACGAGGCAGAAGACCCGGATTCCCTGACATCCCTCAGTGCCAACACCTTTGCCGAAGACGCCCAGAAAAACATCTGGATCGGAACGGAAGGAGGGCTGAATGTCTATCTAGCTCACAGCAGCACCCTGATACGCATGGCTGATTCCCGGCTTCGGCCGGAAGGTCTCACTGACCATACCATCCGCAGCCTGTACACGGATCCAAATGGCACCCTGTGGCTGGGTACTCACGTGGGCGGCATCAATCACGTAACGCCCCACCTGGTTCGTTTCGGCAAGGAAATCCCTTCCCGTTACCTGGAATCGTCGGACAAGCGAATCCTGGGAGTGGCCATCACCCCTCATGGCGACATGTTTATCGGCACAGTGGAAGGCTTGGTGCGGCGGCGCGCGGGGGAAATACACTTTGAGCCGGTTCCCATGGCCGATCAGCCCTCTTCTTCCACCCGGTCAACCGTATACGGCGTATACGCCGCACGGGACGGAACCATTTGGACAGGCAGCGCCATGGGACTGCGCCGGCTGGCGCCCGGAGAGGAAAGCCTCGGCCCCGCGGAAGTCGATTCTCCTTACTATTTCGTTTCCATCCTTGAGGATCAGGACGGCTTCCTATGGCTGGGGCGCCCGACGGAGCTCCTCAAATATGATCCCATAAGCAGAAAAATCGTCGCCCAACTGGATATTCCCCACGTCTACGGCCTGTTACTCCTCGAATCCGGCAAGCTCCTGGTGGGCGGCCTGGGCGCCATACACATGGTGGACACTGCCTCTGCCCGCATACTGTCTAGCCTGGAGGGCAGCACACATGGCTTCAATACCATCACCTACCTTTTCCGTACACGTCAGGGAGAGATATGGGCCGGCACCCAGGGCGATGGGCTGTTCCGTCTGGAACTGCCCCCAGACCTGAACCTCTCCACCAGCAAGCTTAACTTCTTCACGACCCGCGAAGGATTGCTTTCCAACGCCATCGGAGCCATCCAGGAATCCAATGAAGGCAATCTTTGGATAAGCACCATCAACAGCATCAGTCGCCTGAACCCACGAACCGGGGAAATCCGCAATTTCGACGCCAAGGACGGTGCCTTGTCCGAAGGATATTTCATAGGATCGGGTACGCGGGACAAGGAAGGTCTCATCTACTTTGGCGGAACAGTGGGACTGACTTTCTTCTCACCAAAATGGATAAACAATGACCCTTCCCGACCCAGGATAGTATTTACAGAGCTGCGCCTGGACAACCAGGTAATGGAACCCGGCGGAGAAAACAGCCCCTTGAAACACCCTCTGGCCTACAGCCGACAATTGGTGATACCGCCGAAATGGTCCAGCATCAGCCTGTCTTTCAGTAGCGACAACTTTGCTTCCCCCTCTTCCCAGCGCTACGCCTACCGCATGTTGGGAGCGGATAAATCCTGGACGGAAACCGACGCTGAAAACCGCTTTGCCAGCTACACCAACCTGGCGCCCGGCAGTTACAGATTCCAGGTGAAGACCACCAACCTGGACGGGCAGTGGAGCGACCTTCCAGATGAAATCAGCATTACCGTGCTACCCGCCTGGTACCAGACTCCCTGGGCCTGGCTGCTGTTCATGCTTGCTTTCGGAAGCACCTTGTATGCTTTCATCCGCTGGCGCATGGCGGGTCTGGTGAAGCGCAATGTCGAACTGGAGAGGCGGGTCAGCGAAAGAACCCGCGCCCTGACGGACGCCAACCGGAAACTCAGCTACCTGGCCCGTACCGACACCCTCACTGGGCTGCTGAACCGCCGGGCGTTCACGGAAGTATTTCCGGGAAATGATGCTTCCAGGGAAAATCGGGGCAGCTGCAGCCTCGCCTTGCTGGACATTGACTTGTTCAAGCAGTTCAACGATCAGTATGGCCATGACTGCGGTGACGCCGTTCTTCGGGAAATGGCCAGGTTGCTACGGGAAAACCTGCGCCAGAACGATGTTGTTGCGCGCTGGGGAGGAGAGGAATTCATCATCCTGCTGCCTGACACCAACCTGGATTCCGCGGCGGAAATCATGGAACGGCTGCGTCAGGCCGTTGCATCCCATGAATTCAAATGGAAAGGCAAGACGTTGCAGATAACCATTACCGCAGGGCTGGGAACCTGCATGGGAAGAAACCTGGACGCTTCCCTGCAACCCGTGGATCAGGCCCTCTTCCTGGGGAAGGAAAAGGGCAGAAACCGCCTGGTTATCGCGCCAACGCCGGCCTGATCAGGCCGGCCCGCGAACTGTAAAGGCTGTCAGACAGAGAAAGAGGAGCCGCAACCACAGGTGGTGGTAGCATTTGGATTGCGCACGACGAACTGTGCGCCCTGCAGGCCCTCCACGTAGTCCACTTCCGCGCCTTCCAGGTACTGCATGCTCATGGGGTCGATGAGCAGGGTGACCCCATCGGTAACAAAGCTTTCGTCACCCTCGTTCACTTCTTCATCGAAAGCAAAGCCGTACTGAAAGCCGGAACAACCACCACCCTGGATGTAAACACGCAGTTTCAGATTGGGATTGCCTTCCTCCTCGATCATGCCAGCCACTTTCCTGGCCGCGGCTGAAGTGAATGTCACTGTGGGGCTGGCTGCTTCAGCTTGCTCGCTCATTGCTCTACCTCTGGTGATACATCACCCTGAATTGCTCGGAGGAACATTATCGAATTCCCCAGTAAATCTATCAAGTACCATTGCCCTTGCTGACAACCGGGATATCCAGCGCCCCGGGCCGACACGGTTTTACAGGCAAAAAAAGCCCCCTGGCGTACCAAACGCCAGGGGGCTTGCGGGGGCCGGACTTAGCGCCTGCTGTACACCCGCGCTGTTGCCAGGAGCATCAGCATCATGCCGAGCAGGAACAGCATCCAGGTGGACAGGACCGGCACGGGCGCTGGGGGCTTCAGGCTGAGGGAAACATCGCCATAGTCATCCTCGCCCGGATCGTTGTTGCCCGGAACCGAGTCGGGATCAAACTCGTTCGCCCCGGTGATCTCCGCGGTATTGCGCAGATCTCCCACACCCACGGTGGCCTGGAAGGTCAGGGACAGGCTGCTGCTCGCCGTCACGTTCAGGCCAGACCAGGTAATGGTGTTTCCGGTCAGCACACCACCATTGCTGATATTGGTGATATTGCTGAAACTTGCCGGCACGGGGTCCGTCACGGCCACGCCGGTGGCGTCACTCGGTCCGGCATTGGATACCGTGAGAGTGAAGGTAACCACCTCGCCGGGGAAATAGACAGGACCACCGGACACCGTCTTCTCCAGGCTCAGATCAATGACATCGGACGGCGTGAGCTGAACGCTGTCCTGATCGTCTTCACCAGCATCACCGTTTCCGGGGGTGGAATCGGAATCGATCTGATCCGCGCCAACAACCTCGGCCACGTTGACGTGATCGCCATTGAGCTCCACCACGGCATCGAAACCAAGGGTGACGGAATCATTGACCGCCACGGTCAGCCCGTTCCAGGTGATGGTGGCGCCATTGAGCGCACCGCCATTGCTGATGTTGCTGATGCTGCTGAAGCCGTTGGGCACCACGTCTCTCACCGCCACGCCAGTGGCCACATTGGGGCCGGCATTGGCGACCTGGATGCTGAAGTGCACGGTATCACCCGGGGTATAGTCCCCACTGCCGTCGGCATCAACGAGCAGGCTGACGGACTTCACCAGAGACAGGTCGATAACCTGCTGCACGTCAGGCTGCGCATAGTCCTCATCGTCCTCGGATTGATCCCCATTGTCGTTGTTGGGGTTCGAGTCGATATCGAACTCGTTGGCCGCCGTCACCTGTGCGGTATTCCGGTACGGCCCGGTGGGAAGCACGGTGGCATCAAAGGTGAGGGTCACCGGCGTTCCAACGGAAACCGTCATGCCACTCCAGGTAATGGTGGAGCCGGACAGGCTGCCGCCATTGCTGATGTTCACGATATTCCCGTAACCTGCCGGAACCGCATCGGCCACACCCACGCCCGTCGCCGTATCCAGACCGGTATTGGTCAACACCAGGGTGAAGGTCACCACGTCGCCAACACGGGGGGCCGTGTTGCTGATGGTTTTCTGAAGTTGCAGATCAATGGTCGCGCCAACATTCAGGACCACGCCGCTCTCGTCGTCTTCGGACTGGTCGCCATCGTCGTTGTTGGGCGTCGAATCGATATCGAACTCATTCGCCGCTGTGACTTCCGCCACGTTGGTGTAGGAACCGCTACCGCCGACAATGGCATTGAAGGTCAGCGAGAGGCTGGCTCCCGCGGGCACGTTCAAACCGCTCCAGTCGATGTTGGTGCCAGCCAGAACCCCGCCATGGCTGATGGCACTGATGCCGCTGAACCCACTGGGCACCACGTCCCGCACACCAACACCGCTGGCATCGTCTGGACCGGCGTTGGCCAGCAGCAGGGTGAAGGTCACGGTATCGCCCGCCGTGACGCTGCCGCTGCCGTCGGCATCCGTGTTGAGGGCCACGGACTTGACCAGGGACAGATCGATCACGGGAGCAACGCTGGGCGTGACATTGGCCTCGTCATCCTCGGACTGATCGCCGTCATCATTGTTCGGTGTGGAATCCGGATCGCTCTGATCCGCCGCCGTCACCTGGGCCACGTTGGTATAGTTGCCCGTGCCCGTGAGAGTGGCGTCGAAGGTCAGCACCAGATTCTGGCCGTTGTTGACGCTCAGGCCCAGCCAGTTGATGACATTGCCCCCGGTCACCACGCCACCGGAAGACACGTTGGTGACGTTGGTGTAGCCGTCAGGCACGACATCCTGGATGTTCACGCCGGTGGCATCGTTGGGTCCCTGGTTTGTCAGGGTGAGGGTGAAGGTCACCATATCCCCAGGAGTGTAACTGCCGCTGCCATCCGCGTCTGTGGTCAGGTTGACCGCCTTGGCCAGACTCAGATCCGTGGCCAGCACCAGGCTGACCAGGTGATCTTCCACCTCGCCATCCGGCGCCACGCCGGTGGGCTCCGCCACGCCCGCGCTGGACAGGCGGAAACGGGTGTGGATGTTGCCCGGCACGGAACCCGCCGGTACCGCTACCACCAGGTTGTTGCCACCGGCCACCAGATTGAGGCCGTTGGCGATGTGTTCGCCGGCATCGGCGAAATCACCGTCGCCGTTGAAGTCAGCCCAGGCATCCAGGACGCCCGCCTCGCTGGCCGTCACCGTCACATCGGTGTTGCTGCCGGCCACCCAGGGCTCGTTGAAGGTGACGCCGTCTTCATCGTCACCACCGGCGCAGCTGCCTGCCACCGGAGTTCCGGGCTGACTGTCGTCCCCGTCGTCGCTGGCGCCGGGCGCGCCATCGTGCTCACCGTCCACGCAGGATCCCAGATACAGGGTGGACCCGGCATCGAAAGCATGCACGGCGCCATTGGAGGCCAGCAAGGTGCCATAGCTGTCTGGCAGGTCACCGAGGTCCGTGCTCAGCACGGTCACGGCGTAGTCCTCCACCTCGCCATCAGGCGCCGCCCCATCCGGAGTGGAAATCCCTGCCGAACTGAAGCGGAAACGCAGCTGGGTATCACCTAGGGCCGCGTTACAGGGCACAGTGAAGCTCAGGCTGTTGGCCCCCGCGGACAGGGCCTGGCCGCTGAAGATTTGCTCCGTCGCAGACCAGCTGCCGTTGGCATCGAAGTCCATCCAGGCATCCAGCACACCGGCGACATTGGCGGTCACCGTGATATTGGTAGCCAGACAGGCTGCCACGGGGGAGTCGAAGGTGACACCGTCCTCGTCATCATCGTTCACACAAGTGCCGACTACAGCAACGCCGATATTGTTGTCATCCCCATCGGCGCCAGGGCTGGGCTGGCCGTCCAACTCGGTATCCACGCAACTTCCCAGGTACATGGGGTTGCTGGCCGCGACCCCGTGAACAGCGCCATTGCTGGCGATATCCACGGGATAGCTGGATGCCGCATCACCCAGGTCGAAGCCGTTGATGGTCACCTGGTAATCCTCCACTTCACCGTCCGAGGCAGGACCGTCTGGACTCTGTACGCCCCCGGAGGTCAGCCGGAACCGGGCATAGCTGGTTCCCGCAGCCGCGTCACAGGGAACGTCGATGGTCAGGCTGTTGACCCCGGCATACACTGCCTGGGAACTGAACACATGCTCGGCGGCGTCGAAGCTGCCGTTGCCGTTGAAATCCACCCAGGCATCCAGCAGGCCATTGCGATTGGCCGTCACGGAGATGGTGTTGGTCTGACAGGCGAACAGTTCCGAGCCATTGACGAATACCACGCCGTCTTCATCATCGGCGCACAGGCCAATGGTGGAGCTTCCCTGGGTCAGATCATCACCATCCGCGCCCACGCCAGGCTGGCCATCGGTTTCGGTATCCACGCAGCTGCCCAGCATGAGCGGGTTGCCAGGATCCACCTGATGGCTGGGGCCATTGCTACCCGCGCTGGTGGCGAAGGAGTCGGGCAAGTCGCCCCAGTCCTCGCCCAGGACGTTCAGACGATAGTCCTCGACCTCGCCGTCAGCCAGCAAGCCCGTGGGGGTAATGGCGCCCGCTGTAGTGGTGCAGCGGAAGCGGGCGTAAAGATACCCGGGCGACTGACTGGCAGGAACATTGGTATTGACCACCAGGGGGGCGCCGCCGGCGGTGACGGGCTGACCGCTGACGACCTGCTCGCTTGCAGCAAACACGCCATCACGGTTCCAGTCGATCCAGCCGCTGACATTACAATCGGCAGGAGATGCCGCGCCTACGGAGATATCGATGCTCAGGGCATCTCCCGGCAGCAGGGAAGTACTGGAGAAGGTGACGCCATCCTCATCATCGCCAGCGGTTCCGCAGGCGCCGTAGGTCGTGCCAAACTGGCTGGTGTCGTCTGCCAGGGCGTCGGCATCCTGGAAGGCGCCATTATCGGCATCCACGCAGTCACCCAGGAAAGGTGAGCCGGCACCCAGCAGGTGAGTCGCTCCCAGATCCAGGGCCGTGGTCTGATATTCCAGAACATCGGTACCGGACAACACATCCGGATTGTCACCATAGTCATAGGCAGGCACGGTGACCGCCGCGGAGGTAAAACAGAAATCCACGCTGAGATTGGTATTGTCGTCGGAGTCTCCATCGGTCACAGGCTCGCCGTTGGGCGTCAGTTGCACGGGCAGACTGCCGAGCACCGCGCCGATGTGGCCGCCGTTGTCGTCTCCATTGTAATCGTCGTCCGGATCAGGGGCGGGATCATTGCCGGTGCAGGTCTGCAAACCAGCCAAGGCGCCAGTGCCGGAGAAATTACTCAGATCCACGACCACAATATAGTCGCCGCCATCCAAGGCGCCGAACTCGTAACGGCCATCCAGGCCATTGCTGGTCACGGTAAAGGTGGCGCCCGCATATTCATCGATGGAGGGCACGCCATCACCATTGACATCCTTGTACAGACTCAAACGTACGCCGTTGACCCCGGTTTCGCCATTTTGCGGCTCAAAGATGCCATCGTTGTCGGTCTCCAGCCACACCTGGTTACCCAGCAGCAGTCCGCCCATGGGCAGGGTGATGCCGGCATCATGGCTGGGATCGTATTCGTCAGCGGCCAGGGTGACGATATGGCCATAGCCGCTCACGGTATTCGCATCCGAATCCACAGTGTCGTCACCGCCCTGATCCCGGGAAGTGAAACCGTTGGCCGAGGCAGGCACGCTGAACTTCACGTAATACGGAACGCCAGGCGCTAGGCCATCGAAGCGATAGTAGCCGGGGAAGCCATTGGCATCATCCGCCGTGGCCTGGGTTGCCACCAGGGTATCACCGGCGCCGGGGGAGCCGTCACCATTGTCGACATACAACTCGACGGTGACACCATTCACGCCATCGAAGGGCGCTTCATTCTGAATTCCGTCGCCGTTGTAGTCGAACCAGACGTAGTTGCCCAGGGACGCGGTACCCGTGGGAACCAGGCCGGCGTCGATAGTGGGGTTGTCCTCATTCACGGCAAGGGTAATGAGTTCGCTGCACCCGGTGGCCGGATTGACGTTGGAGTCCTGGGTGGAATCCCCTCCAAGATTCGGCCCGGTTATGCTGTAGGTTGCCGGGGCATCCATGCAGACGTAGTAATCCCCTGCAGACAGCCCGGGGAAACTGTACCACCCGGACTGTCCACCCGGCCCCATGGAGGTGAGGGTAGTACCCAGCTGCACGTCGTCAAAGGTGCCCGGCACGCCATCCATGCCCGGCGCGTACAGGAACATCTGAACATTGTTCAGCCCCGTGGGACCATCGTTCTGGATGCCATCTCCGTTGGTATCCACCCATACATAATCTCCCAGGCTGGCCCCGGTACAGCTTCCAAGATCCGTGCCGACCTTGTTGGGCTCAGCGCTCAGCGGCGTCCCCAGGTCGCTGCGGTAGGCCCGCCACGCAAAGGAGTTGTAGGCAAACTCACCCGCATTGATGCCGGCGGGAGCCTTCATGTTGAGAACCATTTCCCGCTTGTCATAGGAGATTGCCGGCGGGCCGGTAAACTCGAACTTGACGGAACGCACGTCGGAAATCGGCGTGGGCGCCACTGTGGTCCAGTTGGGGGCGTCACAGCTGCTGGTGGGGCCACCTACTTCTCCCCGGCAGGGGTTGCCCGAGGTGCTGTAATAGACGGTCACGCCGGAAGGCGCCGCGATGGGCGCCACCAGGGACGGCGTCCACTGGGAGCCCCGGGCAGTGGTGTCAATCACGCCCGTGTCACCCACGAAGGGCAGAATGTCGATGAGTACGAAGTCCTCCATGGGCACCGTGCCCACGTTGGTGACATCTATCTTGTACTGGAAAGCCCCGCCCGGCAGTTGCCCGCTGGAGGTGGCGGTGAAATCAGCGTCGCAACTGGCCTTGACAACCTTGCTGGACACCAGTTGCGCCACGGCCTGTACATCAATCGTGCTGTTGCGCGTGCAGCGCCTGTCCGCAGTGCTGCCGTCTTCGTCCAGATCCAGGACGTCGGCAACGCTCGACCCTGTACAACGCTCTCCTATGGGCGCGTTGTGCTGCATGCCAAAGGTATTGCCCAGGGAGCCCATGGGCGCGCCATTGCGAACCGTGGTGTCATAGCGGATGTCCGCGTAACTGTCGCGGGGAAAATCACCGGCGGAAGTCCAGGTCCAGCGCAGCAGGGTGCGCCCTGTGTTCTTGTAGTTGTCGATCTGCTCGAACACATCAGGGGCAGGCACCCCGGCTGTACCCGCATCAAAGGTTTGGTTGCCGGCATAGATCAGATCAACGGGCAGAAGGTCCGTGAGCACCAGTTGGTTCAGGGGCAGATCCTGGCTGGAATAGCTGTGCAGACGGGCGCGCAGCCGCCAGTTGATGGTGTCCCCGGCGAAATAAGGGCCGGAGCCGGTCATGTCCGTCTTGTCCGGGTAGAAACTCACATAGGCCCCACTGACGTTGAAGCTGGCGCAGTCGTTCTGCTGTGGCAAAGCCGTGCCAGCGGGGTATTCACTGAACAGATCGGCGCAGTTCTGCACCAGATCACCCTCGGATACCGGGTTGCCCACCGCATCCGGATTGAAGATCTTGGCATAGATTCTGGGGCGGTCACCCCAAGTGGCCGGCGCCATGCCCGGCGCGGCGGTACCGTAAAGCCAGCGGATCTTGGTGATGTGAACACCTGCCGGCAGGGAAGGAGCCGGAAGAGTGCTGTTGGTGGCGGTGTCAGGAGATGTGCCCAGCAGATTCCATGTCCCAACCGAATCGGAGCGCTCGTATTCCACGAGCACGCCCACGCCAGCCGCGTAGTTGGACAGCCCGTTGTAACTACCTGTGGTAACACCGGTAATCGTAAGAGCCACGCCCGCCGGCAGGGCATCCTCCACAATCATGTTGTACAGGTCCACGTTACCGGCGTTTCTGGGATAGAAGTAGTAATAGAACTCCTGCCCATTGTCCGGCACGGTGCTGATTGCCGGAGGAATCGGCCCGCCGGCGGATTTATCGAAACTGGGATTGGCATTCGGCACAAAGGTTTCAACGGGATGCGTTGACTCCCCCACGCCAAAGTTCTGGCTATTGGTATCACCGAAAGGCACCCCGTCCGCGGTAAAGCTGTTGGTCACGCTGGTGTTGGGGGTGAAATCGGCGCTCTCGTACCGCACCCTCACTTCAATATCACGGTTTTGGCCGGCATTCACGCTCAGCCCCGTCCACTGCAGCTGATAAGGAGCGGAAAGCTTGGTTCCCACGCATCCGGGCTCACAGGTCGCCGCAGGGGTAGCACCGAGGAATACCGGCGTATTGGGATTAATGTCCCCCAGGGGCAGGGTATCAACCACATCCAGACTGCTGATGTTGAGTTCGCCGTTGTTGTTGATCCGCAGACGATAGGTGGTTTCACGATCCAAATAGGAAGGATTGGTCAGCAGGGTCTTGCTCAGAACCGCGCTCACGTCCGCCACGGCTGTGACGTCCACGGGGCCTGCGCTGGTGGGGGTTCCCATGTTGGTACTGGTGGCAGTGTTGCTGGCTACCGTGCCATCAGGGGTGGTACCCACCGGGAAACGGACATTGATCTGCAAATCACCGGAATTACCCGCAGGGAGGGGAGAAACCATGTTGAAGGTGACCGTGCCATTGGTACCAGGAGCCGGCGCGCTGATGGAAGCCACGTCGCTGGTTCCCAGAGCGTTCACGAACACAACTTCCGGCGGCAGCACGTCCGTGATCTGGCCACCGACGCAGTCCCCGGAAGTCAGGCTGCAGCTGTAACTGAGGATGTAGCTAAAGACCTGTCCGGCGCGCTTGGTGTTGCCGGGATCGACATTGACCACGACTTTGGAATTGATGCCCGCCATGGCCGGCGAGAAAAAGAGGCTTGCAATAAACAGCAGCGCGATACGAGAAAATCTATTCGTCTTGGTCATGGTAATTGTCGTCTCCACGGCAATAAAACGATCACCCCGGCCATCCCATCACTAAATCCGGCACTGATGCAACCGGCGGGCCAACCGCTATCGGTAGGGCTTCAAACAGCGCATATCAATCCAAAAACAGGTGATTGAAAACACCTGCTTCACAAAAGAACAGATCCTTCTGGAAAAGCCGGCACCATCCGGTGTATTCATCTTTCTTCTGGATGGTCAGCCCGTGCCCGCCCCCTTGGGCACCTTGGGAACGAAGAACCAGGGATTTCCCCGCCGTTCTTCGAGCATTCAGCAATAAATATTTGTTGAAATCAGGCACGAATCATAGAAAAAACCGCCACCGTGTCAATTTGTATTCCAGGAATACACGGAGAATTACCCGATAAATCCCCTAGGAATACCCTATCTCTACCCATCGAACTAAACGCTTGATAAACAAAGCACAAACCACCCCCGCACCTGGAGCACATCTGTTAACCACCACGAAAGCGCTCCTGGCAGGGTATTGAATACGGATTTATTTCAGCACCAAGATCTGGCTGAGGGAGACATATTTGGTTGCCGGGTTAATAATACATAGTCAGGGAGCGTCCTCGCCAACCTGCTTAACCGCGCATTTCTCCTTCATGTCATCGGCATGGACCAGTTGTCCGTTCACCTTGGCCCCCATGGCCATTTCCAGCAGGGCATAGTGCACGGTGCCGCTGACCGATGCGCCAGCCGCCAGCTCCACGCGGTTACAGGCAAACACATCGCCCACGATAACGCCATCGAGCACCAGATTGTCCACCCGGACATCGCCTTCGATACGCCCCTCACGGCTCACCACCAAAGTGGCATTGGTATCAGACAGACCAGTGACGTTTCCCTTGACGATACCATCGACATGCATGCCGGAAGCAAAATCGATGTCCCCATTGATCCGGGTATCTTTCCCCACTACCGTAGCGAAAGGAGGCAGTTTGAGTTTATTGACTTTGGCCATGGTAATTCCCTATTCGTTGGAACCGGAGCGGCCTTCACCGGCGGACCGCAAGTTGTCTTCCCATGAAAAACGCCTGCTCAATTTCTTGAGCTCCCTGTTTCGTGGAAGGAACTCGACCAGCAGGCTCACGGGCTGGAAGCCTTCCGGCAGCTGGATCTCGCCGGACACATCCTGGTAGTTGGAAAACTCCAGTTTGACCACTTTCTCTCCATCCGGAGAAAACTCCGAACGATCCAGGCGCTTGTTCTTGCCCTTGAGCTTCCCCGAAACCTTCATCACCAGTTTGCCGCGGGTCGTTTCCACCTTTTCCAGAACCTGGACGATGGTGAAGCTGTAGCGGTAACGGTTCTCCTCATCCAGGGGCAGGAGGGAGAATTGGCGTATGTATAACGATCCGTTGTCATTGGAAATCAGGCTGCGCAGCATCTCCACTTCTGACTTCAGATCAGCCTTTTCCCTTTGCGTAGAAACCAGTTGCTCTTGCAGCTTCCGGCTCGCCTCCACCTCGATTTCCGCCTGCCTGCGGTAGCGGACCGCTTCCGATCTGACTTCCTTCAAGGCGGTTTCCGCCTGGACAAGCTCCCGGCCAAGGCGGGATAGCTCACTTTCACTGCGGACCTGGTCGAACCCTCCCTGGCGGACGCCGAATTCGTAAGCCTGCCAGGCAACACCACCGACCAGCGCCAGCAGCAGCAACGCTTGCCAGCGCCCCCGCCGGTCATGCTGGTGCACGATGCGCGGCGACTTGATCCGCTTGGGTTTTACCCTGCCTTGCATAACGGTTCTCAAGGCAGCAGGCCCACCAGGTTCAAGCCTTCGGTTTCATCCATGCCGAACATGAGATTCATGTTCTGCACCGCCTGGCCCGCCGCACCCTTGACCAGGTTGTCGATGACGGAAAGAATCACCACCATGTCTCCGTCCTGTGGACGATGCAGGGCGATGCGGCAAGTGTTTCCGCCACGCACGGAACGGGTTTCGGGATGGGAGCCGGCGGGCATGACATCCACAAAAGGCTCTTCGGCATAAGCCTGCTCATAAAGCGCCTGCAGATCAGCATCCCCCTTCACCCGCGCATAGAGAGTGGCATGGATGCCGCGGATCATGGGCAACAGGTGCGGCACGAAGGTCAGGGAAACCTCCTGCCCCAGGGCCCGGGCCAGATTCTGGCGGATCTCCGGCTGGTGCCTGTGGCCGGGAACGGCATAGGCCTTGAAGCTCTCCCCGGTCTCGGCCATGAGCATGGCGGCGTTGGCGCCCCGCCCCGCCCCGCTGACGCCGGACTTGCAGTCCGCCACCAGGGCATCCAGCGCCACAACCCCCGTCCTGAGGAGGGGCAGAAAACCCAGGGTGACCGCCGTGGGATAGCAGCCGGGATTGGCCACCAGCCGGGCCTTGGCGATCTCGTCCCGGAACAGCTCCGGCAGGCCGTACACGGCCTCGGGCACCAGTTCCGGGCAGGCATGCTCCATGCCGTACCACTGCTCCCAGACTTTAAGATCCTGGATGCGGAAATCCGCCGCCAGGTCGATGACCCGCACGCCAGCCGCCAGCAGCGCTGGCGCCTGCTTCATGGCAATACCGTTGGGCGTGGCGAAGAACACCAGGTCACACTGCTTCAGGGCAGCCTCGTCCGGCTCGGTGAAGCACAAATCGGTATGGCCGCGCAGGTTGGGATACATGTCCGCCACGGCACGACCTGCCTCCGAGCGGGAGGTAATCACGGCCAGCTCCACACCGGGGTGACGCACCAGCAACCTGAGCAGCTCCACGCCCGTGTATCCAGTGCCGCCAACAATGCCGATCTTGACCATTTCTTCTTCCAATCAGTCCGGGGAAAGGGCATATTCTACAACATGTCGCATCAAGCCTACTGATCAAGTCTGTACATGGAGTCACAAACCATAGAAAGCATCGCCCTGATGCTGGGCGCCGGCTGGGCTTCCGGCATCAACCTCTATGCCGCCATGCTCGTGCTGGGCTGGATGAACATGAGCGGGCAGATCGATCTGCCTCCAGGTCTGGATGGATTGAGCAACCCCATGGTCATGGGAGCGGGGGGCCTGATGTTCGTGGTGGAATTCTTCGCCGACAAGATCCCCGGCCTGGACAGCCTCTGGGATGCCCTGCATACCTTCATCCGCATTCCCGCCGGGGCGCTCATGGCCGCCGGCGCAGCACAGGGCCTGGACATGGGCAGCGCCGGCCAACTGCTGGGGCTGATACTGGGGGGCGGCCTGGCCACCACCAGCCATGTGAGCAAGGCCAGCACCCGGGCCCTTATCAACACCTCACCGGAACCCGTGACCAACTGGACCGCATCGGTCACCGAGGATCTGGCCGTGGTGGGGGGCCTGTGGACCGCCCTCAACCATCCCTGGCTGTTTGTCCTGCTACTGATTCTCTTTATACTGCTGGCCGTCTGGCTGCTGCCGAAGATCTGGCGCCTGCTAAAAGCCGCAGGCAGAACACTGTCCGGCTGGTTCCGGAAAACGCCGGCAGCCACCGACCCCAATCAACAACCCGGAGAATGACCCATGTCCCCATGGCCCTGGCTCAAGGCCCTGCATCTCATTTTCATGATTAGCTGGTTCGCCGGCCTGTTCTACCTGCCCCGCCTGTTCGTGCACCATGCCATGTCCCTGGATCAGCCGGTGCTGGATGAGAAGTTCAAGGAGATGGAGCGCAAGCTGTACTATTTCGTTACGCCCTGGATGATTCTTACCCTGGCCTTCGGCATCTGGATGCTGCTCGCCGGCGCCTGGGCGGCCTACGGGAGCATGATGTGGCTGCACATCAAGCTGCTGCTGGTGGGCATTCTGGTGGGCTACCATTTCTGGTGCGGCAAGCTGATGCGGGATTTTCGTGACGGCAAGAACCGCCATTCCCACAAGTGGTACCGCTGGTTCAACGAATTCCCCCTGTTCCTGCTGGTGGCCATTGTGTTGCTGGCAGTGTTCAAGCCATTTTGATCTGGCTCAGCCTGTTCGTGGGCGATTGTCGGGCTGAAGCCCGACCTACATGACCCGTGGGACTCCCGTCACCCCGAGGGGGATGTCGCAAAAGGCGACAGCCGCCGCAATGCAGGGACGCATCGCCGTCGATCTGTGAACAGGGCCCGTGTAGGTCGGGCTTCAGCCCGACAAGGGGCGCTGGACGGACAACAAAAAAGGCGCCGCAGCGCCTCTTTTGCACTCAAAACTGAAAAAACTCAGCCGCAGCCGCCGCCGGTGTTGGAGCCACAGGTGCCGCAACCACCACCCACGGGCTGAAGGTTGTTGAACACGAAACGCGCATCGTCACCGTCATTGGCCACGAAATCGATTTCCACGCCTTTCAGGTACCCCAGGGTGCCATTGTCCACGATGAGCTTGAAGCCCTCGTATTCGCGCACATTGTCTTCACCACTGAGCTGATCGGTGAAGGTCATGCCGAAATTGACACCGCTGCAGCCACCAGGAGTGGCATAGACGCGCACGCCTTCGATGGACTCCTCCACCTGTCCGGCAAGTTCCTGCATTTTCTGCTGGGCGGATTCGGTGAGAGTCAGATCATCGTCGCTGAGTTGGTTAACATTTGCCGTCATGGGATATCACCTGCATTCTATAAATATAACGATTATCGGATTCTAGCATGACCCAGGCCCCTTCATCCATGGCCCTTATGAAGGATTTGTCCGTATCACCGAATATTCGAATATAAGAAATCAAAACCATGCTTGATGTAGGTCAATGTCCTTTTTCCCGGCACAGTCCACATTTACCCTACGGCGTTTACCGGAAATTCGGTGTTCGCGTATTTTTCTCGCGAACCGGAAGATTGACTTTCGGTTCAATATACCAACTGTGGGGTAATCTGACATGTTTAAGACCAAACTCCGTACATCCGCATTGAGCATGGCCGTGGGGCTTGCCATTTCCGGCATGGCCACCACCGCCGGCGCCGCCAACCAGGCGCCCAAGATGACCGACGCGGAATTCGAAAAAGGAAAAACCATCTACTTCCAGCGTTGCGCGGGCTGCCACGGCACCTTGCGCAAGGGCGCCACAGGCAAGAACCTTGAGCCCAAGAACACCATCAAGCTAGGCCAGAAGCGTCTGGAGAAGATCATCACCTACGGTACAGAAGGTGGCATGAACAACTTCGACGACATCCTGAGCAAGGATGAGATCACCCTGATGGCCAAATATATCCAGCAGGAGCCGCCCATTCCGCCGGAGATGCCCCTCAAGCTCATGAAGGAGCGTCACAAGGTCTATGTGGATCCCAAGGATTATCCTACCAAGCCCCTGCATGGCCGCAACTGGAAGAATTTCTTCCTGGTCATCGAGCGTGACGTGGGCAAGATTGCCGTCATCGACGGGGACAAGAAGGAAATCGTCGCCCACATTCCCACCGGCTACGCGGTACACGTACTCAAGGCCGTGGAGCACCACAAGGGCATGCACGTGGACAACCCCGGCCGCTTCTGGTACGTCATGGGCCGTGACGGCATGATGACCAAGGTGGACCTGTGGCAGACCCCCGACAAGATGAAGGTCGCCCAGACCCAGGTTGCCTATGACGCCCGGGACGTAGCCGTATCCGGCGACGGCAAGTACGTCATTGGTGGTGGTTACTGGCCGCCTCACTTCGTCATCCTCGACGCCCTGACCATGGAACCCCTGAAAGTGGTATCCGCCCGTGGCGTGAACGTGGACGGTGAGTTCGTCAACGAATCCCGCGTTGCCGCCGTGTACGACACGCCCCTGGCACCCAGCTGGCTGGTGTCCATGAAGGAGCTGGGTCAGATGTGGCAGGTGGACTACTCCGACCTGGACAACCTCCAGGTCACCATGATCAATTCCGCCAAGTACCTGCATGACGGGTTCTATGATCCCAGCGGCCGTTACTTCCAGATCGCGGCCAACGCCTCCAACAAGATGGTGGTCATCGACACCGTGGAGCGCAAGCTGGAAGCCATGATCGACGTGGACAAGAAGCCGCACCCCGGACCCGGCGCCAACTGGATTGATCCCAAGTGCGGCCCCGTGGGCGGCACCACCCACCTGGGTGTGGGCAAGGTCACCGTTTGGGGTAACGATCCCAAGGGTCATCCCGACCAGGCCTGGAAGATCTGTTACGAAGTGGAGACCGATGGTCCGGGCGTGTTCATCCGCACCCATCCCAAGTCTCAGTATGTCTGGGCTGACCAGACCAAGCACCCGGATCCGGAAGTACAGCAGTCCATCCAGGTCATCGACAAGAAGACCCGGGAGATCGTCAAGACCATCCGCCTGACCGAGAAGAAAGGCTACGCGGCCGTTCACATCGAGTTCAACGCGGACGGCTCCGAGGTCTGGACTTCTGTCTGGAACCGTGCAGACTCCAAGAAGCCCAATGGCGAGATCATCATCTTCGACGCCAAGACGCTCAAGGAGAAGGCTCGCATCAAGGGTCTGTACGCACCCACCGGCAAGTTCAACGTGTACAACCGCGTGAATCACGTGACCTGATTCAATCCGAATCAGTCGCGTAACAGCAAAAGGCGGGTATGGGCATTGTTCATGCCCGCCTTTTTCTTCTCCCTGGAAGGAGTATCAGGGCTTAGGACAGGGACGGCCGGCACCAATCCTTATCAACCGGTCTGTTGGCATTGCCATCGGAGTGAACCGTCATGACTGACAATACCAAACGCAAGCTGAGCTTCGGCGCAGCCTTCATGTTCTTTATCCTCGGCATCATTTTCTGGGGCGGCTTTAACTGGGCCATGGAAAAGACCAATACCCTGGAGTTCTGCATCAGTTGTCACGAAATGAGAGACAACGTCTACCAGGAATACAAGCCGACCATCCACTATTCCAACCGTACCGGCGTACGGGCCACCTGCCCTGACTGTCATGTGCCCAAGGAATGGATATACAAAGTCATTCGCAAGATTCAGGCCAGCAACGAGCTATACCACCATTTCATCGTGAAGGACGTGGACACGCCGGAAAAATTCGACGCCAAGCGCCTCGAACTGGCCAAGCATGTCTGGAAAGCCATGAAGGAAACGGATTCCAGGGAATGCCGCAACTGCCACAACTTCGAATCCATGAATCCCAAATTCCAGCGTCCCCGGGCACGCAAGCAGCATCTGAACGCCTTCAAGACCGGTCAGACCTGCATCGACTGCCACAAGGGCATCGCCCACAAGAGCGTGCGCAAGCTCCTCACCGACGAGGAACTGGAAAAACTTGAGGCCCCCTACCCCGCCTATGTGCGTGAAGTGCCAGAAATGTACAAGGCAGGCCTGAAGGAAGTCGAGGCCATGGAAGCCGAGAAGGCAGCCAAAGAGAAGGCCGAAAAAGAAAAGGCCCGCGCAGCCGCCAAAGCCGCCAAGGAAGCCGAGAAGAAGCGCATCGAGGCTGCCGTGGCCGCCGCACTGGCCGCCCAGGCCGCCAGCGCCGGCGGTGAAGGCGCTTCATCCGCCGCTGCCGCGGCTGCCGCCACCAGCAGCGGCGAAGGCTTTGGCGTGGACTGGGGCAGCGCCCCCGAGCGGGAGATCACCCTGTTCTATCCGGGACAGGCCTCCATCGAATGGGTACTCAATGGCCGTGACCATGGTGGCGCCCGTCCCTTCGACAAGGGTGGCGACCGCTGCTTTACCTGCCACGACAAGGAAACCGCCGACATGGGCAAAAAGATGGTCACCGGCGAAAAGGCCGAGGAGACGCCCATTCCCGGCAAGCGTGGCAGCATCCCCGTGAAGGTGCAGGCCGCTCATGATGCAGACAACCTCTACCTGCGCTTCGAGTGGGAAGACACGGATCATGTGCCCGTGCCCTTCGTCGAAGGCGGCAAGATGGACCCGGATAATCCCATCAAGATTGCCATCATGCTGGCCACGGACGAGGTGGAATATGCCGACCGCGCCGGCTGCTGGGGCACCTGCCATCATGACGCCCGCAAGATGCCCCACGCCCCCGACCAGGCCACCCTGGATGGCAGCGAGGCAGCCAAGGTCATCGATCTGAAGAACGGTGTTACCAAGTACCTCAAGGAAAGCCGTACCAAGATCGAGGTCAAGGGCCGCCGGGGCAAGAAGCGCGGGGGCTGGGACAAGCTCAAGAGCCCCGAGGAGATTGCCGAACTGCTCAAGAACGGCGTGTTCATGGACCTCATGCGCTACAAGGCCGGCAAGGGCGAAACCGAGAACGGCTACATCCTAGAGCAGCGCCACATGAGCGGCGGCGGCGAGTTCCTGGCCAATGCCCGCAAGGAGGGCAACAGCTGGATCGTCGAAATGAAGCGTGCTCTGAAGACCGGCAAGCCTGGCGATATCGATATCGAGCCTGGCAAGCTGTACAACTTCGGCTTCGCCATTCACGACGACTACAGCAATGGCCGCTTCCACCATGTCTCCCTGGGCTACAAGCTCGGACTGGACAACGAGGAAGCCGAGATCAACGCCACCAGCAAATAAGCCACCACGCCTTCGGGCGTTGCCGGGCCGGCAGGCATGAGCCTGTCGGCCCTTTTTCATACCCACAGGTGTAGAATGATGACTCGGGTACAAGCGCACAAGCGGCGATCGGAGGAACCAATCAATGAAAAACACAGCTGGCAAAATCCTGTTCCCCATCATCCTGCTGTTCTTCGGCAGCTTGGCCACGGGAGCAGAACCCGGTACAACCCAGGTGGACATCATCAAGTTCAAGTTCACCCCGGCGGAAATCACCATTCACAAGGGTGACAAAGTCGTCTGGACCAACAAGGAAAAGCGCCAGTACCACAGCGTCTGGTTCGAGGCCCTGGGAGAACCGGAACCGGATTACCTGTTTCCAGGCGACAGCTACGAGCGGGTATTTCCCGAAACCGGAGACTTTCCCTACCGTTGCGGGCCGCACCCGGAAATGACCGGGGTGGTGCATGTGAAATAGCCCGAGGCAGCCAAGGCTGAAATATTCAGAAGTTCTTTCCTTTCAGCCGGGCATTCAGCACCCTTTCCATGGCGTCCAGGGCGGGCTGGCGGTACCGGGACGCGGCGAAATGATAGTAATCCAAAACACAGGCCACAGGCTCGTGCAGGGCGGAGTGGCGCCGCTGGAAGTCATGCCAGGCCAGGATGGGCAGATCCTGTTGCCATGCATTGACACACACCCAGCGCCCCTCCTCCAGAATCATGGACAGGCCCGGATGGCCCGGCAGATCGAAACGCAGGGGCAGCCCCAACTTCAGCCGCACCCGGCGCCACAGGTTGTATAGGGAAGCCTCTACCAGCTCCCCACGCCGGGCATAGGCAGGCACTTCACCGAAACGGCTCATGGCGCCCCTCAGACCTATTTGGTCAGGCTGGCAAACAGGGCCGGCAGTTTCTCGGGCAGCCTGTCCACATGATCCACGATAGTGTAGTGGTTGACGCCGAAAATGCGCTTCACGTACGCGTCGGCATCCGGATCCAGGGTCAGGCAGTAGCTGAGCACCCCCTTGGAGGCCAGTTCCTCCACCGCCTTGCGGGTGTCATACCTCAGGTACTGGGGGTCACGCTCGTCAATATCCGCCGGTTCACCGTCGGTAACCAGCAGGATCAGTTTCCTGCGCTGCGGCTGATTCAGCAAATGCCTGCCCGCGTGGCGCAGTGCCGCCCCCATGCGCGTGGACAACCCGCCCTGTATGCCCGCCAGGCGCGCCCGGGCTTCTTCGCCCCAGTGCTGGTCGAAATCCTTGAAGCGGTAGTAGTGCACGTCATGCCGGCCATCCGAGGCAAAGCCATGGATGGCGAAGGCGTCGCCCACCCCCTCGATGGCAGTGGCCACCAGGGCCGAGGCCTCCCGGGTCAGTTCCAGCACGGTCTTGTCGGATCCCGCCATGGTTTCATTGGTGGATTCGGACAAATCCAGCAGCACCACGATGGCCAGATCACGGTTGTTCAGCACATTGCGCATGGTGATGCGGGGATTGGGCTGACGCCCCATGCGAATGTCGATCATGGACAGGATGGCGGCATTGAGATCGATCTCATCACCATCTTCCATATTGCGGATGCGCTGTACGCCCTGGGGCTGGAGCATATCGATGATCTGCTTGATGCGCTGGGTGACGGGCTTGTGCTCGAGCAGGATACGGTCGATATCCTCGGAATCACCCTTGGGCTGGCGGCGCTCGTACACCGTGACCCAGTCAGGCCGGTACAGCTGCACCCGGTAGTCCCATTCCTGATGATGGATGGGCTCGGAAACCGGCTCCTTGCCCCACATCTGGTTGTAGCTCACGGTGGCTTCCCCGGCATCCTCGTAGGGCATGAACTCGGTGGAACAGACCCAGATCTCCTGAGCGTCGTCTCCCGCCAGCTCACAGTCCACCTCGTTGGCCATTTCCACGGCAGACACGTACTTGCGCACCTGGCGCTGACTGGCGGCCAGGTATTCCGCGGAATCCTGCCAGGCGAACTCGTCGAAATCCCAGATCAGGCGGTTGTCGTCACGGTAGGGAATGCGCAGTTTCTCCAGCAGGCGCAGGCTGGGCACTTCCCGGCGGGCAGCCAGCTCATTGAACAGCTCCAGGCCCATATGCCAGGAGAACATGGGATCAAGCTTGTTGGCCTCGACATTGGCATGGAAGCGATCCACCAGAGATTGCAGTTTTTCATCCGCCATTTTCCGGGCGGGATCGAGAAGGCTGGCGGCCATGTCTTCCAGAAGTCCCAGGGTGGGATGCTCGGGCGGCTGTTCATGAACCAGCCCCAGCAGTCCCCGCCACAGGGTCCGCAATCCGGGAAAATTCCGCGCTGCGCTGTATTCCACCCGGGCATCATCCATGAAGCCGATGAAGAACATCTGCGCCGGACTGAGCTGCTCGGCGGAAAGCGGTTCCGGGGTGTACATCATGTGCGCGGCCAGGTGGGTGGCTATGGCCCGGTACAGCTCCCGGCCGGACACGCCGGCCACATCGTCCACGGCATCGGGCAGATGCATGACCCGCTGCTCCAGATAGGGCTTGAAGCCCTCGTGATCCGCTGCCGTGGGACGCAGGAAGAAATCCCGCCCCCAGAGGGCGCGGAGGTAGAAATTGATCTTGCGCTGGCTGTCGATGAACAAGGTGCCGCGCCGCTCCTTCTGCAGCACGGACCTGGCGTCCCTGGTCTCCAGGCCAAAATACTTCACCTGGCCCTGCAGGTCCCGGGCATAGGCCTGGGCGCCATACAGGGCCCAGCGGCGCAGGCCCGAAAGGGTGAGCTTGTCCAGCAGCTCATCCATCACCCCCAGCATGGGACGCAAACCCCTGGCCGCCCGGGCGGAAAGCTGGTGAACGAGGGCCAGATACTGGCGCAGCAGCTCGGGGTCCCCCAGACACCGGGCCACCGTGGGCAGGGTGGCGAACAGCAGGGCAATGACCTCGCCGGAAGTCATGGAAGAAAGCTTCATGGCCGCGCTGATGCAGTCACGAATGACATCATCACCGCATTCCTTGGCAACCGCGGGCATTTCCTCCAGGAAGCTGGTCACCAGGTTGCCTCCCCGGCCGAGATTGGCCAAGCCCCGGGCACCCTCCAGATAGTCCTGCAATCCTCCGGGCGACATGGTGCGCGCCGCCTCGTGGAACAAGGCGTCCAGGGTTTCCGCCAGTTCCGGCGCCGCCTTCTCCAGGGGTTCGCGATAATCGTCGAGATTCACGCTCATGGCGCGCCTCCTGGATTATTCGATGAAGGTGGTGACGGCGGCATCCAGGGTATCACGCATGTCGGGGTCGTCCGTGAGAGGGCGCACCAGGGTGACCCGGCAGGCCACCAGGGGATCCAGCCCCTTGCCGATGAGCTGGGCCGCATAGACCAGCAGGCGGGTGGAGATGCCTTCATCCAGGCCGTGTCCTTTGAGATTGCGGCCGCGCTGGCCGATCTGTACCAGTTTCCTGGCCATGTCCGTATCCACTCCGCCTTCACGGGAAATGATTTCAGCTTCGGTATCGGCGTCGGGATAATCGAAGTCGATGGCCCCAAACCGCTGTTTGGTGGACTGCTTGAGATCCTTCATCAGGCTCTGGTAGCCCGGATTGTAAGAGATTACCAGTTGGAAGTCCGGATGCGCCTTGAGCAGCTCGCCTTTCTTGTCCAGGGGCAGCTCCCGGCGGTGGTCCGTGAGGGGATGAATCACCACCGTGGTGTCCTGGCGGGCTTCCACCACTTCATCCAGGTAGCAGATGGCGCCGATGCGCGCCGCCAGGGTGAGGGGGCCGTCCTGCCAGCGGGTGCCGTCCTTGTCCAGCAGGAAGCGTCCCACCAGATCCGAGGCCGTCATGTCCTCGTTGCAGGCCACGGTGATCAGGGGGCGTCCCAGTTTCCAGGCCATGTATTCCACGAAACGGGACTTGCCGCAACCCGTGGGGCCCTTGAGCATCATGGGCATGCGCGCGGCATAGGCGGCCTCGTAGGTTTCGACCTCGTCGCTCACCGTGCGGTAAAAGGGCTCCTCCTGTATCCGGTATTGTCCAGCCAGTTGCTCCAGTTGGGAATCGACCTTAGCGTTCATACTGCCTCCAGGGTTGGGTCCAATGCCTTCGAGCAAAAGCTCGGTGTTCGGGGCCGGGCTGCCTCTTTCCCCATGTCCGCCCCGCGGACATGGGGAAAAAGCCTCCCGGCACGAAGCCGGGAGCAAGTTCCAGTCGTTATCCCATTTTTCCGCGATAGATAACCATCGCGGCGCCCTGGGATTGGGCGAAATTGTCATAGCCAACAAGGCGTACATGATTGCCGGGATGGGCCTTGTGGCAGGCCTCCGCCTCGGCAAGAATGTGGTCCACATCGGTCTCGCCGAACATGGGCAGCTTCCACATGTACCAGTAGTGGCCGAAGGCGTTTTCCGGTTCGGTATGCTCGATGGCCGGGTTCCAGCCCTTGGATACGATGTATTCCACCTGCTGACGGATCTCCTCATCGGACATGCCGGGCAGGTAGGAGAAGGTTTCGAACTTGCGGCTCGAAGTGTCGTTCAGGCTGGACTGATAGTCTTGTATTTCACTCATGTCTTGTTCCTCTCTTGGCGAGGTGTCGAAAAACACCATCAGGGTATCGAGTTCATGGACAGCAGGGGCGGCGCAACCGCCCCCTGTCCGGGGGATTACTTGTGGGCCACGTCGAGCTTGTCCACGGTATCGAACTCGAACTTGATCTCCTTCCAGGTTTCCATGGCCATCTTGAGTTCAGGGCTGTGCTGGGCAGCTGCTGTGAGAATCTCCTTGCCTTCCTTCTCCAGCTCACGGCCCTCGTTACGCGCCTTGACGCAGGCCTCCACGGCCACGCGATTGGCGGCCGCGCCGGCCGCATTGCCCCAGGGGTGTCCCAGGGTGCCGCCGCCGAACTGCAACACGGAGTCGTCACCGAAGATGGAAACCAGGGCCGGCATGTGCCAAACATGAATGCCGCCCGAGGCCACAGGCATGACACCGGGCATGGAGCCCCAGTCTTGGTCGAACATAATGCCGCGGCTGCGGTCTTCCTTGATGTAGGAATCACGCATCAGGTCGATCCAGCCCAGGGTGGCATCCCGGTCCCCTTCTAGCTTGCCCACCACGGTGCCCGAGTGCAGATGGTCGCCCCCGGACAGGCGCAGGGCCTTGGTCAGCACCCGGAAATGGATGCCGTGGTTGGGGTTGCGGTCCAGTACGGCGTGCATGGCGCGGTGGATGTGCAGCAGCATGCCGTTGTCCCGGCACCACTGGGCCAGGCCGGTGTTGGCGCAGAAACCGCCGGTAAGGAAATCGTGCATGATGATGGGCGCACCGATTTCCTTGGCATACTCGGCCCGCTTGTACATCTCTTCCGGGGTCGGCGCGGTGACATTCAGGTAATGGCCCTTGCGCTCACCGGTTTCGGCCTCGGCCTTCTGGATGGACTCCATGACAAAGTCGAAACGCTGGCGCCAGCGCATGAAGGGCTGGGAGTTGACGTTCTCGTCGTCCTTGGTGAAATCCAGGCCGCCCCGCAGGGCTTCATACACGGCACGGCCGTAGTTCTTGGCAGACAGGCCCAGCTTGGGCTTGATGGTGCAGCCCAGCAGGGGGCGGCCATACTTGTTCATGATGTCGCGTTCCACCTGGATGCCATGGGGCGGGCCATTGCAGGTCATCACATAGGCCAGAGGGAAGCGCACGTCCTCCAGGCGCAGGGCGCGCACGGCCTTGAAACCGAACACATTGCCCACCAGGGAGGTAAACACGTTCACCACCGAACCTTCCTCGAACAAATCGATGGGATAGGCGATGAAGGCGTAGAAGGCCTCGTCGTTGCCGGGAACATCCTCGATGGCATAGGCCCGGCCCTTGTAGTAGTCCAGGTCGGTGAGCAGGTCGGTCCACACGGTGGTCCAGGTGCCGGTGGACGATTCCGCTGCCACGGCAGCCGCCGCTTCTTCACGGGGCACGCCCGCTTGGGGAATGACCTTGAAACAGGCCAGGATGTCAGTGTCCTTGGGGGTATAGTCGGGATCCCAGTAAGTCTCCCGGTATTCCTTGACGCCAGCGCTATAGGTTTTTTCTGCCATAATTCTAGATCCTCGATCTGAGTTTGATTTCCGTGGGGCCAGCCCGGGGCTGCCACCTTGCCTCCTGTTTGCCGGCCCTGGGGCCGGTCTGAGAGCGTGTGACCACTCTAGCCTTGAAGAAGAAAAAACAAAAATTAATAGTTATTATGTTTTACATTTACATATGTTTATCTATATTCCATGCATCTCACCATTCAGCAACTGAAGTTATTTGAATCCGTGGTCCGTAACCGCAGCTTCACCCGGGCCGCGGAAGAAATGCATCTCACCCAGCCCGCCGTATCCATTCAGGTAAAACGCCTGGAAGAACAGGCAGGCGTCCCACTGCTGGAGCAGGTAGGCAAACGCATCTTCGCCACCGCCGCCGGTCAGGCTGTGTACGCTACTGCCATTGAGGTGCTGCAGCGCCTGGAAGCACTCGATCAGTGCATCGATGCCTTCAAAGGGCGTATCGAAGGCCCATTGCAGCTTGCCGTGGTTACCACCGGAAAATATTTCATGCCCCACCTGCTCGGGCAGTTTCTGCAGCTGCACCCGGGCGTGGAGCCGCACCTGAAATTCACCAACCGTGCACGGGTGATGGAACGCCTGACGAACAACGAAGACGATTTCGTGGTCATGGGGCAGGTACCGGACGACCATCGGCTGGTAAGCCGGCCCTTCCTGGAAAACATCCTGGGTTTCGTGGCCCCCGCCAGCCATCCCCTGGCCGGCAGAACCGGCTTGAGCCTGGAAGAAGTGCTGCGAGAGCGCTTCATCGCTCGGGAGCCGGGCTCGGGAACCCGGCGGGTGGTGGACGGGATCATCGAGGAAAAGGGGCTTTCCGTGACCCCCTACATGGAACTGGGCAGTTCAGAAGCCATCAAGCAGGCGGTACTTGCGGGCATAGGCGTGGCCGTGCTGTCCCTGCACAGCATCCGCCTTGAAGCCGCCACCGGGAGGCTGACCGTCCTGGACGTGGAGGGCTTCCCCGTCACCCGGCGCTGGTTCGCCGTGCATCTCAAGGGCAAGCAGCTCTCCCTGGTCGCCCAGAGTTTTCTGGATTTCATTCTTGAGGAAGGGCACAAGGTTTTCGACGCCGAGAAGCCCGTTTCCGGTGATCAGGCCAAAGGAGAATGATTTGACCTCAATCAATGTTGGGCTCCCGGCCTGACGGTACATTGAACCTCAATCCAATGGCCTGGAACCGCCCCACTGATGAACCTGTTTCGACTGACCATGCTGGCGGCCTTCGCGCTCGGAATCAGCGCGGTGGCCAGCGCCAACGCCGGGCCCGGCAGCCAGCGGCAGGCTGAGATTCTCTACCTGCTGCGCCACGACTGCGGTTCCTGCCACGGCATGCGCCTGGAAGGTGGCCTGGGGCCACCATTGACGCCCCCCGCCCTGAGCCGTCTCAGCAACGAACAGATCGTTGCCACCATTCTGCATGGGCGGCCGGGAACCCCCATGCCACCCTGGCGCCCCTTTCTTACTCCCGAAGAAGCCCGCTGGCTGGCCGGAAAACTCAGGCAGGGGGTGGCACGGTGAAGCGCCTGCTATTGATCCTGCTACTGTCGTTGCAAACCCTGGCACAGGCGGAATGTCTGACCCGGGGCACCGGCGACATGGGTGTCATCATCGAACGCGCCAGCGGCAGCGTTCTGATTATTGATACCACCGCCCATCAGGTGCTGTCGCGTATCGAGGGCCTGGGTGATCTGTCGCATGCTTCCGTAGTCTATTCCCGGGATGAGCGGTATGCCTATGTGTTCGGCCGGGATGGCGGCCTGACCAAGGTCGATATCCTGTGCGGCAAAATCATCAAACGTATTCTCCAGGGAGGCAACAGCATCGGCGGCGCCATCTCCCAGGACGGCAAACTGGTGGCCGTCTCCAACTACAAGCCCGGGGGAGTGAAGGTATTCTCGTCCGACGACCTGTCCCTGGTGGCGGACATCCCCGCCACGCCTTTCAAGGACAAGCGCTCCAAGACCGTGGGCCTGGTGGATGCGCCGGACCAGCGTTTCGTGTTCGCCCTTTACGACACCGGCGAGACCTGGATTCTGGACATGACGGACCCGGCCAAACCGGCATTGACCAAGTTCACCGACACCGGCCGCCTGCCCTATGACGGTCTCATCACCCCCGACGGCCGCTATTACATCAACGGCCTGTTCGGCGAGGACGGCCTGGCGCTGCTGGATCTGTGGCATCCGGAAAAAGGCATGAGACGCATCCTCGATCACTATGGGAGGGGCGAACAGCAGCTTCCCGTGTACAAGATGCCCCACCTGGAAGGCTGGGCCATCGCCGGCAACCGGGCCTTCCTGCCCGCCGTGGGCCATCACGAAGTGCTGGTCATGAACATGGGCGACTGGAAGGAGGCCGGGCGCATCCCCGTCCACGGTCAGCCGGTCTTCGTCATGGCCCGCCCGGATGGGCGCCAGCTGTGGGTGAACTTCGCCTTCCCGGACAATGATACGGTGCAGGTCATCGACAGCGAGACCCTGAAAATCATCAAGACCCTGAAAACGGGCAAGGGCACATTGCACATGGAATTCACGCCCAGGGGCGAGGAAGTCTGGATATCCGTGCGCGACAAGGACGAGATCCAGATCTACGACACCCGCACCCTGGAACTCAAGCAGCGCCTGAAAGCGCGCAAGCCCAGCGGCATCTTCTTCACCGACCGCGCCCACAAGACAGGACTGTGACCATGACCGCCATTGCCGCCCGCAACTACCCTGCCATGACCAAGGCCCTGGAACCCCAACTGTCCACCCTGGAAAAACGCCTGCTCAACGAGTACCAGAAAGGCTTTCCCCTCAGCGCCACCCCATACGCGGACATCGCCCGGGAGCTGGGCGCTTCCGAGGCCCTGGTGTTGGA
Organism: Sedimenticola sp.; assembly: GCA_027030425.1. Classification (GTDB taxonomy): domain Bacteria; phylum Pseudomonadota; class Gammaproteobacteria; order Chromatiales; family Chromatiaceae; genus Thiolapillus. The sequence goes on from JALVEW010000086.1 coordinate 34,241, forward strand.
GATTCTCAGGCGCCTCAAGGACAAGGGCTACATCAGCCGCATCGGTCCGGTATTCAAGCCCAAAAAGGTGGGCACCAGCACCCTGGCGGCCATGGCCGTGCCCGCCGAGAACCTGCGCCAGGTAGCCGCCATCATCAGCAGCTACGAGGAAGTGAATCACAATTACGAGCGGGAACACCACTATAACCTGTGGTTCGTTATCACGGCGCGGGACGAGGCGCATCTGCGCGAGGTGCTGGAAGAAATGGAAAGGCGCACCGGCTATCCGGTCATGGACCTTCCCCTGGAAGAACAATTCCACATCGACCTGGGCTTTCCCCTGTGGTGCTAAACGAAACCGAACAACGCCTCATCGGCCTCATCCAGAGCGGCCTGCCCATCAGCAGCCGCCCCTGGGCGGATATCGCCCGGCAGATGAACCTGGACGAAGACGAGGTGTTGAACCAGGTGCGCAAGCTGCAGGAACGCGGCCTCATCAAGCGTTTTGGCCTGGTGGTGCGACACCACGAACTGGGTTACACCGCCAATGCCATGGTGGTCTGGGACGTTCCCGACGACCGGGTACGGGCCGTGGGCGAGGCCCTGGGCCGCCACGACTGTGTGACCCTGTGCTACCAGCGCCCCCGCCGCCTGCCCCAGTGGCCCTACAACCTGTTCTGCATGATTCACGGCAAGGACAG
>JALVEW010000087.1 GCA_027030425.1 Sedimenticola sp.
CTTTTCAATCCCATGGAGGCGCAACGCCGGGAAGAGGCTCGTGGCCGGATTTTTATTTATCACAACCTCAAGCGTTCAGATGTCTCCCAGGCCATGGATGAACACTTCGACCGTATCGATTCCATGATGTTCACCAGCACCGTGATTACCGATGACCGGGGGACTGTGGTGCGTGATGGGAATACCGGCGAGGCAGTCGTCGAGGATGATGGCTGTGATGAATGAGGCCGGTCTGCAGGCTTTGCGCCAATGGGTCGGGCGATAACGTGAAACAGAAGAGAGAAGCCCTGGAATGAAAAGCGGGCAATACCTGACAACCATTTGGAGGATGCAATCATGAAAAACAAAACTGTATTCAAAAAGCGCCTACTGCCCCTGCTGCTGGCGGGAGTCTGGGCAGGCGGCGACGCTCTGGCGGAGATGCCGGTCTCTGGAGACTATGAAGCCTTTGTGGAGGCAGCAACCTATGTCTGCACGGGCACCCTGTTCGACGACGTGCCCGATACTCACTGGGCCTGTGGCTTTATCGAAGAGTTCGCCAACCTGAACATCACCCAGGGCTGCGGCGGCAACAGTTACTGCCCGGAGGATTTGGTCACCCGGGCGCAGATGGCGGTGTTCCTGGTCAGGGGCCTGGAAGAAACCCTGTATAGCCAGCTCGATGGTGCGGGTTCGGGCCTGGACGCCGATCTGTTGGATGGCCAGGACAGCAGTCATTACCTGGACTGGAGCAATTTCATGAATGTTCCCGCCGACCTGCTCGATGGTGATGCCGACACCCTGGCGGGACTGAGCTGCAGCAGCGGTGAAGTGGCCAAGTGGAATGGCAGCGCCTGGGCCTGCGCGGCGGATGATACAGGGACAGGTGGGAGTGGCGACATCACCGCCGTCAATGCTGGCACCGGGCTCAGTGGCGGCGGTGTCTCGGGGGACGTTACCCTGAGCGTGGATACCGCTACGGTGCAGCGCCGGGTATTGGGTATTTGTCCCCAGGGACAGGCCATCCGCTCCATCTCATCCACCGGCGCGGTTGTCTGTGAGGTCGATGATGACACCATTGCGCCACCGGCCTGGGAGCTGGGGGGCAATATGGCCGGTAGTGGTGACTTCATCGGCACGATGAATGCTCAGCCATTCACTGTCAAGGTCAATAATAAAACAGTGGTCACGGTCAAAGACAATACCTATACGAATGCCGGTATCCATGCCCCGGAAATTCAGGCGGGGGCGTCGTTCAACGTGACTTCAGCGCCTGGCGCAACTGTCGCGGGTGGTGGAGGCAACCCATCTGTTACCGACTGTGGCGATGGCACTCAGCCATGCGTGAATCAGGCCACGGGAGACTATTCGACAGTTTCCGGCGGCAATGGGAATCATGCCAGTGCAGGGAGTAGCACGGTGAGTGGTGGATACCACAACACTGCCAGTGGCAACAGCGCCACGGTTGGTGGTGGAAACAAAAATACAGCCAGCGGCTTCAGCGCCACGGTTGGCGGTGGATACGACAACACTGCTAGTGCTACCAGAGCCACGGTCGGTGGTGGGAGCTTTAATACCGCTTCTGGCAATCGCTCGACGGTTCCAGGAGGTTCAAGCAATGCAGCGGGTGGGGACTACAGTTTTGCCGCGGGCCGTCGAGCCAAGGTGCGCGATGCTGGCCAGGTGGGTGGAGGCGACTCCGATGGCGATGAAGGTACCTTTATCTGGGCGGATAGCACCAATGCGGATTTTTCATCCACGGGGCCTGACCAGTTCCTTATCCGCGCCAACGGTGGCGTGGGCATCGGCACCAATGCGCCAGGGTATCAGCTGCACGTGGTTGGCAGCCACAATACCTCCGCGGTAACGCGCATCCAGAATACCAGTATAGATTCCCGCAGTGATGCTCTGCATCTGGTGCTCAATAATCAGGATCCAGGCACATTGAATGATTTCATTGTGTTTTTCGGATCGGACGGCGTGGGCGGCACCACGGCGGTCGGCGCCATCGATGGCGATGGCGCGGGAGGGGTCAACTATCGCAGCGGCGGAGCAGATTTTGCCGAATATCTGCCCACGGAACTGCCAGACCTGCAGGCTGGCGAAGTGGTTGCCCTGCGCCAGGGAAAACTGTGGCGGAATACTACCAATGCCGAACGTCTGTTCGTCATCAGCACCGCCCCCGTGGTCACGGGCAACAGCGATATGAAGGGTGACAAGGGCAAGGCCCTGGCGGCCTTTACCGGGCAGGTGCCCGTCAATGTTACAGGCAGCGCGGCCGCCGGTGACTGGCTGCTGGCCAGTGGCGCCGATGACGGCAAGGCCCGCGCGGTCAGCCCGGAAAATCTCAAAGCTGCAGATTACCGCGACATCATCGGCCGGGCTTTGAGCCGTGACCAGGATGGCCAGGTGCGCGCCCTGGTCGGCTTGCCTCCCCGGGATCTGCTGGCTCAGCAGCAACAGCAGATCTCCCGCTTGGAGCAACGCTTGCAGGATCAGCAACAGCTGATGGCCGACCTGATGCAGCGTTTACAGCAAGTGGCGGCCCGCCAGCAGTCAGCCGGGTTGATGGTGGCTGAACGTTGATAGCCCCTCTACCCCTGTTCTTCCCGCCACGAAGCTTGCGGAAACAGCCCTCTCCCCGCCGGGGAGAGGGTTTGGGAGAGGGGGCTTTTGAACGCCACCCTCTCTCTGGTCCTCTTCCTAAAAGGAGAGGGGAGTATGTACAAGACAATCACTAATAAATCTATGACCCCAAGGAGAAATCAATGCAAGCATCATTAGTAAGAAGTGTTATTGTTACGGCGCTGCTATGGTTGAGCAGCGCTGCCGTTGCCCAGCCGGTGACCATTGTGGATTCAGAATTCGCCTCTGCCGACTGGACGCCCATCGTCACCAAGACTACGGGAGGCGCCAGCCAGTCGGCGTCCCAGTCCGTCAGTGGCGGCAATCCCGGGGCCTACCGGGCCATGATTCACAGCCTGCCGCCCAACAGTAATATTGTCGTGGTGCATGAGTTTCTGGGCGCCTCTTATGATCCTGTGGTCCAGGGCGCTATCAGCACCCTTGATTACAGGGAAGACCACAAGGAATTCAATCCGCCCTTTACTGGAGCGGCCATCGGCGCGAAGCCGGCCCTGCGCCAAGGCGGCGTATGGTATATCGGCCCGGATTTGACCTTCAACGGCCTGAGTTGGCAGTCGGTGAATCTGATGGGACTGACCAATATGGATTTTTCCGGGCCTGGTGGCAGTCATCCGGACTTTTCAGCCTCGGGCGGCGCAATCAGTTTTGGTTTCGTTCGAAGCAATACCAACAGCAGCAATACCACCAGCTTCAACACCACCAGCGGTATCGACAACTGGTCCTACACCCTTCAGGTTCAGTCCCTGCCGGTCGTCAACCTGGCGGCCATCGATGCCAGCGCGGGGGAAGCCGGCACGGACATAGGCCTGTTCAGGGTGAGCCTTGGGGGCGGCGGGGAGGCCCATGCTGCCGCAGAGGCAACGTCAGATCTTGTCATTTCCTACATGGTGAGCGGCAGCGCCACTCCCGGCGCCGATTATGCTCCCCTGGCGGGAACGGTTGTCATTCCGGCGGGCGCGACCACTGCCGACATCACCATTACGCCCATCGATGATGCCTTGGTGGAGCTGGATGAGAGCGTCACCCTGACGCTGTCCGCCGGCAGCGGCTACCAGCTTGGTGCGTCCACTTCCGCGACCATCATCATTACGGACAACGATGTGGCGGGCAATATGGCAACACCTGTTCCTACCCTGTCATTTTGGGGGGCGGTCCTCCTTGCCATCGTGATTGCTCTGCTGGGCGTGGCTTGGGTAAGAAAAGGGCAGCGCCACTGATGGCATTGGTTACCCCGGCGACGGTACTGGTCGTCGGGGGATTATTGTAAGAGTTTCTGCATCCCTGGCTGGGCCGGGCTGTCCTCGTGGAAGGCGGAGGCTATTTCCCGGAAAACAGCCGGTTGCTGCTGAGGAACTGCCAGGTGCGGGTGATGTCCAGGATGTCCACTTCCTTGCGGATTTCCTCGGGAAAGGGCGCGAAAGGCGCGGCCAGTTTGACAATGCGCACGGCGGCGTCGTCCAGAATCTTGTGGCCGGATGAGCGCACCACGCGTATCTGTTGCACGGACCCGTCGGATCTCAGGGCCACGTGCAGCAGCAGATCGCCATAGAGTTTCCTGCGCTTGGCCTCGTCGGGATAGTTGAGATTGCCAACCCGTTCCACTTTCTTGCGCCAGGCTTCCAGGTAGGCGGCGTAGCGGTATTCCTTGGTGCTGGCGTTTATCGCCTTGTGGCGCGGGCGCTGGGAGGCATACTGGCTGTTACGGTCCAGCTCTGCCGTGAGACGGGCGATTTCCTGGCGGGTGCTGGACAGGAGCTGCGTTATGTCGGGTTTCTTCTTCGCCTTTACCGGCGTTTTTCTTGCCGGTTGCACCTTGTGGGTGGATGGTTTGACCGTGGTAACCACCTTGGGCTGTTTCTGTACGTCGGGCGCCTTGACCCCGCTGCGAATACGTTCTTCGGATGCCTTCCGGCTCTTCTTCAGAGCCGGGAGCGTGGGTACGGCATTGGGTCTGGCCTGACCTTTTTTGTCGGTGCTGCCCTCCTGGTTCTGGCGGGACAGAAAATCGGCTTCCTCTGGCTTGGTCTGTTTCTTCGGCGTGGGAACAATAATGACATCCAGGCTGGGTTGGGTGGCCTGGGGCTGGGTTGGTGGCAACTGGAAAGTCACGCCCAGAATGAACAGCGCGTGCAGGATTACCGCTATCACCAGCATGGTAATGAGCGCTTCGTTGTGAGGGCGGCGGTACAGGGCGCTCATGGCATCCCGTGCTCGGCGTCATCCACCAGGGGAACGGAAATCTCCACGGCCTGTTTCTTGTCCATCAATTGTACTCTTTTCGCCATGGCGGGGTTCATGTGCACGACATTGTTTTCATCCACCAGCAGCACATACTTTATACCCATTTGGCGGGCGATGCGGTGCCAGTCTTCCGGGCCGGCGACGAACAATGCGGTGGCTGCCGCATCGGCCACGACGGCGTTTTCATGGATTACGGTGACCGAACGGGTTCCCCGGGCGGGATAGCCGCTGCGGGGGTCGATGATGTGATGATAGACCTTGCCCTTCCACAGATAGTTTCGTTCATAGTTGCCGGACGTAAAGACGCTTTCGTCGCCTGATACATACAGGAACCCAAGGATGCCGGAACCGCTGGCGCCGCGAATGGCGATACGCCAGGGATGCCCGCCGCGGGAACCGATGGCGCGCAGGTCGCCACCGCTGTTCACAATGGCGTTTTCGATGCCCATTTCCCGCAGGTGCTCGATGGCCAGGTCGATGCCATAACCCTTGCCCACGGCGCCGAAGTCGAGCTGGACTTCGGGATTTTTGCATTGGGCATGAATGCCTTCGATTTCGATGTCGTCCATGCTGGGGTTGGCTTCTACCAGTTCGCGCACTGCCTCTTCATCCGGCGGCTGCCAGGGTTCCAGGCTGTTGCGCTGAAATCCCCATAGACGTATGAGACGGCCGATGGCGGGGTTGAACAGGCTGTCGCTCTGCCGGGCCAGTGCTGCCGATTTTCTCATCAGCACCAGCACCGAGGGCGGGACGGCAAAACGCTTGCCTTCGGACAGCATCTTGTTGGTGTAGGTGAGAGGGCCGGGGGACCACGCGTGCCATGCCCTGTTCATGATGGCGAAATCCTGTTCCAGTGATTCCACGGCGGCGAGGGCTTTTTCCCTCGGTACGCCGACAATGCTGACATCCGTAAGTGTGCCGAAGGCAAGAAATCTGCTGTTGTGGACCGGCTCGTTCTTTTCGCAGCCCGCCGGCGCGAGAGCGGCAAGCAGGGTCAGGATGATTATTGCTGGAAGGGGGGCTTTCATGCCTGGAGTCTGTTTTCGATGCTGTCCATCAGCATACCGCTGATGTTGATGTTGTAGAGGCTGTCCAGTTCCCGGATGCAGGTGGGGCTGGTGACATTGATTTCGGTGAGATAGTCGCCGATTACGTCCAGCCCTGCAAACAGTATGCCTGCTTCCTTCAGGCGCGGTGCGACCTGTTCCACAATCCAGTGGTCATGGTCGGTCAGGGGAACGCCGCGGGCGCTTCCCCCGGCGGCGAGATTACCCCGGGTCTCGCCCTCCTTTGGGATGCGAGCCAGGGCCCAGGGAACCGCCTCGCCATCGACCACCAGGATGCGCTTGTCGCCGGCGCTGATTTCCGGAATGAACTTCTGTGCCATGGCATAACGGGTCTGCCTGGCGGTGAGCGTTTCCAGGATGACGTTGGTGTTCGGGTCATCCTGCCTGACACGGAATACGGACTCTCCCCCCATGCCTCCCAGGGGTTTGAGAATGATGTCCTGGTGTTTGCGAAGAAAACTCCTGAAGTCCTGGTAGCGCCGGGAGACCAGGGTGTCCGGCGTACATTGGGGAAACCAGCTGGTGAAGAGCTTTTCGTTGGCGTCGCGCAGGGCGCGGGGACGATTGACCACCAGCGCTCCCCCGGCTTCTGCCTGCTCGAGCAGATAGGTGGCGTAGATGTACTCCATGTCGAAGGGAGGATCCTTGCGCATGAGAATGATGTCCATGTCCTTCAGCTGCAGGACGCTTTCCTCCCCGGCTTCATACCAGTATTCCGGATCGTCGAATACCTGCAGTGGTCTTGCCCGTGCCATGGACTGGCTGTTTTCCAGGTAGAGAGAATTCATTTCCATGTACCAGATGGCCCACCCCCGGCGCTGGGCTTCGAGCAGCATGGCAAAACTGCTGTCCTTTGCAGTTTTTATGGTATTTATGGGGTCCATCACAATTCCAATATTGGTCGTCATGTTACAGTTACCGGTCGTGCAAGTGTCTCGAGAATCGAAGACAAATCTGGATGGGGGTGAAAGCTGCCGGGAATTTGCGCAGCAGTCTTGCGTTGGTGTACATAGCTTGCTATGTTGCGTACATAAAGGCAAAACATATTGCCAGTAATAATAACCGGTTATAGGGGCGACGTAACACGGTTTCTAACACATGGCCGGGCTACCCGGTCTGGATTCGGAGGAGGGAGCATGTCTTTGGGGAAATTGCTGGCTATCGCCGGTTATTTTGCTATGTCCACCGGTAACTGCTTGGCGCTGACAGAAGAAGAGTACCTGAAATATATCGACGCCGAGGCATCCAAACTGTCCGAACCTTCCACATCTCCGGTTCCCCGTTCCGATGCCGTGGAGAACCTGGAAGCCAAGGATGCCGCTCAACTGAGCCAGAAAGAATTCGAGCAGCTGCTCAAGGCCAAGGCCAAGGGAACCTACTCGTTCTACGAGTCCCTTATGGAAAAGGACAAGGCCGAGGTGTACAAATACTATGCCGGGGGCGCGTCCATGCAGCAGATCCGGCGGATGATCATCAACCGAAAAATGAATCGGTGACAAGACAATAACAGAAAAAACCGGAGTTATTCAGGAGAGGTGGAAGAAAAGATGAATCTGAAGATGAACCAGGGGCTGAAGCTTTGCTCAGGTATTGCCGCGGGCTTGGGGATGCTGTGTTCCTTGGCGGCCGCGGAAGAAGTAAAGGTCGGAGTGGACAACAAGTTCGTGGGGCTGACGGCGGACAAGCCCTACATCTATGTCATTCATGACGGCAGTTCAGTCAAGGTGCAGCGCGTCCAGGATCCGAACTACGAACTGAGCGGCTATTACGCCAAGACCATCCGTCCCTGTCCGCCCCATTGCCTCAAGCCTATTAGCCCCAGCCCGGACGTGCAGACCTATGGGGAGGTTGAGATGTTCCAGTTCATGGAGACTCAGTTGCGTGATGGCAGCGGTGTACTTATCGATGCGCGCACGCCTTCCTGGTACAAGAAGGGTACGATTCCCGGGTCGGTCAATATCCCATTTACCCAGTTCACCAAAGAGCCTGATTCTCCCGAGGTGTCCCAACTGCTGGAACGCTTTGGCGCCAGGGAAAGAGGCGAAATCGGCTTTTTCACCTCGCTGCTGGAAAAATGGGGCATCATCGACGCCAAGTACAAGACGGAAGACTGGGATTTTACCGACGCCAAGAACCTGGTGCTGTTCTGTAATGGGCCGGACTGCGGTCAGTCCCCCCGGGCCATCCGCGGCCTGCTGGCTGCGCAATATCCGGCGGACAAGATAAAGTACTATCGGGGCGGCATGCGCATGTGGGAGTTCTGGGGGCTTACCACCATTATTCCGAACACCGGTGACGAGCAGTGATTCTGGCGTGTCGGCCGCTACTTGTTTTCGTCTGGTGGTGTTGGAGCAGGAGAACAGGTTTTTCTGCTCAATGAGCTTGGGGTGTAGTATATTTTCCAAACCATGACGATCGTGTTTACAGTGAGTGGCAGTAATGAGTGATGAAGCTTCCGGGCTTTCCGGTCTCAAGATAATGGTCATAGACGACAGCAAGACCATCCGGCGTACTGCGGAGAACCTGCTGACCAAGGCGGGTTGTGAAGTGGTTACCGCAGAGGACGGGTTCGAGGCCCTGTCCCTGGTGGCGGATCATCATCCCGATCTGATTTTCGTGGATATCATGATGCCTCGGCTGGACGGCTACCAGACCTGCGCACTCATCAAGAACAACAAGGCCTACAGCGATACACCCGTGGTCATGTTGTCCAGCAAGGATGGATTATTCGATCGTGCCAAAGGGCGCCTTGCCGGTTCAGACCAGTACCTGACCAAACCTTTCAGCCGGGATGAGTTGCTCGACGCAATACGCAAGCACATTCCCAAGGCTGCATGAATTTTTGAATCAAGCAGGAAACACGAAATATGGCAAAAGTACTGATTGTTGACGATTCTCCCACCGAAGTGCATATCTTCAGTACCGCCCTGGGCAACGAAGGTTACCAGGTGGTCGTGGCAACCGATGGGGAGGAAGGCGTACAGAAGGCAATGGAGGAAATGCCGGACCTCATTCTCATGGATGTGGTCATGCCCGGGTTGAACGGGTTTCAGGCAACGAGAAAGATTCATCGCAACGCGTCGACCAAGCACATTCCCATCATTATCGTGACCACCAAGGATCAGGATACCGATCGTGAATGGGGCATGCGCCAGGGGGCCAAGGATTACCTGGTAAAGCCCGTCGATGTTTCCGAACTGCTCAACAAGGTCAGCGAGATGGTCAGCTGATGTCCGACGCCGGTAGCCATACTCTGGAAGCCGTGCTGCAGTACCTGTCCAGTGTGGACGAGCGCAGCCGTGCTCAGGAATCGCTGGTTCCCGCCACCATGGTGAAGGAGGAGGACTGGCAGGGGCTGGCTTTTGTGCTTGACGGGGTGAAAGTCGTATCCGCGATGGAGGAAATCCGCGAACTGCTTCCCTACCCGGATTCGGTCACCCGTGTGCCTGGCACCCGGAGCTGGATGCTGGGGCTGGCGAACATTCGCGGGGAGCTGCTTCCCGTGGTGGATTTGCAGCAGTTCATTGGCGGTGGTCCGGTGGTGGTCAATGACCAGTCCCGCGTCTTGGTGATCCGCAATCGGGGGACGTCCATGGGATTGCTGGTTTCCTCGGTTCTGGGAATGCGGCATCTTCCCATGAGCAAGCAGATACAGGATACCCGTATCGAAGGCATTCTCGGGCGATACGTGTATGACGTTTTTGGGCTGGAAGATGGCGTGTGGCCGGTTTTCAGCATGGCGGCGCTGGCCAATGACGAGCGTTTCATGTCCGCGGCTGCCTGATTACCTGTGGTGGACATGGAAGCGATATTGGCCTGAAGGGGCTGCGCTTGGACGAAGAATATTGTAGCGGCAAGCCGTTACGTTAAGAATCAATATGATTAGCTGGGTGGGTAGAACTCACAATTTGAAGGGGTTATTGAAATGGTAGCTAGAGCAAAGAAAGGAACCAGCCGGTCGGCCCTGGTTCCACTGCTTTCCGTTTTGCTGGTGTTGTCCATGGTGGCGGGGGTTATGGCCTTCGTCGCCTGGGCCAAGCACAGTGCGGACCTGGAAAAGTACATACTGGGCGCGTCTGAACAGCAGGTGCTTGCTCACCGGATTGCCAAATACGCGGCCGAGGCCGCGAGTGGTAAGGAAGCTTCCTTTGCCCGCATGCAGGAATCACGTGACAGGTTCTCGCAGATTCTCGATATGCTCAAGAACGGCTCCCCCAAGGAAAACCTGCCTCCCTCTCCGCCTGCCATACAGCCGGAATTGCACAAGGTGGAGAATGCCTGGCTGGAATTGCGTTCACACGTGGATGCCATTCTCGACAACCAGGATGCCATTCTTTCGGTGAACGAAATCATCAACGGCATCCGGGACACGCTTCCTGATCTCCTGGAAGTTTCCAACGAAGTCACCAATGCTCTAGTGGAAGGCAAGTCCGATCCTACCCAGATCTACTACGCGACCCGCCAGTTGTTCCTCACGGAACGGATCAACTCCGCGCTCAATGACGTGCTTGCCGGCGGTTCCGCCACGGCGCTTGCCGTGGATCAGCTCACCCAGGACGTGGATGAGCTGAAAACCGTTATCGACGCCCTTGTCAACGGCAGCCCCGTGCTGGGTATCAAGGCGGTGGAGGACCAGGACGTCAAGGAACAGTTGCTGGAGGTGACAGCCATCCTGGGTGATATTGACGACTCCCTGGGGATGATTCTGGGCATGATTTCAGACGTTCTGCCCGCGCTGGAAGCCGTGGGTGAAACGGGCATGAGTGAGAAAGCCCAGGAAGCCCTGGCCACGGGTGAGGTGTTGCCCGACATGGACGTTCCCAGCGAGCTTGCCCTGTCTTCCGACAAGGCGGCCGAAGAAGTGGGCGAGCTGATCCGTCTGTACGGTACCGATGCAGCTGACCTCAAGATCGGCCCAATTCCCCTCAACGCCAAGCTGGTTACCGGTCTGGGTGTGCTTTCAGCCGTATTGCTGGTTCTGCTGGGCATGGTGCTGGTTGGGCAGGCAAAACGCCGTGAGGAGACCACCGCGGAGCAGTATCAGCGGAATCAGGAGGCCATCCGCCGCCTGCTCGACGAAATGGGGGATCTGGCCGATGGTGACCTGTCGGTACAGGCAACGGTAACCGAGGACATCACGGGCGCCATCGCAGACTCCATCAACTACGCTATCGAGGCCATGCGGGAAGTGGTCGAGTCCATCAACCAGACCACCGAGGAAGTGTCCAGCTCCGCGCAGGAAACCCAGGCGACCATCCGTCACCTGGCGGACGCCGCGGAGCATCAGCGTGAACAGATTACCGGCGCCAGCTCCACCATCGACCAGATGACCAGCGCCCTGGAGAAGATGGCCGGCGATGCAACTGAGTCGGCACAGGTTGCACAGAATTCGGTGGAAATCGCTGCCAAAGGCGGCGAGGCGGTACGCCGTACCATCAACGGCATGGACAACATCCGCGAGCAGATTCAGGAGACCTCCAAGCGGATCAAGCGTCTGGGTGAGAGTTCCCAGGAAATCGGAAACATCGTGGAACTCATCGAAGACATTGCCGACCAGACCAACATCCTGGCCCTGAACGCCGCGATGCAGGCGGCCATGGCCGGTGAAGCGGGTCGAGGTTTCGCCGTGGTGGCCGACGAGGTGCAGCGTCTCGCTGAACGTTCCGCCAATGCAACCAAGCAGATCGAAGCCCTGGTACAGACCATCCAGGCGGATACCAACGAAGCGGTAAGCTCCATGGAAGCCAGTACCACAGAGGTGGTTGGTGGTGCCGGCCTGGCGGAGGACGCGGGTGCCGCCTTGCAGGAGATCGAAAAAGTATCCAACGAGATTGCGGGCATTATCACCCGCCTGGCCGACTCGGCCCAGCAGGAATCTGCCGAGGCCCGTCAGCTCAACGACACCATGGGCGTGATTCAGGAAATCACCCAGCAGACGACCGAGGGTACCAGCAGGGCTGCGGAAGAAATTGGTGAGCTGGCAGAGAAGACCAACCGTCTGCGTCAGTCCGTTGCCGGTTTCGTACTGCCGGACAAGGTGTAACGCTAACTACTGGCGCGTTGCCGGGTTGATATCCCGGCAGCAGCTCATCCCGGGGATGATCGATGACCGACGTGGAAAAGCCTGATTACGCTACCCTGCGCTGGGTAAAGGAGGGTATGGATGAAACCATACTGCTCGCACGCCAGGCGCTGGAGGAGTACGTACAGGCAGGGTTCAGCGGCGACGGTATTCAGGAATACCTGAAACATGTCCACCAGCTGCTTGGTACCTTGCGCATGGTGCAGGTGTACGGCGCGGGCATGCTGGTGGAGGAAATGGAGCGTGTTGCCAGGCTTCTTGCCGAAGGCGAATTGCAGGGCAGTGAGCGCCTTGCCGAATCCCTGATGCTTGGTCTCATCCAGCTTCCTCCTTATCTGAACCGCCTGGAAAAGGGCGAACCCGATATTCCCCTGGTGTTGCTGCCCGCCATGAACGACCTGCGCGCCGCACGCAATATGGCGCCGGCGTCGGAAGTGGTGCTTTATGCGCCCAACCTGGACCGGCTGGTGGAAAGGGAACCCGTCATTCCCGGTTCGGGCAATGCGCGTATTCCCGGTCTGGTCAGGGCCCTGCGTAATGAGTTTCACAAGGCGCTGTTGCGCTGGTACAAGGATGATGACATCAAACAGGGGCTGGACGATGTTCTGCAGGTGCTGCA
>JALVEW010000088.1 GCA_027030425.1 Sedimenticola sp.
TCAGGACCCGGCCCAGCTTCTGCAGCTGTTCACCGGCCCGGACCACGGGCAGGCGCCGGGACAGGGCCTTGCCCAATCCGCCTTGCGGATTCAGGCCACGGGAAGCCGTCACCATGGCCCGGGCCAGCCCCTGGCGCAGCCACCGGGGCGTGGCGGAAAACCTTCGCCAGATTCCCGGCGCCCAGAGATAGCGGTTGTACCCGCCGAAAAGTTCATCCGCGCCATCCCCGGACAATGCCACGGTCACATGCCGGCGGGTCAGGCGGGCGACGAGACAAGTGGGAATCTGGGAAGAATCCGCAAAAGGCTCGTCATAGACGTCCGGCAAGCGGGGAATCACCTCCATGGCCTCTTCCGGACTCACATAGAGTTCCGTATGCCGGGTTCCCAGGTGCCTGGCCACCTCCCTGGCGTAACCGGCTTCATCATAGCCTTCTTCCCGGAACCCGATGGTGAAGGTCCGCACCTGCTGGCCCGCATGACGCTGCATGAGGGCGGCGACAAGGGATGAATCCACGCCGCCTGAAAGAAATACCCCCAGGGGGACATCGGCCACGGACTGCAACCCCACAGCATTGACCAGCGCGGCTTCCAGGTCGCGCAGACCCCGGGATTCGGCCTGAATGGAGGCGGCCTGTCCTTCCTGCGCCTGGGCCTTCAGGGACCAGAAACGGGTCATCCTGAGATCAGCCGTCCCGGCCCAAACAGCAGCCGGCCCGGCAGGGGCGGCGTGGCAGGCGCCTTGGCGAACACGCAGGAGGCAGCCCGGCTCCAGTTTGTAAATATCCTCATGAATGGAATAAGGCGCGGGCACGCAGGCATGGCGCAGGTACAGACACAGCACATCCCGTGACACGGGGTTGGAAAATCCGGGCATGCGTTTCAGGGCCTTCAGCTCGGAAGCAAAGGCAAATCCCCCGCCACACCATCCATAGTAGAGGGGCTTCTCCCCCAGCCGGTCGCGGGCCAGGCACAGTTCCCTTTCCTTGCGGTCCCACAGGGCCAGGGCGAACATGCCCCGGAGACGGGGCAGGGTTGCGTCCAGGCCCCAGTGATCCACGGCGGCCAGCAGGGATTCCGTATCCGAATGCCCTCGCCAGGACAGCGCTCCGGCCTTTTCGTCTTCGAGCTGCCGGCGCAGCTCCCGGTGATTGTAGATTTCCCCGTTGAACACCAGGGCATAGCGGCCTGAAGCCGAGAGCATGGGCTGATGACCCGCGGGAGTAAGATCCAGCACCGCCAGGCGCCGGTGCCCCAGGGCCACGCCCCCCTCCCTGTCCAGCCAGGTGCCCTGGTCATCAGGGCCACGGTGGGCCAGCGAGTCCGTCATTTCGCGGATGAGTCTTTCCGGCTCGGCCGGAACATGGGGCCACAGCCACCCCGTGATGCCACACATCAGCCCCGGTCCCCGGTGAGTTCACGCAAGGCCGCGCAAAAATCGTCGCTGTACAAGGGATGATTCTCCCAGGTCTTCCTCGCGTTGCGGCTCAGGCGCCGGTAGCCTTCCTCGTCTTGCAGCAGGGCCAGCAGTCGTTCCGTCACAGCTGCCATCTGCCCAGGCTCCTCCACCACGATGGCATTCTCATCATCACGGCAATAGCCGGCAATCTCACCCACGGGCGTCACCACCGGCACCAGCCCCAGCTGCATGGCTTCCACCACGGACATGGCCATTCCCTCCATGCGGCTCAGCTGCAAGTAGAAACAATGGGACGCGGCCAGGGCCGGCAGGGCCTCCCGGCGGGTCACACCCCTGAATCTCACATGCTTGCCCAATCCTGCCTCCTGAACCTGCTGTTCCAGGAGCGGTTTTTCACCGGCATCCGGCCCCCAGATTTCAAACCGCGCATCCACGCCCCGGGAAACCAGGGCTTCCACCAGGGCAATGGCACGGTCCAGCCCTTTCTGCCTGTTCAGCCTTCCCCAGAACACCAGCCGGGGCGCAAGGTCGCGGATTTCCGGCATGGGCTGGACCGCATGGGTGACGAAGGAAATCACCCGTGACGGCTTGCGGGACTTTCCCATCCTGGCCTCGAGGGTAGCCCGGCTGTCGGCCCAGACCGCATCGGCGGCCAGCAGCATGGGAGCATCCAGCAGCCGGTCCGCCAAGTGCGCGTGAGCAGACAAATGCAGAAAAAACACCAACCGGGTGCGGGGCCGAAACAGCTTAAGCGCCAGCCCCACGGGAACCGTGCGCCACAGGGAACAAACAAGCACCTCAGGCCGCTGTCGCCAAAGGCGGCGCAGGGCCCGCCACCACACCAACGGATTGTTGACAGACAAGGCCGGCGAAACATACTCGGCGCGGGAATCCGACCGGGCCGGGCCGCCCGCCATGAACATGAGGCACACCTCGCAGGATGGCGCCGGCGAGGCCTGCAAGGCATGGGCGGCCACCTCCACGCCGCCAATGCCATCCTCGGGAATCAGATGTACAGCCCCCCCCATTCAGCCTCTCCCCTTGCCCTGCCCCAGGCTTTCGACGATGGGACCAAAGACGCTCTCCTCATCGAAACGCCCCGCTTTATCCACGCAGGCCGTTGCCAGTTGCGGCGCATCGTCCAGAAGCTGCTCCACCTCGCCAAGAAAGGACGCATCTTCCAGATCTTCCGCCACGAAGGCCCTGCCGGTAGGCTGTCCAAAATCTTCAACAAATTCCGCGCAAAAACCCGAGGACCGGGTGACCAGGGCAGGCAGTCCCCGGGCGTGGGCTTCCAGCAGGGTGGTGGCAAAACCTTCATGCAGGCTGCTGATGACGAAACAGCGCCCCCGGTCATAAACCTTCGGCAGCTGTTCCCGGGACACCCAAGGCGA
Organism: Sedimenticola sp.; assembly: GCA_027030425.1. Taxonomy (GTDB): domain Bacteria; phylum Pseudomonadota; class Gammaproteobacteria; order Chromatiales; family Chromatiaceae; genus Thiolapillus. The sequence continues at coordinate 2,815 of JALVEW010000088.1, forward strand.
GAACTCGATCTGTCCGGCCAGATCCCACGCCTCAGCCAGGCGCCGGGTGGGCTCCAGCTCCTCGCCCTCCCCCAGCAGCAGGGCGGTGCAACGACGCCCCCGAATATCCCTGAGGTTCTTCAGCAGCCGCAGCAGCAAGGGCAGATTTTTTTCACGGGCAAACCGCCCCACGAAAAGAAAGTCGTATTTCTTTTCCGGCCTGTGATCCCGCGTTGGGGGAAAAAACCATGCCGGGACGAAGTTTCCGATGAAACGTACCCTGGGCCCCAGCACGGTGATATTGTCCCGGTTGACGCTGAAGATGTGATGACAGAAAGGCGTCGACTGGCGCAAAAGAAAATGGGCCAGCCGGCCATGCCCCAGGGGGTTTTCCGAACGGCGCTGAAGATAGAGATGCAGCAGGGAAATCACCTCGAATCCTCTCAGGCGGAACAGGGGCGCCAACCACAGGGAGGCCAGGTCGTTGAGTATTACATGGCTTATACCCTGGCGCTTCAGCGACCCCGCCAGGCCCCAGGCGTGAACCAGCCGCTCCCCCCGGGATGCCGCCGACTTCATGGGGCGGGCCGGACAGGAAAAGCTGCCAGGCTCACTGGAGTACACCCAGGCAGGAAGGCCGAGACGGTTGAGGTGGTTGCACAGTTGTTCGATATAAATCTGCCCGCCCCCCCATATTCCCGCAGAAGGAGAATAGATGGCCACGGCCGTTTCCCCTTTCATTGGCGCAGGCTCCGGCGCAGGGCCATGGCGGGACGGAAGATCCAGCCTGGCAGAAAACGGATGAAGGCATAGGCGAGGCGGGCGGACCATCCCGGCGAC
>JALVEW010000089.1 GCA_027030425.1 Sedimenticola sp.
TGGGTACCCTGGCGGCGGTGCCAGTCCCCCTGCTCATGCCCCTGCTGGTGGACGAAGTGCTGCTGCACAAGCCCGGCACCCTCACGGAATGGGGCCAGCGACTGTTTCCCGAGAGCTGGCAGGGACCATTGCTGTACGTCCTGGCGGTACTGTTTCTGACCCTCATCCTGCGCCTGCTGGCCCTGGTCTTCAACGTCTGGCAGGTACGCCAGTTCACGCGCATCTCCAAGGACGTGATCTTCCGCATCCGTCGGGACTTGCTCAACCGCCTGCAATATTTCTCCATGGCGGAATACGAAGTACTGGGCCCCAGTACCGTGGCCTCCCACCTGGTCACGGACCTGGACGCCGTGGATCAGTTCGTGAGCAATTCCACCAGCAAGTTCATCGTCGCCCTGCTCACGGTCATTGGCACCGCCGTGGTGCTGCTGTGGATGCACTGGCAGCTGGCCCTGTTCATCCTGCTGCTCAATCCCGTGGTCATCTATGTCACTACTTTGTTCGGGCGCAAGGTGAAAAGGCTCAAGGCAAGGGAAAACCGCGCCTTCCAGGCCTTTCAGGAAGCCTTGTCGGAGACCCTGGACGCCATTGAGCAGATTCGCGCCAGCAACCGGGAACGGCACTACATCCACCGCATCATCGACAAGGCGGACCGCATCCGCAGCAGCTCCGCCAGCTTCGCCTGGAAGAGCGACGCCGCCAACCGCCTGTCTTTCCTGGTATTTCTGTTCGGTTTCGATGTGTTCCGCACCGTGAGCATGTTCATGGTGCTCTACTCGGACCTGAGCATCGGCGAGATGCTGGCGGTGTTCGCCTATCTGTGGTTCATGATGGGCCCGGTGCAGGAGTTGCTCAACATCCAGTATGCCTACCACGCCGCCCGCGCCGCCCTGGGGCGCATCAACGAGCTGGTGGACGTGAGGCTGGAGCCCGACTTCCCCCATGAAGAAAACCCCTTCGCGGGCAAGGAAACAGTCTCCATACAGATGCGTGACATCTGCTTCTCCTACGGCGACGGGCCGCCCATCCTGCGGGACGTGAATCTGAATATTGCCGCCGGTGAAAAGGTCGCCCTGGTGGGCGCCAGCGGCGGCGGCAAGAGCACTCTGGTGAAAATCGTTCTGGGCCTCTACCTGCCTGACAGCGGCTGCGTATGCTTCGATGAAGTCCCGGTGACCAGAATCGGCCTGGATGTGGTGCGCGCCAACGTGGCCACGGTGCTGCAACACCCAGCCTTGCTCAACGACAGCGTGCGCATGAACATCACCCTGGGGGCGGACATCCCCGAGGAGGAACTGTGGCAGGCCCTGGAAATCGCCCAGCTGCGGGAGGTGGTGGAAAAGCTGCCCAAGGGGCTGGACACCCTGATCGGCCGCAACGGCGTGCGCCTGTCCGGCGGTCAGCGCCAGCGCCTGGCCGTGGCTCGCATGATTCTCAGCAATCCCAAGGTGGTCATTCTGGACGAAGCCACCTCCGCCCTGGATACCGACACGGAAGCCCATCTGCACCAAGCCCTGACGGGTTTTCTGAAGAACCGCACCACCCTCATCATCGCCCATCGCCTGAGCGCGGTGAAACAGGCCGACCGGGCCCTGGTATTCGAGGACGGGTGCATCGTGGAACAGGGCAGCCATGAGGAGCTGATACGAGAAGCAGGGCTGTACGCCAGCCTGTACGGAAAACAGGACTGAATGGATGGCTAGCCCGAATATTTCACCCGGCCGCTGGAAAAGTATTCCAGCTTACTGTATTTCATGGAGAATCTTGGAATATTAGAAAAGTACAAAATGTTACCGGGCATCGCTGAACGCGCCCTCGCAGCGGTCTCGCCGTCCATCTGCGGTATTGGTGGTCGGGGTCGGAGTCAAATGGAAAGGATGTTGGGAAGATCTGATGGCATGGAATAGCTTGATTCCGTTCCTTGTGACAATTGGGTGGAATTTGACTCCGACCCCTTCGCAAATCCGCACCTGAACGCCGATCCCTGCACGATCATCGCGTTCCCGGGTGAAACATTCGGGCTAGCCGCAGGTTGGACTTCAGTCCGGCAACGCTGCTGTCGGGCTGAAACCCGACCTACTGCCGGGCCATGATGGACATGCGCACAAGCTCCGCCAGGGATGACGCCTTCATTTTGTCCATGACCTTGGCCCGGTGGGCTTCCACAGTCTTGGCGGACACCCCCAGGGCGCTGGCGATTTCCTTGTTCGACTTGCCGGCGGTAACCATGTCCATGACCTCATGCTCCCTGGGCGTGAGGGTAGCCAGGCAGGCGGCCAGCTCAGCACGCCGGGTCTGTTCCTGGCGCTGGCGCTCGTCCACGGCCAGGGCGTTGCGGATGGCGTCCAGCAACAGTTCGTCGTTGAAAGGCTTTTCAATGAAGTCGATGGCGCCTTCCTTCATGGCCCGCACGGACATGGGCACATCGCCATGGCCGGTGATGATGATTACGGGAATACTGATCTCGTGGCGGCGCAGGTATTCCTGTAATTCCAGCCCGCCCATGCCGGGCATGCGCACATCCAGCAGCAGGCAGCCGGCACGCCCGGGATAGTAGGCATCGAGAAAGGCCTCCGCGGAGGCATAACATTCCACCGCCAGGCCCACAGACTCGATGAGCCACTGCAGGGAACTGCGCATGGCTTCGTCGTCATCCACGACGAACACCGTGGGGCGGGGGCTGTTTCCGTTTTCGTTCATTCCAGAACCTCAGGTATGAGCAATGTTCAGTGTGGCGCAATCTCCGTCCTCCGGTCAACCGGAGCCACGGGTTTCATGACGCAATGCTCTCCAGGACCGCGCCGCTCATAGGCAGTTCGATGGTGAAAACCGAACCTTTTCCCAGCAGGGAATCGGCGCTGATCTTCCCCTTGTGCTCGGCAATGATGGTCTGGCTGATGGACAGACCCATGCCCATACCGGTTTTCTTGGTGCTGAAAAAGGGGTCGAACAGGTGCCTGAGATCTTCGCTGGCAATGCCGCTGCCATTGTCTTCCACGCGAATATAGGCATTGCCTCCAGGCGTGAGGCCGGTTTCTATGGTGAGCAAACGTTCTTCCGGCGGTTTGCTCTCCAAAGCATCCAGAGCGTTACGCAACAGATTGAGCACCACCTGCTCGATCTGCACAGGGTCCACCCAGGCCAGCACCGGCTGGCTGCTGAGCTGGAAATCGATGGCAATCTGCAGCTTCTGGCGGTCATGGGCAATGAGGGCACAGGCGTCCTTCACCAGGGCATTGAGATCGGCCTTCTCCCGCACCGGCTGCTGGCGGGTGACCATGCCGCGCAGGCGTTTGATGATCTCACCAGCGCGGCTGGCCTGCTGGGAAATCTGTTCCATGGCGGTGATGAGTTCTTCCTTCTCGCCCATGCCCAGGCGAATACGCCGGCTACAGCCCTTGGCGAAGTTGACGATGGCGGACAGAGGCTGGTTGAGTTCATGGGCGATGCCCGTGGCCATTTCACCCATGGTGCTCAGGCGGGACACATGGATCAGCTCGTTTTGGCGGTGGCGGGCTTCTTCCTCTGCACGGCGCACGGCGGTGATGTCCCGGCCATAGATGTTCACGTACCCCAGGCTGGCCACCGGCGCGAGCAACAGGGAGAAAATGCC
>JALVEW010000090.1 GCA_027030425.1 Sedimenticola sp.
CCAGGCAGCCTCCAGACTGTCTCCCGGGCGAATCACCTGCTGCCCCTTGCCGTCATAACCCAGGGTGCGGGTCTTGAGAATGGCGGGCAGGCCCACCTGCTCCACCGCCTGTTCCAGGCCCGCCAGATCGTGAACCTCGGCAAAGGGCGCGGTTTCTATGCCCAGCTCATTGAACAGGTTCTTCTCATTGTTGCGGTCCCGTGCCGTGGCCAGGGCATTGGCGGGAGGGTAAACAGGAAGCGAGGCGCCAAGCTGCTCCACGGCATCCGCCGGCACACTCTCGAATTCGTAGGTGACCAGATCCACCTGCCCGGCCAGCGCCTCCAGGGCCTTGGGATCGTCGTAGGCGGCCTGGAGGTGTCCCGCCAGGGGCGCGGCGCAGGCGTCTTCCGCCGGTTCCAGCACGACGAAATCCAGTCCCAGGGGATAGCCCGCCAGGGCCAGCATGCGCGCCAGCTGCCCCCCGCCCAGAATACCTATCTTCATGAGCCCGCGGCAGGGTCCGGGTTGTCCAGCACCGCGCGGGTCTGCTCGGCGCGAAAGCCGTCCAGGGCCAGGCGAATCTCCTCATGGCTGTTGCCCAGTATCGCGGCCGCCAGCAAGGCCGCGTTCACCGCGCCGGCCCGGCCAATGGCCAGGGTGCCCACGGGAATGCCCGCGGGCATCTGGGCGATGGACAGCAGGGAATCCATACCGTTCAGGGCGCGGGACTGCACGGGAACCCCCAGAACCGGCAGACTGGTCTTCGCCGCCACCATGCCCGGCAGATGCGCCGCGCCGCCCGCGCCGGCGATGATGACCTCTATGCCACGCTCCCGGGCCTGCTCCGCGTAACGGAACAGTTTATCCGGGGTGCGGTGGGCAGAAACCACTTCCTTCTCGAAGGGAATCCCCAGTTTTTCCAGTGTCTCCGTCGCATGACGCATGGTTTCCCAGTCGGAACCGGACCCCATGATGACGCCAACCAGTACTTCCATAATTCAAAATCCCGTGCAAAATCACGGCTTTTCGTTTGAAAAGAGGCGCATTATGCCTGATTTGGCGAAAAAATTCCTTTTCGCCACTCAAATGTCCGAGAGCACATTTCCCAGAATGAACGCCGCCACCCAGGCAAGGATGCCGATCAACAATATCGGCAAGTCTTGGCGTTGCACCTCATCCCGGCTCACCAGGGATCTGCGCGTCAACCCCAGTTGCAGAACCGACAGCAACAGGTAAATGGCAGGCGCCAAAGGCTTAGCCTGAACATGGTGCAGATAACCAGTAGAGGCGGCCATCACCAGCCCGAGGGGCAAGCCGGTAACCACCATACCCATACGCCTGTCCATGGAAGACGGCGCCTCGGTAATCACCACGAGAAACAGCGCCAGGCAGGTGCCTCCCACCTCGATCAGCATGGTGGCTGTCACCAACTGCAGAGCCGGCCCCGGCCACAAGACCAGACCGATCAGGGCCAGGAGCGGCCCGTTCAACACCATGGCCAGCCGTTTCCAGAACGATTTTGGAAATACCAGGTAGCTCACCGCCACCGCCAGGTAAAGGGCGACGGCTGACACGCCGAGTATGAACAGGGGCAGGCGCCAGATTTCCGGAATCGTCACTTGCCGCAGAATATACAGCGTCCCTGCCACGGGAAGCAGCGCGAGATAGAAAAGGTAGGACCGTTCAAACGAAGGCCATGAAAGAGCGGAATTACCGTCTCGCGCCGGGGAGCTGTCAGGTCGTCTGCGCACTGTCAAATGAAGGGAGCAATAGAAGGGCCGCAGTCAAATGTTCTCAATGATATGCATCATTGTCTCACATGACCGCGCCCCCTTTCATGCCTTGCATGCTCAGGCGAAATCCCCCTGATGTTCCAGATTGAAAGCCTTCAACACCGTGGTGAATGCCCGGTTATTGGCCGCAACATAGACCACCTCAAACACATCACGGTCGCTGCAGCCGAGTTCCCGCGCGGCATCCACGCGGGCTTTGTCGATTTTTTCCGGATCATCCACAGCTGTCAGGGCAATATCCAGAAGCTCACGCTCGCGCTCGTCCAGAGGCGCTGCGCGGGGATTCTTTCTTGCTTCCGCCAATTCCTGTTCCGTCACTCCCAGGCTCAACAGCATGCCCTGGTTGAAATCAATACAGAAACGGCAGTCCGCTTCCGATGACACCAGGTAGCGGATAAAACTCAGCAGTTTCTGGCTGATTCGCTCATGCCCCATGAAATATCCCACCGCGCCCGAAAAGGACTGCAACAGGGGCGGACTGATGCCATACAAGCGCAGTCCCGCGGGCACATAGCCCAAGCGCTCCTCCACACCACTGAAGATTTTCTCTGCAAGACGCTGTTCTTTTTCCGGTATTACCGGGTCGATCAATACACTGCCCATCATGCTTCCTCTCAACAATAAAACAGACCTGTCGGTTTGTTTTTGGGTAGATAAAAAAGGCCGGTTTCCGGCCTGTCGGTTCAGGAAGATTCCAAATAATTCCTGATGAATTCGATGCTCTGGTCAAAATTACCTGGTTGATGGCGGGCCTTGTCCAAGAGGATGGCTCCCTCGATCTGCCCCAGAATGACCGGTGCCAACTGTCCGGGATCCAGGCTTTCAGATATCAGCCCTTTTTTCCGGGCATGGCGCAACAGCTTTTCAATCAACTCCGCGTAACTGGCGAATACGGCATTCACCTTGTCGCGCACGGCTGGACTGACGGAACTGAGCTCCAGTGCAAAATTGCCGAAATAACAGCCAAGTATCTGCCCTTCTTCATGCTGTTTCTTCTGCCGGCCAGCCATGTAATTCAGAAGATTCAGGAGGGCTTCCAGGGCATTGCCGCGCCGGGAAAGCACCTGTTCCCGGATTTCCGTGGAGAACCTTTCGTACTGCCAATCCAGCGTGGCGATGGCCAGGGCTTCCTTGCTGGGAAAATGGTAGTAGAAATTGCCCTTGGTAACGCCCGCCCGACGAATGACCTTGTCCAGCCCGGTGGCATGGTAGCCATTTCGGTAAAACAGTTCGGCGGCGGCGGCAATGATTTTTTCCCGGGTTGCCTGTGCTTTTTCGGATAGGGCCATAACAACCGACCAGTCAGTCTGTCGTATCAAGTGTAAGGGCTTGAGGGGTCGGAGTCAAATCAGGGGGATATTGCTTATATTCCACCGCTTATGGTGATTTGACTCCGACCCCTCGACCCCTGCTGGTTATTTGGTCAATGCCAGGAACAGCTTGGGCAGTTTCTCGGGCAGGTTTTCGATATTGTCGATGATGGAATACTGCTTACCGAAGATATCGGCCACATATTCATCCGCCTTGGGATCCAGGTTGATGCAGTAGCTGTAGATGCCCGCCTGATCCAGCTCCCGCACCGCCATGCGGGCGTCTTCAATGAGATGACGTTCGTCTCGCACGTCAATGTCCGACGGCTCGCCGTCGGTAAGCACCAGCATGAGCTTTTTGTCAGCTTTCTGGTGCTCCAGATAATGAGCGGCATGACGCATGGCGGCGCCCATGCGGGTGGAATACCCCGCACCCATGGCCGCCAGGCGGCTCTTCACGTCCAGGTTCCAATGTTCGCTGAAGCCCTTGATGTGATAGTAACGCACTTCATGGCGGGTGTTGGAATGAAAGCCGGCAATGGCAAAAGTGTCGCCCAGCTGCTCGATGGCCCAGGCCAGCAGGGAAACCGCCTCCTGTTCCAGCTCCAGGATGGTCTGCCCGGTATTGCCCACGGTCTCACTCAGGGACTCGGACAAATCCAGCAGGATGGTAACCGCAATATTGCGGTCATTGTGCTTGTGGCTGACGTTGATGCGCGGGTCGGGATCATGGCCACTCTTGAAGTCGATGAGCGAGCGGATGGCGATATCCAGATCCAGCTCGCTGCCCTCTTCCTGATAGCGGATGCGCTGGTAGTTCTGGGGCTTGAGCATGTCCAGCATGCGCTTGATCTGTTTGGCCAGGCGGTCATGCTTGCGCAGCAGACCGTCAATGTAAGCCGCATCACCCGCCGGGTGCAGGGTTTCATACACGCTGGCCCAGTCGGGCCGGTAGGTCTGGGTCGTGTAATCCCATTCGGGATAGTGGCGCGGCGGCAGGGCATCATCCGGCTCCGCTTCTTTGATCTCCGTGGGTTCGACGTGAAAATCCTCGTCATCATCCAGCTCGTAGAACTGCCAGAGGTTGCGGTTGTCGTCCCGGTAGCTGATTTCCGTGTCCTTGAACCAGACATTGGGCAAGGCGTCGGACTGACGGCGGGTTTTTGCCATGAACTGTATGCCCAAGGTTTCCATGTCCATGGTGGTAGTGTCGCCCTTCTCCATGATCTCGTGGAACTGGCGAACGAAATCCAGGATGACGGGATTCTCATATCCGTGGTCCGGATCGAGTATCGCCCGGGACAGTATGGTCAGACGATGGCGCACGCAGGACTCGTTTTCCTCATCACATTCACCCTCAACGGGCTTGGGATGCAATCCCAGGAAGATGCGCCGCAGGCCGGGATATTCCTGCATGAGCAGATATTCAATGCGTGAATCCTCGAACGTCTCGATGGCCAGGCGCTGCATGGGGCTGCGGTTGTCGGCAAAAACCGGAGCCGTCCAGCGCCGGTGGCCCGCCATGTGCGCCAGGGCCGCCCGGTACTGGTCCATGCCGCTGATACCATTATCCAGGTCGTCATGCACATCCGGCAGGAAAATGCCTTGGTCATCATAGTAAGGCCGGGGATCGGAACGCTCGTCCAGCATGCGAGAATAGGGATAGATGCTTTCGTCGATGCGCCACAAGGCCTGGTCGAACAGGTCCAGGCGGCGCTCCACATCCACCAGCAGGGTGCCATGACGCTCCCGCTGCATCACCGCACGGCTGTCAGCGGATTCCAGGGCAAAGAATTCTGCCAGATGGTCTGGGTGATGGTTGTGCTGGGCGATGCCGTAATCCATCCAGCGCTTGAGGCCGCCGATGGTCAACTCTCCCAGCAGCATGGGGGCCTTGTGCAGGAAAGGCACCAGGCCCGGGCTGGCCATGGTGGCATGGGAACCGTGAATGGAGATGGAGGTGCGCTCCACCATCTCCAGCACGATATCCAGGTAACCCTGCAACAGCTTGGCCTCTTCCAGGCGCCGGGCAATCTCGGCAATGCCCTGGAGAAAGGGTACGATGGCCTCGGCATTGGGACTGCGGGAAATCTGGTAGGCCGTCCTGGCCACGGGGTAGACCATCTTCTCACCAGCGTGACGGGCGATTTCCGCCGCCTCTTCCATGTACACCAGCACCGGCTCGGCGCCCCGCCCCATCATGCACAGCAGCTCCAGGCCATCAACGAAGGCCTTCACCCCTTCGGGAGAAAGCACCTCGTTGGCTTCCTCGAGGCAATCCTCGAGAACCGCCTTGACCTCGCGATAATTGCATTTCACTTCCATCTTCGACTCACCTCTGACCTGTCTACAGCTGCCCGATGCTGGCATGCATCAGACCCGCGGAACATCCACTCGTATCAGGCGAAAACGGCGTCGATGGCGTTGTCCAGGGTGTCCCGGATATCGGCGTCGTCGGTGATGGGACGCACCATGGCCATTCGGCAGGCATCGCCGGGAACGATGCCGCGCCCAATGAGGTTCGCCGCATAGACCAGCAGGCGGGTAGAGATGCCTTCATCCAGGCCATGTCCCTTGAGGTTGCGCGCCGCCTCACCGACCTTCACCAGCTTGTGGGCCGTATCCAGGTCCACGCCGGTTTCCTCGGCGATGATGCTGGCTTCCAGATCCGCCGGCGCATAGTCGAAATCCATGCCCACGAAGCGCTGCTTGGTTGACTGCTTCAGATCCTTCATCAGGCTCTGGTAGCCAGGGTTGTAGGAAATCACCAGCTGAAAGTCAGGATGGGCTTTCACCACCTCCCCTTTCTTGTCCAGAGGCAGGGTGCGGCGATGGTCTGTCAGGGGGTGGATGACCACAGTAGTGTCCTGGCGGGCTTCCACCACCTCATCCAGGTAGCAAATGGCGCCGATGCGTGCGGCTGTTGTCAGGGGCCCGTCCAGCCAGCGGGTACCATCGGCATCCAGCAGATAACGTCCCACCAGGTCAGCAGCCGTCATATCTTCGTTGCAGGCCACGGTGATGATGGGACGGCCCAATTTCCAGGCCATATATTCGATGAAACGGGACTTGCCGCAGCCCGTGGGGCCCTTGACCATCACCGGCAGGCGCGCGGCATAGGCCGCCTCATACTGTTCCACTTCATTGCCAGAAGGCTGATAAAAAGGCTCTTGGGTGATTTTGTATTGTTCGATGTCGATATCGCTCATGGTAATACCTGTTTACATTGATGCTGTGTAGGTCGGGCTTCAGCCCGACAACCTTCCGTTTTTGTCGGACTTTAGCCCCACCTACAAGCCCGGCCTGAAAACAAAAAGCCCCCGCCAAGGGCGAGGGCTCTCCGTTGGCTATAAAGCAAGTCTGGATGCTTACTTGTGTACGCCCAGCTTTTCCCTCCAGCCGGGATACAGAGCATCTGCATCGTGGGGGAAGGACTCGAAAGCACGGGCGAATTCCTTGTGCTCTTTTGCGAACTCGATGGGATCAGCACCCTCTTTCCAGCACTCATAGGCCTGACGCAGGGAGATGGCGCCAGCCGCGGGGCTGTCGATATGGCCGTAGGAACCACCACCAGCGGTGTTGATGACGTTGCCGTGGCCCAGGTTCTCGAAGAAGCCGGGCAGGCGCAGGGCGTTCATGCCTCCGGAGATAATGGGCGTGGTGGGCTTCATACCGTACCACTTCTGGTAGTACACAGGACCCTGGCACTCATCACGCTCGATCATGTAGGCGATGACCTTGTCGTCCTTGTCGCCTTCCATCTTGCCATAGCCCATGGTGCCCACGTGGATACCGGAAGCACCCTGGAGACGGGACATCTTGGCCAGAACAAAGGCGGTGTAACCCCGGTTGGAAGATGGAGAAGTCACGGCGCCGTGGCCGGCACGGTGATAGTGCAGGTACTGACCGGCGAAATAACGGCGAGCCGTGGTCACCATGCCCGGGCCACCGACATAACCGTCAACCAGGAAAGCCACCTTGTCTGCGTCGGGACCAAAGGTCTCCAGGATGTATTCGCCACGGGCAATCATTTCGGCGTGGGAATCGGCGGTGATATTGGCAGAGAACAGCTTGGCTTCGCCGGTCTCATCCTGGGCGCGCTTCATGGCATCGGCCACCAGGGGGATAACCTTCTTCAGGGGACAGAACACCTGGTTACCCTGGGGCTCATCGTTCTTGATGAAGTCACCACCCAGCCAGAACTGGTAGGCGGCCTCGGCGAAAGGCTCGGGGCGCAGACCCAGCTTGGGCTTGATAATGGTACCCGCGATGTAACCGCCATTCTCAATGGGACGACCCAGGATACGCCACAGGTCGGAGATGTCCTTGGCAGGACCGTCGAACAGCTGGATGGCACGCTCGGGCATGTAGAAGTCGATCATCTTGGCCCAGGCCACGTCACCCATGCCCTGGTTGTTGCCAATGGTGAGGGTCAGGAAGGACACCAGCATCATGCGGCCGTCGGTCACATTACGATCGAACAGCTCCAGAGGATAGGCGATGCGCATGTCGTTGGTTTCTTCATCAATGTGGTATACCAGCGCGTCAACACCCTTGGTGAAGTCGTCAGTGGTGGAAACCTCGACATTGGTACCGGTGGAAGACTCGGCAGCAAAGTGAGCCGCAGTGGCCAGATAATCATACCCATCGGCAGGCTTCATCTTGTAGGCGCACAGGATGTGCTTGCCACCGGCAATCAGGTCTTCTTCTTTCAGGCTGAGATCAGCATAACGACTGGATTGATCCATTTTATTACCCTCTATGTTATTGAGATACATTCGGCGTTTCTGCCGAGTGGGTGCATTCTGCCTGCCTGCTCACATAAGGTAAAATCAATATTTTATATGATCGTGATAGACTATCCTCTATGACAAGATTTTCCACCGACACCCTCGCCCGCACCACCACCCTGCGTCAGCTGCAGATTCTGGTGGCCGTGGCACGCCATGGGGGCTATACAAGAGCGGCCGAAGCCCTGCATCTCACCCAGCCCACGGTCTCCATGCAGGTGAAGAAGCTCAGCGAGGCCATCGGCATGCCTCTGTTCGAGCAGAGCGGCAAGAAACTCCAGCTCACACCCGCCGGGCGCAAGACTTTGGATGCCTCCCGTGACATTCTCAACCGCCTGGAGCTGCTGGGGGGAGAAATCTCCTCCCTCACCGGGGAAGTCAAGGGCGAGCTGCGCATTGCCGTGGTCACCACCGCCAAATACTTCATGCCCCACCTGCTGGGCGTGTTCGTGCAACGCTATCCCGACGTGGAACCCCGCCTCATGGTCACCAACCGGGAAAAGGTGCTGGAACGGCTGGAAGAGGCCCAGGATGACCTCCTCATCATGGGCAAGGTGCCGAACGAACTGGATGTGCGGTCCACGCCCTTCCTGGACAATGACCTGGTGGTTATTGCCCCCCCCGGACACCGCCTGGCAAAGAAACGCGCCATCCCCCTGAAACGGCTCCTGGAAGAGCGTATCCTGCTGCGGGAGCCAGGCTCCGGCACCCGCCTGGCCATGGACAAGCTGTTCGCGGAACATGGGCTGAACCTGGAACCCTACATGGAGCTGGGCAGCATCGAGGCCATCAAGCAGGCCGTCATGGCCGGCCTGGGAATTTCAGTCATGTCCGAACACAATCTGCGCCTGGAACTGGACAGCGGCAAGATCTGTGTGCTGGACGTGAAAGGCTTCCCCCTTCGCCGTCACTGGTTTGCCGTGCATGCCTCGAACCGCAAGCTCAGCCTTGTTGCCCAGACCTTCCTCGATTTCATCCGCGATGAAGGGAGCGCCATCCTCCATGACTAAGCTCATCATCGACAGCCACTGCCATCTGGACATGCCCGCTTTCGACAAAGACAGGCAACAGGTACTGAAGAGCGCCCGCCAGGCTGGCGTGGGGGGCTTTGTCATCCCCGGCACCACCGCCGGACGCTGGAACAAGGTACTGGACATTGCCACCAGCGCCGGGGACATCTGGCCTGCCCTGGGCCTGCACCCCTACTATTGTGACGAACATTCACAAGCCGATCTGGACGGGCTGGCCGACCTGGCCAGGCGCGAACACCCCGTGGCCATCGGCGAAATCGGCCTGGACCTGTTCCTGCCCCACCTGGATGAAAAAAAGCAGCGTCACTATCTGGAAGCCCAGCTGGACCTGGCCCGGGATCTGGATCTGCCGGTAATCCTGCACATAAGAAAAGCCAACGACCAGGTGCTGCAGATCCTGAAGCAACATCCCGTGAAAGGCGGTATCTGTCATGCTTTCAGCGGCAGCATTCAACAGGCCGGCAAATTCATCGATCTGGGATTCTGTCTGGGATTCGGCGGCATGATCACCTATGAACGCTCCCGCAAGCTGCGCAGGCTGGCGACAGAGCTTCCTCTGGATGCCATAGTGCTGGAAACCGATGCGCCCGACATGTCGGGAGAGAAACACCGTTATCAGCGCAACAGCCCGGAATACCTGCCGGAGGTGCTGGACAGCCTGGAGCAGCTGCGCAGGGAATCCCGGGAGGAAATCGCCGCCCGGACCACCCTGAACCTGCAGCAGCTGCTTTCCCTGAAGATTCCCGGTTTCATGCTCTCTGATAACATGACGGACAGGCATCCATGAACCCCTGTCATTGAATGAAAACAGCCTGTATGCTCCCTATGGCTCCCATGCGTCGCCCATTCCCCTGGCTCCCTGTTTTCCTGTTCCTGTTCCTGCTCACAGGCTGCTCGGACAATAAAAACAGGGCCCCGACCCGGCCCAATATACTGTTGGTCCTCTCCGACCAGCAACACTACCAGGCCCGGGGGCTGGAGGACGCCAGTTTCGAAACCCCCAGCCTGGATGAGCTGGCCCGCCAGTCCCGTGTGTTCAGTCACGCCTTCGTCACAGCCCCCCAGTGCTCACCCAGCCGGGCCAGCATCTACACCGGTCTCTACCCCCACAAGACAGGGATTCCCGGAAACACGGGATCCACCCTGGCTGACGGGAACAAGATCACCGGGTTAAAAAAGGGTATCAGGACGGCCGGAAGTTATTTCAAGGAAGCCGGATATTTCACGGGCTATATCGGCAAATGGCATCTGGGCCCGGTGGGGAATCACCGCAAGGACTACGATTTCGGCGCCTTCGACACCATCAGGGGCGGCGACGCCACCACGGACGAGGAGAAGACCCGCAAGGCCCTGGAATTTCTTGCCCGGCTCCCCGGCGACCGGCCTTTCGCCCTTTTCCTGAACTATTTGGAGCCCCACAACATCTACGACTATGGCTGGAAACATCCGCCAAAGCCCCTGCCTGAACTGGCCGACAACATGAGCCTGCCGGACAGTTACTACCGCGAAGACTTCTCCACCAAGCCGGCGGCGCAGAAACAGTACATGGAAACCGGGCCTGTACGACGTTTCCTCCAGGCCGGTGAAACCGTCTGGAAATCCTACCGGGGATATTACCGGCAGCGCGTCAAGCACTTTGACCAGCAGCTGAGCCGGATACTGGAGGCACTGAAGGCGCACGATCTTGAACAGAATACCATTGTCATCGTCACCTCCGACCACGGCGACATGGATACCCGGCACCGCCTGGTGTACAAGGGGCCTTTCATGTATGAATCCCTGGTGAGAGTGCCCCTGCTCATCCGTGTTCCGCAAGCGTATGGCGGCCTGCCTGCCGGTACCGACGACGGCCTCACCATCAACGTGGATCTGTTGCCCACCATGCTGGAATTCGCTGGCCAGAAGCCCCGGGGGTTGGACGGGCACAGCCTGCTTGCCCGGCTTACGGGAAAAAGCGGCACGGCGCCGGACTTCGTGATTTCACAATACCAGAACAAGCAGAAGTGGAATCATCCCATGCGCATGATACGCACCCAAAGGTACAAGTACGTGGATCACCTGGTGGGCATGGACGAACTCTATGACCTGCGGAATGACCCGGAAGAACTGGTCAACCTGGCCCATGACGCCTCCAGCGCCGACCTCCGGGAAACATTGAGCCAACGCCTCCAACAATGGCTGGAACAGCAGCAGGACCCCTTTCACGACCTGTCAGCCACGGATCCCGCCGGCAGACGGATGAACCATGCAACTACAGGGAAAGATAGTATTCCGCCAGTGACAGATCCGCGGGGCGGGTGATCTTGATGTTGGTGGCGGTCCCTTCCACCATCAGCGGGCGGTAGCCTGCCCATTCCATAGCGCTGGCCTCATCGGTCACCTCCACACCGGCGGCCAGGGCGGCCTGCAGGCTGTGACGAAGCAGGCCCAAGGGAAACATCTGGGGCGTGAAGGCATGCCAGAGCTGCTTGCGTTCAACGGTCTCGATGATCCCGCCTTCGGCGTCCGTTCTTTTCATGGTGTCGTGCACGGGCACACCCAGCACCCCCCCTACCCCGGCACTGGCCAGGCGGATCAGCCGCGAGATGTCGTCGGGCCGCACACAGGGACGCGCGGCATCATGTACCAGCACCCAGTCGTCCTCCCCGGCTGCCGGAACCAGCGCCTCCAGGGCGTTCAGCACGGAATGACAGCGCTCCTCGCCCCCGGTGACGGTGCGCACGCGGGAATCAGAGGCGCTCAGGGTGTCGGGCCAGTATTCGTCATCGGCGCTCAGGGCCACCACCAGGGATTCGATATCCGGATGGGACAGCAGGGTCTGCAAGGTCCAGTCGATGACGGCCTTGCCATTGATCATGAGATATTGCTTGGGAATGTCCGTCCCCATGCGCCGGCCGGCGCCCGCAGCGGGAACCACGGCCACACAGCTCATCTGGCTGTGGATTCCACGTCATCGGCTTCGATGACCTGGTAGAAGGTTTCGCCGTCCTTGATCATGCCCAGATCCAGCCGCGCCCTGGCCTCCACGGCCTCAAGACCGTTTTTCAGGCTCTCCACCTCGGCGCGCAGTTTTTCATTGCGCTCGCGCATCTCCGCCAGACGGGCCTGCTGGCGCTCGATCTGGCGTTCCAGCCGGTACACTTCCGCCCGGCTGCCCTGCCCCACCCAGAGACGGTACTGGAGCACGAAGAACATGACCAGCAGGACGGCAAACAGCAGGCGGAAGTACCAGGGCATGAGAATCAGTTCAGGGGAAAGGCGTCCTTCCCGGCATAGACCGCCGCGTCACCCAGCTGATCCTCGATGCGCATGAGCTGGTTGTACTTGGCCACACGATCGGAACGCGACAGGGAACCGGTCTTGATCTGGCCCGTGGCCATGGCGACAGCCAAGTCGGCAATAGTAGTGTCCTCGGTCTCGCCGGAGCGATGGGAAATCACCGCGGAATAGCCGGCGGTCTTGGCCATCTCGATGGCCTGCAGAGTTTCCGTGAGGGTGCCAATCTGGTTGAACTTGATAAGAATGGAGTTGGCCACGCCC
>JALVEW010000091.1 GCA_027030425.1 Sedimenticola sp.
CCCAGTGTTTCAGGCCCCGGGCCACATAGGCGTAATCCGCCAGGGATGCCTGCCCCACGGGCCGACCCTGATGCACGGCCCGGTGGAGCCGTTTCCCGTCCCATAACTGTTTTACCAGATAGTCCCGCAGCTTTTCTGCCCGGCCGAGAAGCCCCGGCTCGGACAGTTGCACAGCGGCCCGGGACAGGGCCGAGAGCATGAGGCCGTTCCAGCCCGCCAGGCGCTTGTCATCCACGGGCAGGCGGCGCTTGCCGCGCGCCTCGAGGAGCAGGCCGCGGGCCTTGTCCAGCTCGACGCGCACCTGCGCCACGGGCATGTGGTGGTCTTTCGCCAGTTCTTCCGCCGTCCTGCCCACCATGGGCAGCACGCCTTCGGGCTTGCGGCCGAAATCCTTCAGCTGCCAGTGTTCCCGGGCCAGTTCCCACAGTCTGCCCGGCAGCAGCGCTTTCAGCTCCTTTTCCTTCCACAGGTAATAGCCGCCTTCCACGCCCTTGTCGTCCACCGCGGAAAAACTGGCCACGCAGGCGTCTCCATCTGAACACATCTCCCGCAGGGTGAACTTCAGGGTGTCCCTGGCTACGTCGGCCCAGGCCGGCTCGGAAAAAACCTCGGCCGCCCGCAGGTATAACTCCGCCAGCAGGGCCTGGGTGTAGAGCATTTTTTCGTAGTGAGGTGTGCTCCAGTCGGGGTCCACGGTATAGCGGAAAAACCCGCCCCCCAGGTGATCCCGCAGCCCCCGGGACGCCATCTGATCGAGGGTGAGGCGCAGGAAATTCCCCAGGGACTCATCCTTTTCACGGGCCTGAATCTCCAGCAGAGCGGCAAGCTGGGGCGTCATGGGGAAACGGCTCTGCTGGCCGAAACCTCCCGCCATTTCATCGGCAATGCCCAAGGCTGTTTCAAGAAACTTGCGCTGCAGCCCGGCACGGGACACCAGGCTTTCCCTGGTCTGCCCCTTGCGCTGTTCCACCAGCACATCCAGGGCCTGCCTGGCCAGGCGGCTGACCTTTTCCCCCTCGGCCTGCCACATCTTCTGCAGGCGTTCCAGCAGGGTGCGGAATTTCTCCGGCGGCACATAGGTCATGCCCACGACGGGATAGCCCTCGGGCGTGAGAAAGACGTTCAGGGGCCAGCCCGCCCTGCCCCGGGTGCGCTGCACGAAGTCGATGAGGTGCTCGTCCAGGGCGGGATTCAGTTCGCGGTCCACTTTCACCGGGATGAAATACTTGTTGAGAATCTCGGCAATGGCGGGATCGCTGTAGCTCTCCCGCTGCATGACATGGCACCAGTGACAGGCAAAATAGCCGGAGGAAATGAACAGCAGCTTGCCTTCCTTCCTCGCCAGGGCCAGGGTCTGGGCATTCCATTCCTGCCAGGCCACGGGATCATGACCGTGCATGGCCAGATAGGGCGAGGGGTTGTCGGCAAGGCGGTTTTCCAGGGCCTGGGCGTCCGCCCAGAAAATCAGCAGCAGGAAGGCTGCAAATCTATTCATCATCGAGCTGGGCGAGAATATTCTTCGCTACCAGCACCTGGTTCTCGTTGCCTTCCACCAGTACTTCATACAACAGCTTGCGGGCCGCGTCGAAATCCATGGCCTCGCGCAGCTCGTTCACCCGCGCCAGTTTGCGGTCCACCGGATCGCCGGGTTCCTGGGCCTCGGGCGCTTCTTCGGAATCTTCTTCATGCCAGCTGGCTTCCTCCTCATCCAGCTCCGCTTCCAGGCGGTCCAGCTCGGCTTCCATTTCCTCGTCAGTAAGAGGTTTGAATTCTTCTTCCGGTTCATCCGCCTGGGTGTGCACCGGCGGCGTGGCCACGCTAGCGCCGGCTGGCGCCTTGGCGATGGAATGTTCTTCCTCGTCTTCCTCCCTTTGGCGCACGAAGAAACGGGAGAAAATGATGCCCGCCTCGAACAGCACCCACATGGGCAGGGCCAGGAGGGTCTGGGAGATGACGTCCGGCGGCGTGAGCAGCATGCCGATGACAAACGCGCCGACGATGACATAAGGCCGCTTGGCCGCCAGCTTTTCCGGCGAGGTCATTCCCATCCATACCAGCAGGATGGTGGCAATGGGAATCTCAAAGGCCAAGCCGAAGGCGAAAAACAGGGTAAGGACGAAATCCAGGTACTCGGAAATGTCCGTCATCACCGCCACGCCTTCCGGCGTGACGCTGGTGAAGAACTTGAACACCAGGGGAAATACCACGAAGTACGCGAAAGCCGCCCCCAGGTAAAACAGCGCCACGCTGGAAGCCAGCAGGGGCATGGCCATGCGCTTTTCGTGCTGGTACAGGCCCGGCGCGACAAAAGCCCAGAGCTGGTATAGCAGGTAGGGCATGCTCAGAAATACCGCCGCTATGAGGCTGAGCTTGAAGGGCGTGAGGAAGGGAGAGGCCACCTTGGTGGCGATCATGGAGGTGCCTTCGGGCATCACTGCCATCAGGGGCTCGGCGATGAAATGGTAAATGTCGTTGCCGAAGGGAAACAGGGCCAGGAACACCACCAGCACCACCAGCACGGCGCGCAGCAGGCGGTCGCGCAGCTCCAGCAGGTGGGACATGAACGGCTGTTCGATGTCGGTGGCGGCGTCCTTGGTCATTTGGCGTCGATTTTTTCCGTTTTGGCCACGGCCTCAGAGGCCGCCTCGTCCCGGGCCGCCTGCTCCGCGGTCTTTACCACGGACTCGGTTTCCTGTTTGACCTCGTTCAGGGCGCTGCGGGTATCGTCGAGGATTTCATGCACGCCGGTGGACTTTGCCTGCTCTTCCAGCACCCGTTTGAGTTCCTCCGCCTTGAGTTCTCTTTCGATATCGGCCTTCACCGAGGAAAGCATGCGGCGGCCACGGCCGAGCCACAAACCCGCGGTGCGCGCCACCGTGGGCAGGCGCTCCGGGCCGATGACCAGCAGGGCCACCACCGCGATCAGCAGCAGTTCGAAGAAACCGACATCAAACATGAAGGGTCACGCCGCTTAAGCGTCGGTCTTGTCCTTTTCCCGGGTGGCCTCACCTTCGATGACGGTTTCTTCCTTGGAGGCATCCGCCAGTTTCTTCTCGTCCTTCTCGTTCTCGCCATCGCTCACGGCCTTCTTGAAGCCCTTGAAGGCAGTACCCAGGTCGGAGCCCATGTTGCGCAGGCGCTTGGTGCCAAACAACAACAGAACGATGACCAGCACGATCAACAGCTGCCAGATACTGATTCCACCTAAACCCATAATTCAATTCTCCAAAAATATTGCTTTTCGGCCGAAATAAAACCCATTTCCGGCAACAAGCTTACTTAAAGGATGGTTGGCGCAATACGCTGCGCTATTGCGCCCTACGCCCTTGTTATCGAGGCAGGCGCTGGTTCAGGTCAGGGATGTCGGTGGCAGGGACGCCACCGTCAAGCCCCCAGGGAAGGGTATACGGCGTTCCCTGACCTGAACCACCGCCCGCCTTTAAGCCAATGCCACTGATGATAACCTAATCCGCCTTGCGGCTGGCTTTTTCTTCCAGCCCTGAAAGCCCAAAACGCCGCTGCAGTTCCTGCAGCACGTCATCCGGCCCCAGGCCCTG
>JALVEW010000092.1 GCA_027030425.1 Sedimenticola sp.
AAGTTCCTCCAGTTTTGTCTTGGTATTGGCAATGACCGACAGGGCGTTTTCACCAAAGCGCATGATGATCACGCCGCCGACGACCTCCCCTTCCCCATCCAGTTCCGCCACGCCCCGGCGCATCTGGGGGCCCAGGCGCACCTGGGCCACATCCTTGAGAGTGATGGGCACGCCTTTGTCACTCATGCCCAGGGGGATTTCCTTGAGATCCTCAATACTGTCGATATATCCCGTGGCACGGATCATGTACTCCGCCTCACCCATCTCGATGACGGAACCACCGCTTTCCTTGTTGCCCCGCTGAATCGCCTTGCGGATCTGGGACAGGTTCAGGCCATAGGCGCGCAGGCTATCGGGATCCACCACCACCTGGTATTGCTTGACCATGCCACCAATGGTGGCCACCTCGGAAACCCCTGGCACCGTCTGCAGTTCAAATTTCAGGTACCAGTCCTGCAGACTGCGCAACTGGGCCAGGTCATGGCGGTTACTGCGATCCACCAGGGCGTATTCGAACACCCAGCCGACCCCGGTGGCGTCCGGGCCCAACTCGGGCTTGGCCTCTGCCGGCAGCTTGCTCGCCGCCTGACTGAGATATTCCAGGACCCGGGAACGCGCCCAGTAGGGATCGGTGCCATCTTCGAAAATCACGTAGATATAGGAATCACCAAAGAAGGAATAACCACGCACGTTCACCGCCTTGGGCACGGAGAGCATGGCGGTGGTCAGTGGATAGGTCACCTGGTCTTCCACCACCTGGGGTGCCTGCCCGGGAAAGCTGGTCTTGATGATGACCTGCACATCGGAAAGATCCGGTATGGCATCCAGAGGGGTATTCTTCACGGAATACAGCCCCCAGCCGGTCACGATGAG
This sequence comes from Sedimenticola sp., assembly GCA_027030425.1. Taxonomy (GTDB): domain Bacteria; phylum Pseudomonadota; class Gammaproteobacteria; order Chromatiales; family Chromatiaceae; genus Thiolapillus. The sequence continues at coordinate 874 of JALVEW010000092.1, forward strand.
AGTCAGCAACACCACCATGAAACGGTTGCGCAGGGACCACTCGATGATGTACTGAATCATGGCGTCCCCTCCCCGTCAGCATGTTCCAGGGCGATGATGTAAAAATCACCATTGCGTTTCTCCAGCTGGAAGCGCACTTCATCACCTTCCCTGAAGGCTGAGGCGTCGGCCCCCTGATCCAGGAAGAACATCATTTCCATGGCCGGCCATCCCAGTGCTGGAATGGGCCCATGATCCAGCTTGATCATCCCCTGTCCGACAGGAAGGCTGACAATACGTCCTTGTCCTGATGCGGCTACCGCTGGCTGGTTATCAGAACCGCTCTTTGGGCCTGTGTCCGTGGAAGCTTCAGACATGCGAGAAAAACTGGCTTTGAGGCTGGCCTCGGAATCGAGGAGGAACTGCCCTGAGGTCACAACCCTGTCGCCTGCTTTCAGTCCCTGGACGATCTCTATACGGTCACCGCTTTCAATGCCGGTCAATACTTCCACCGCGTTGAACCGCCCTTCTCCCAGGGCCACGATGACCCGGTCCTTGTCGCCACTGCGGATCAGGGCTTCCATTGGAATGGAAAGCACCTGCTCCCTGGGTTGTGCATGCAGTTTCACCCTGGCATACATGTTGGGCTTGAGTGCTTCCCCGGGATTGTCGAAACGCAGCCGCGCCATGAGGGTGCGGGTCTTGGGGTCCAGACTGGGGTAGATATACTCCACGCTGCCCTGCCAGCGCTTGCCGGGCAGGAAAGGCAGGGTCATTTCCGCTTCGTCACCGATGGACACCCAGTCGGACTGACGCTCGAATACTTCCGCAATCAGCCAGACACTGGACAGATCCGCCAGGGTCATGACATTCAAGGAGGGTTTCACATACATGCCCTCCCGCACGGCAAGCTCAGACACCACGCCATCCTGGGGCGCGAAGACGGGCACGGTCTGCAGCACTTTTCGCCGTTTTTCCAGACGGGCGATCTCACTGCCGCTGATGCCCAGAGCCTTCAACCGCTCCCGGGAGGCGCTGACCAGCCCCTGGTTGCCGCCACTGAGAGCACGCAGAAACTCTTCCTGGGCATTGACCAGATCCGGTGAATAGATACTGAAAAGGCGCTGCCCTTTCTTTACCGCCTCGCCTTCGGACTTCACGCTCAGGCGTTCTATCCAGCCCGAGACCCGCATATGGATATGCGTCACCCGGGACTCGTCATAGTCGATATATCCCACGGTATCGATCAGACGTGACAGGACACCCTTGGTCACTTCAGCCGTTCTCACCCCCAGGTTCTGCACTACTGCCGGTGAGATGCGCACGTCACTGCCTTCTGCTTCGGCGTCTTCATACACAGGGATCAGATCCATGCCCATGGGCGACTTGCCCGGGCCATCCCGCCGGTAACTGGGGTCCATTGGCGCCACCCAGTAGAGGATGTTCTTGTCCGTGCTCTCCTTGGCAAGCGCTGGCATGCCGGAAAATACCGCCAGGATGACAAGCGTGGATATCAGTGTCTTTTTCATTGTTCTTCCCCTGCTGCCAGATAAAGCAGATCGGCCTGGGTCTTGAGAAGATCCACGCGCAGCTTGAGAGCCTGCAGGTGGATATCCAGTTCGGTGATACGGGCACGCATGAGCCCGGTGAATTCAATGGTGCCGCTCTGGTAGGCCAGCAACGCCGCCTTGGCATTTTCCTCCGCGTCCTTAATCAGACGTTCCTGGTAACGCTCGAGACGTTCTTCCAGGCGTTCGCGGCTGCTATGCGCGGCAGCCAGTTTCTCACGCAGCATGCGCCAGCTGTTTTCCCGTTCCAGATAAGCGGCATCGGCCCGTTTCTGGCTGGCTGCCAGGCGCTTGTCCTGGCGTTTCTCCGTAAACAGGGGCATGTCCACGGTAAGCATCAGCGCCCCCATGTCTGAACGATCCGAATCATCCGGATTGTCACCGAAACGCATGCGATACTCGGCTCCCAGGGTCCAACCAGGCTTGTATTGCTCCCGGGAAATGGCTACAGCCTGTTGATGGGTTTCGATGATGGCCGATTGCAGGCGAATCTCCGGGTGTCTTTCCAGGGACGCCGCGATGCTTTCCCTGTCCGCGACAGCGGGTAATGCCGGCAGTCCATCCTCCAGCGCCTGCCAGGCAACCTGCCCCAGCCAGCGCGACAGTGCTGCCCTGGCAGCATCTTCTTTCGCCTTGACCTGAGTGAGGCGGTCGTCCAGTCGAGACAGTTCCAGTTCGGCGCGCAACACATCCTGCTGGGAGGAACCCCCGGATCCATATTGCACCTGGGTGATTTCCGTCAGGCTCTCGAACAGCTTTCTGCTGGAGCGGATGATGTGCGCCGCTTGTATCTGATAATAGGCATCCAGGTAGGCTTTTCTGAGGTCACGAAGAAGTTTCAGCTCTTCCAGGCGGGCACGCAAACTTTCCGCACTGGCCAGGGACCGGGTCTTCTTCTCCCGCAGGGCCAGGGTGTTTCCCTTGGGAAAGGCCTGCTGTATGCCGAAACGCAGTTGTGTACTGGGTTCCCGGCGCAAATCGAAATCGTCCAGGGGCGCGTTGTACAGGCCGGTACGGAATTTCGGGTCAGGCAACTGTCCATCGGCCACGGCATCGGCCATGAGGGCCTGGGAAAGTGCCTGTCGGGCACGTATCCGGGGATCACTCTCCAGGGCAAGGCGTTCTGCCTCCTGCAAAGACAGGTGTTCCTGCACATCTGCAGGCAGCAGCGCAGTCCACAGCAACAGGATCGCCGGGACGAGGATGCGTGGCAGGCGCATCCGGTACATCAGTATTTTCATGATACAACTCCAACATTCTTCTTCAGTCCTGGCGTGGAAACACGACAGGAAGCCGAAGCAAACGAAGATCACCCGAAACCATCAAAGGCAGCAGTTTCAGGAATCCGTGCAAACCTCCCCAGAGGAGGCGGTTGGAGTCAGGCCCAGGGTGGGCGATAGATGGTGAAAATCAATGTGGACGCCAAGGTTGGCGCCAGAGTCCGGGCCGCTGCGAGTGGCTTTCCATGAGAAAAAGAATATCCAGCTGCGGCGGGCACGGTGGGAAAAGAGAGGCAGTGGGAAGTCATCTGGCAGATGCCGGACGCGCAACAATCCTGGGGGTCACAATCCCCGCACTGATGATCCATATCCTGCATATTCATCTGCATGACCACGCCCCCAATATCCGGACCATTGCCCGGCAAGACGGCGCCAACGGCCTGCAGCCCCGACACCATGAGGGCCAGCATGAGCACGATCGCCAGTGATTGTTGGATACGCTTGCGCATGGGCGAATGATACGGAGCTGACCACCGGAGTTCAAGGAAAGCCTGAACGGTGGGTTTTCTTTCCATCATATAGAGAGTAATAAACTTCAATTTATCTCTTCCAAGGGCAGTATAAGGCGAACATAGATGAGCCCCTTCCCATCTTCAGTCAGGTTCACACTGCCCCCGTGTTCTTCCACAACGCGCCGCACCAGCCCCAACCCCAGACCGGTTCCCCTGGCCTTGGTGGTAAAAAACAGGTCGAAAGCCTGCTCCCGGGTCGCGGAATCCAGGGGCTCACCCCGGTTGCTGATAGTCAATACCAGATCGTTTTCCTGTCTTTCCAGAATGATGCCAATGGACGCTCCCGGGGGACTGGCCTCCCTGGCATTCTTCAACAGGTTGAGCAGCACCTGCTGCATCTTGCGCCTGTCCAGCCGTAAGCCGGGGCAATCCTCACAACGCTGTCGGGACAGGCTCAGGGAAGCGTCCTGAATCAGGGGCTGCTCCAAATCCAGCACCCTGTCCAGCAACTCATCCAGGGACACCGGCTGGTCGCCCCTGACCACGGGCTGAACATATTCCAGGTTTTCCGACAGCATCTGTTCCAGGCGATCCACCTCACCCAGCACCAAACCCAGGCGCTGTTTCTCCCGTTCCGACAAACTGTCACTGCGGCTCACCCCAGACAGGGCCAGCTTGATGGACGCCAGAGGATTGCGCATTTCATGGGCGAGAATGGACGCTGTCTGCCCCAGGGTGGCCAAGCGTGCCTGTTCGAGCAGACGTTCATGGGCAGCTTCAAGTTCCCGGGTACGAGCCGCCACTTGCTGCTCCAATCCAGACTCATAGCGCCGTCCCACCCAGCGTAGGGTGAGAAAACCGAGGAGACCGATAAGCCCATAGGTGAGCAGCAACACCATATCCAGATGCAGATGCAGCTCATCCATGAAAACCAGCAACTCGGAAAGATCGCTGCTCACCCCCAGGGCCCAGCGGGGGGAAGCGGACATGTTCAGGGGGTGCAGGGTTAGAAGCTCGATGGCACCGGCAGCTGTCTTTCTCCATGCGGTACCATCCCATTTTCTGACATCAGAAATGAGGCTGCCATCGAAATGGCGCACAGGCGTTTCCACCAGCGCCTTTACAGGATATGGAAGCCCATGAGTCTCCTGGCTGTCGGCGATGACCATGCCCCGGGAAAGATCAACAAGAAAGAGCCGCACCCCAAAGGGCTCAGCATGAACAATGAAGCGCTGGAAATCGGCAACCACGGCATCCGGTTTGGCGCCATCCTGCAGGCTGCGCTCCAGCAGGGGTCGTATACCCCGGATCACTTCCTCGTTATGATCGATACCGTGTTCCACCAGGCGTTCCTGAAGATAATCAATGATATGCCGACCACCCACGAGGCCGATGATGACCACAATCACCAGCATGAGCAGAAAGCTGATCAGGGAAACCGTAAGGGGTTTCTGCTGTCGAATAAGACTTTTCCAGGTCAACTGAGTAAACTCGATACAGGAAGACAACGGTATCGACTATAACACTTCACCGGAGCACCCATCCCCATGGCAAACATACTGGTAGTGGAAGACGACGAGGTTTTCTCTCAGTTGCTGACCATGCACCTGGAGGATATCGGACACTCAGCAAAGGCTGCCCTGAGTCTCGACCAGGCCCGCAATCTTCTTGCCCGGTCCACGCCGGACATCATCCTTCTGGACCAGCAACTTCCCGACGGTTACGGCCTGGATCTGCTGAAGGAAATCAAGTCGGAACCGGAAGCACCGCCGGTAATCATGGTAACCGGTGTTTCCGACAATGCCCTGGTGATCGAAGCCATGAAGGCCGGCGCCTATGATTTCGTGCGCAAGCCCATGGATGAACTGGAGTTGGATACCACGCTGAACAACGCTCTGCGCAGCCATCGCCTGTCACGGAAGGTGAAGGCCATCCACATGTCCGTGGACGAAAAAGTGGACATGAACCAGATCGTCGGCAAGAGTCCGGGAATCACTCGTCTGTTGAAGACCATAGGCAGCGTTGCAGGCAGCCAGGCCAGTGTGCTTATTACCGGTGAAAGCGGCACGGGCAAGGAGGTTGTGGCCCGGGCCATACATCATCATTCGGAACGCAAAGGCTTGTTCCTGGCCGTCAACTGTTCCGCCATCGTGGAAAATCTTCTTGAAAGTGAACTTTTTGGCCATGAGAAAGGCAGCTTCACCGGGGCCGACCGGCGCAAGCCCGGCAAGTTTGAACTTGCCGCAGAAGGTACCCTGTTTCTGGACGAACTGGGTGAACTGCCCCTGAACCTGCAGGCCAAACTGCTGCGCGTGCTTCAGGAAGGCACCTATGAAAGAGTCGGCGGAACGGAGACCCTGCATACCTCGGCACGCATCATTGCCGCGACCAACAGAAACCTGGAAGCCATGGTGAAGGACGGCAAATTCCGGGAGGATCTGTACTACCGGCTGAACGTGGTCAACATCATCCTTCCACCACTGCGCGAACGCATGGAGGATCTGCCCCTGCTCACCGAACACTTGCTGCAAAAAATCAACCAGCGCCTACATACGCGCGTCAAGAACATTTCTGAAAGCGCATGGGCCCTCATGCAGTCTTACAACTGGCCTGGCAACGTCCGGGAACTGGAAAACATTCTTACCCGGGCGGCGGTCCTGTGCCGTGACGACACCATCACCCCGGATCTTCTGGGCCTGGACAATGCTTCTCCCTCCCCCGCACCTGGAAAGGACGGCCAGGCAGAACAGGAAACGGAGCTCATCAGCCTGGACGAGTTGGAGAAAAGGCATGTACGCAATATCCTGGAGCATACCCGCTGGCACAAGGGAAAGACCTGCGAGATTCTGGGTATATCCCGCCCCGCCCTGGAACGACGCATAAAGAAATACGGTTTCGACGATTCATAGACAATTTGAACGAACTGCCATTACAGGCTGTTGCAATACCCGTTTCCTGATTCTCTGACCGCCACATCAAATCGCTGTTTTACCTGGTTTTTTCATTAATCTCCTCTAGTTGGCACGGTATCTGCAAGATACTTGACAGTCGCTCAACACGAGAACGGCAACATTACTGAAACCCTAACAGGAGATACATCATGAAAAAAATCATCACTTTCGCAGCCATTGCCATCATTAGCACAGCCAGCACTGCTTGGGCGCATGACGAGCACTTCGGCGGCAATGAAGACATGTACGGCTCGGCACTCACCGATCACAGCAAACCCGCGCCTTCTGGCAAGGTAGGACAGAAAGGTGAAGGTGATCTCTATGCCAGCCATATGGAGAATCCGGAAGACGTGACCCCTGATCCCAATGCCAAGCCTGAAATGCCTACCGGAAAGGAAGCGCTGCATGAGCAGGACCCCGAAGGCTACGGCATCAAATGACAGCACTCTGTCGGCTCATCCTGAGCCGGCAGTCATCCCATCACCAACAGGAATACCAAAACATGAATAAGCAACAACTGATTGGCATAGGCGTACTGGCCGCTGCCATTTCCTTTCCCGCCATGGCGGAAATGAACCATGACACCAAAGGCAACATGCCAATGAACCAGGGCAATATGCCCATGATGCAAGGCAACATGGGCGGCATGATGAGCCAGGAAATGATGAAACAGAAACAAGCCATGATGCAGAAACACATGGCGACCATGGAGCAACGCCTGGCAAACATCGAGGCACTGCTCAAGGAACTGGTCGAACTGCAAAAAAAGAAATGATTTCCTTCTGGTAACGCCTTGGGCTCTTCGGAGCCCTTTTTTGTATAAGCAAAGTAGAGTGAGAACCCATGAAAAAATCAAGAATCCTTGCCATTGCCCTGCTGTTCTCAGTTGTGGGCACCACACAGGCACACAGCCCCGGGGAAGATGCCCGGGTGTACTTCAAGAACCTCAAAGATGGTGACACCATTACCAGTCCCTTTACCGTGGAATTCGGTATCGAGGGCTACGGTATCGTACCCGCGGGAACCAAGGACAAGCGGCGACATACCGCAGGGCATCATCACCTGCTCGTGGATCATCCCGGAAATCCTGCCCTGGACGAACCCATTCCTCACAACAACAACTGCCTGCACTTCGACCAGGGAGAAACCCGGGCGGAACTGAAACTCCCGCCCGGCAAACACACCCTGCAGTTGCTGCTTGGTGACGAAACCCACGAGCCCACGGACCCGCCGCTGTTCTCACCCAAGATCACAGTGACAGTGAAATAAACACGGTTGCAGCAGGCCACCCGAAAAACAGGTGGCCTGCTGTCACTGCTTACTTCATGCGTTCTATGGTTACCAGGGCCGCGGGATTGCGCCAGTCGTAAGTTGCGGCGGAAAGATCACCTGTGCCATGAATGCCGGGATGAACGTGAATGAATCCTTCCCCCCCTTCCGCGGACATGCCGGCACCGCCACATACGGGGCCAGGTATGCTTGCGCAGGATTCGTCATTCAACTCAGTACCCGCATCGTAGGCCGGAACCGGAATCATGGCGGCGCTGTTCTTGCGGCGGGGAACCTTCACGCCACTCAGGCCGATGAAGGCATCATTGGTTGGGATGAGCATGGATACCAGGGAGATATAGCGGTAATCCTTCTTGCCCTCCACTTCCACCGTAACGCTTTCACCGGGAGCCAGCAAACCCTCGGAGACCGAAATGTCGTAGACATCGTCGGAGGCGTCGAGGCTGGCTGCAAGGGGGCCGGTGTCCCCACCTTCCGCCACGGCTTCCAGTTCCCCGGATGCGGGCTGGCCCGGCAGGAATACCGGATGCCCACGCTCATGTGACGCCACCAGTATGGGGGTGAAATATTGGGCCTGGGTAAGGTTGGTGATGGTCACCCGGTATTCTTCCGCCTGCAGGACAGAAGCCGATGCGGCCAGGGGAATTGCTAGGGCCAAGGCCCTGGTCAGTCTGTTGTTCATGATTCACTCCTTCGTGGAACTTTGTACATGGCAATATCACCACGTTCAAAGGATGAATCATGAATGTCACCAGGCCTTCACACGGAAATCACGATTCTGTAACAAATTGCCCGGTGCCCATTTCGAAACCGAAGGTGGCCCCTTTCTCTGGCCGGCTGACCGCCCATATGCGGCCCCGGTGCAACTCCAGGATGCGCTTGGCAATGGCCAGCCCCAGACCGGCATGCCTGGCTCCCTTGCCCCGGCTCTTGTCCAGGCGATAGAAACGCTCAAAAACATGTGGCAGTTCTTCCTCGGGAATGCCCTCCCCCGTATCCGAAATTTCCACGGATACATGCTTGGTCCCGGCCGCGATTGAAAGGTGAATCCGCCCGCCATGGGGCGTGTGTTCCAGGGCATTCTCAATGAGATTGTCCAGTACACGCTGAATCAGCCCGATATCACCCCAGGCAGGCGGAAGAGACTTGGGGCAATCCATTACCAGGCGTATCTGGCGTTCTTCCGCTTTCAGCCTGAACTTGTTGATCACGTCCTGGGCCAACTCCGCCAGGGAAAAAGCCTCCTTGTTCAGGCGCGCCTGGCAGGAATCAAGCTTGGCCAGTTCGAACAGCTCCGAGACCAGGCGTATCAGCTGACTGCTCTGCTTTGCGGCAATGGAAAGATATTTCTGGCGCTGCTCGGCATCGAGAGTGCCATTCTTCAGTATCAGGGTTTCCAGGTAGCCATGCAGTGATGTCAGAGGGGTACGCAGGTCGTGGGAAATATTGGCTATCATTTCCCTGCGCTGGGCATCCTTGCTCACCAGCTCTGTCAGCTGTTGTTCTATTCGTTCCGCCATATCATTGAAACAGATGCCAAGGATGTCGATCTCATCCTGCCTCCCTCCGGCCTTGACGAGATAGCGAGGCACCTTTTCCCCATCTTTGGAAGAAGAGAAGGACTGCATCATTTCCGAAAGCCGGACCACCCGGCGGGTAATGTGTCCAAAGCCAAGCAAGCCTGCGGCCAAGCCGGCAACAAGAGCCGTCAACAACAGCCACATGGCGGCGCGCAAGGTGTAGCTGTTGCTGAGACCGGAGGCGATGCCGGCGTAGGCTTCACCACCCAAAATAACGTACAGATAGCCCTGCAATACGCCATCACGACGAATGGGAGCCGCGGAAAACACCTTTTGCTTTTCCAATGATCTTGGGTCGTCCCCGAGAATGACTTGCTCCGGCCGGCCTGCCATGAAGCGTTTCAGCGGTTCCATGTCCACCTGCCTGCGCTTGACCTTGCCCGCGGGCGCCGAATAGGCGAGGATGCGCCCATCCCTGTCCAGCAGATACACCTCTATGGAGGGGTTGATCACCATGAGCAAGTGGAACAGGTGCTCCAGCGCCTGTTGATTGACCTTGCCATTGGCAAGCAGGCTGTCGCTCGCTACCAGGTTCTTCGCCAGATCGAGATTGAGTTTTTGCATCACCTCCTGCTGGTAGGAGCTGGAAGTATGGTTCAGGAGCCAGAAGAAGCTTCCCCCCAGGAGCAGGATGAGCACAAACAGCAGGCTCGCCATCCTCCGGTACAGCGCGCTGCGGCCAATCATGTCGGCGCCTCCCCTGCGCTGGCAAACTTGTATCCCACCCCCCACACCGTAAGAATGAACCGCGGGTTGGAAGAATCCTGCTCGATCTTGGCCCGCAGCCTGTTGATGTGCGAGTTGACCGTGTGTTCGTAGCCCTCGTGGCTGTATCCCCAGACCGCATCCAGCAACTGGCAGCGGGTGAATACCTGCCCCGGATGACGGGCAAAATGCCACAAGAGATCGAACTCGCGTGCCGTCAGCTCCAGGGGCTTGCCTGAAAGACTGGCGCTGCGCCCGGCGGCATCGATGCTGAGGGCACCACAATGCAGCGTTTCCGCCGCCACGGAAGATGCCTGATTCATGGCCGCCATGCGGCGGCAGATGGCATGGGTACGGGCCACCAGCTCCCGCACGCTGAAAGGCTTGCTCAGGTAATCATCCGCTCCGATTTCCAGCCCCAGCACCCGATCCATCTCCGTGCTCCTTGCCGTGAGCATGAGAATGGGAACATAGTGTTCCAGGGCACGCACCCTGCGGCAGATCTCCAGACCATCCAGTCCCGGCAGCATGAGATCCAGAATGACCAGGTCATAGGCATTGCTGCAGGCCTTGCGGGCACCTTCCCTGCCATCATGGCAGATCTCCACCTCCGCGCCGTGATCCCGAAGGTGCATGGCCACCAGGAAAGCAATATCCTTGTCGTCTTCGATAACCAGAATGTTGTTCATGGGGAACAGCCGTGGTATTTCCATCTACTTCAGCATAGACCGGAGATGTCACGGAAATATCACAAGGCATGGTGTAAACGCTACACTGCGTTTTCCAGGATTGCGACAGGAAAGCTCGGGCATTCTCCCAACCACCTTTCTTCCTTATGTATTGCCCCAACTGGAAATGAGCTTTCGTGGATGAAAACAAGCGTCTTTGGGACATGATCGTTTTTGCGCCCCGAAGGCATGTTTTGTATGATGGCGACCGACTCAACCGATTCACGCCGCAGGGATGGTATCCACTGATGATCATCAGTTTTTCCAGTTTCAGAGCTTTGCTGTCAGCCGGCCTCATGCTTTCCGCAGGCTTGGTGCTGCATGGCTGCGCCGGATTCCCGGCATCAGGCAAGAATACTACCGCACAGGTTCTCACACCCATTACGAAAACGCCTACCCGCAATTATCATCCGGGTAAATTCGTCTGGCACGACCTGTTGACTCCGGACGTGGCTGCTTCAAAAGAATTCTATGGGAAGCTCCTTGGCTGGACCTTTTCACCGAAAGGCGATTACACCGAAATCTACAACAACGGGCGCAAGATCGGTGGTATCGCCCGGGTGGCGCCCGGCAAGAGTGAGCAGCTTCCCCCTTCCTCCTGGCTGGCCAGCATGTCCGTGGCAAACGTGGATGCAGCCATCAAGGCCGCATTGGCGCGCCAGGGCAAGGTCGTCAACGGCCCTGTGGACATGCCTGACCGGGGGCGAGGCGCCCTTATCAGTGATCCCCAAGGCGCTCACCTGGTGCTCTTGCATGCCAAAAATGGTGATCCTGAAGACCGAGAACCTGCGATGGGCGACTGGCTATGGAATGAAATCTGGACCAGCGTTCCCGATGAGACCATCAATTTCTATAAAGCGGTAGGCGGCTATAGCC
>JALVEW010000093.1 GCA_027030425.1 Sedimenticola sp.
CGCACCGTGGATGTGGAGGCGGACTTCGTCGATGCCCAAGTCACGCGCCACATGCTGCCCGGCTACAGCGCGGACATCGAGATCATTCTGGACCAGAAGCCTGATGCCCTGCGCATTCCCACGGAAGCGATTCTTGAAGGGAACAAGGTGCTGGTTCCGGACGCGGACAACATCCTGCGGGAACGAACCATAGAAACCGGGCTGAGCAACTGGCAGTACAGCCAAGTCGTCTCCGGTCTGGCCGAAGGTGATGTGCTGGTGCTGTCCGTGGACCGTGACGGAGTGGAGGCGGGGGCCCTGATCCGCCCGGAGCCCGGCGGGCCCTGACCATGTCCGTCATCAGCCTGCGCAAGGTGCATCGGCATTTCCAGGTGGGTGACCAGGTGGTGCGCGCCCTGGACGACGTGAGCCTGGAGGTGGCGGCGGGGGATTACCTGTCCATCATGGGGCCGTCCGGCTCCGGCAAGTCCACCCTGCTCAATCTCATCGGCCTGCTGGACCGGGCCACCGCCGGGCGCTATTTCCTCGATGGCGAGGATGTCACCGGCCTGGACGACGCCCGCCTGGCGGCCACGCGCAACCGCACCATCGGCTTCGTTTTCCAGGCCTTTCACCTGGTGCCGCGCCTCACGGCGGCCCAGAACGTGGAGCTGCCCCTGATGCTGGCGGGCGTCCCCGTGGCCCAGCGCCAGGAGCGGGTGCGGCGGGCGCTGGCGGCCCTGGACCTGGCGGACCGCGCCCATCACAAGCCGGACCAGCTCTCCGGCGGCCAGCGCCAGCGGGTGGCCATTGCCCGGGCCACCATCATGGAGCCGCGGGTGCTGCTGGCGGACGAGCCAACGGGCAACCTGGACCAGAAGTCCGGCGCCGACGTGGTGCAGGTGCTGGAAAACCTGAACGCCCGTGGCATCACGCTCATCGTGGTCACTCACGATGCCCGCCTGGGGCGGCGCGCCCGGCGCCAGCTGCACATGCTGGACGGGCGTATTCATGCGGAACATGGGCAGGACGGCTGACATACTGCATTTTGCCTGGGGCGCCCTGCGGGGCTATCCCCTGCGCACGGTGCTCATGCTCTGCGCCATGGCCATAGGGGTGGCGGCGGTGGTGGTGCTCACGGCCCTGGGAGAGGGGGCGCGAACCTATGTGAAAGGGGAGTTCGCCTCCCTGGGCACCAATCTGCTCATCGTCATTCCCGGGCGTTCGGAAACCGCCGGCCTCAGCCCGTCAACCCTCATGGGAGAAACCCCCCGCGCCCTGACCCTGGACGACGCCCGGGCCCTGACCCGCAGCCGCCGGGTGCGCCGGGTGTCGCCCCTGAACATCGGCTCGGCGGAAGTCAGCCGCAAGGGGCGGGTGCGGGATACGGTAATCATGGGCTCCACCCATGAGCTGCTGAAGATACGCCACTGGGAAGTGACCCAGGGCAAGTTCCTGCCCGTCATGCGCTGGAGCCATGCCCAGCCCGTGGCGGTGATCGGCAGCCATGTGCGCGAGGAGCTGTTCGGCAGCGAGCCGGCCCTGGGCCAGTGGCTGCGCATTGGCGACCGGCGCTTCCGGGTCATTGGCATCATGGGCTCCGAAGGGCGCTCCATCGGCGTGGACGTGCAGGACGTGGTCATCATCCCCGTGGCCTCGGCCCAGCAGATGTTCAACACCGAGTCCCTGTTCCGCATCCTGGTGGAGGCCCGCAGCCGCGCCGCCATCCCGGCGGTGAAACGCTTTGTCATCGACACCCTCCAGGCCCGCCACCAGGGGGTGAAGGATGTCACCGTCATCACCCAGGACGCGGTGCTGGCCACCTTCGACAGGATTCTCGGGGCCCTGACTTATTCCGTGGGGGGCATCGCCGCCATCAGCCTCATGGTGGCGGGCATACTCATCATGAACGTGATGCTGGTGGCGGTGTCCCAGCGCACCGGCGAGATCGGCCTGCTCAAGGCCCTGGGAGCCAGCCGCCGGCAGATACTGGCCTTCTTCGTGGGCGAGGCCCTGCTGCTCTCCGCCATGGGGGCTGCTGCCGGGCTGGTGCTGGGCGAGCTGGGCACCCTGGTGCTGCGCCAGGCCTTTCCCGTGCTGCCGGCCTATACGCCACCCTGGGCGGTGATGGCCGCCCTGGGCGTGGCCCTGGGAACCGGAGCCCTGTTCAGTCTGCTGCCCGCCCGGCGGGCGGCGGCCATGGACCCGGTCATCGCCTTGTCGGGAGGGCACTGATGCAGCCGCGGGACTTTCTCAAGTTGACCATGGGCTCCCTGGGGGCGCACCGGCTGCGCAGCTTTCTCACCGTGCTGGGCATTGCCGTGGGCATTGCCGCGGTGATTCTGCTCACTTCCATCGGCGAGGGCATACACCGTTTCGTGCTCCATGAGTTCACCCAGTTCGGCACCACCCTGGTGGCCGTCAACCCGGGCAAGGCCACCACGGCAGGCACCAGTGTGGGGGTGTTCGGCACCGAGCGGCCCCTGAGTCTGGGGGATGCCGAGGCCCTGGCGCGCCTGCCCTGGGCGCGGGCGGTGGTGCCCTTCGTGCAGGGCAATGCCGAGGTGAAGGCGGGAAACCTGCGCCGCCGTACCTTTGTTTACGGTTCCGGTCCCGCCATGCCGGAAGCCTTCAGCATGAAGGTGCGCTCCGGGCGCTTCCTGCCCGTGGATGATCCCGTCGCCCCCAGGGCCTTCGCCGTGCTGGGCAGCAAGCTGCGACATGAGCTGTTCGGCGACGCCAATCCCCTGGGGCGGCGCATCACCATCGCCGGCGAGCGCTACCGGGTCATTGGCGTCATGGAGCCCAAGGGCACGGTGCTGGGCTTCGATCTGGACGACACCGTGTACATTCCCGCCGCCCGGGCCCTAGGCATGTTCAGCCGGGACAGCCTGTTCGAAATCGATGTCATGTACCGGGAGGGCGTGCCCGTGGAGAAAGTGGTGCAGGGCATCAAGAGCACCCTGACGGCCAGGCACGGCAAGGAGGATTTCACCGTTACCACCCAGCAGCAGATGCTGGACGTGCTTGGCTCTGTGCTGAACGTCCTCACCTTTGCCGTGGCGGCCATTGGCGGCATCTCCCTGCTGGTGGGGGCCATTGGCATCGTCACCATCATGAGCATCGCGGTGAACGAGCGCATCCATGAGATCGGCCTGCTGCGCGCCCTGGGGGCCACCCGGGGGCAGGTGCTGAGCCTGTTCCTGGGCGAGGCCACGGTGCTGGCCGCCATTGGCGGCGTCAGCGGCCTGGGGCTGGGCGTGGGCGCGGCCTGGTTGCTCCACGCCGCCATTCCCGCTTTGCCCGTGCACACGCCCCTGTTCTACGTATTTCTTGCTGAAGCCCTGGCGGTGGTCATCGGCCTGGTGGCGGGGGTGGTCCCGGCGCGCCAGGCTGCCCGCCTCGACCCCATCCAGGCCCTGCGGATGGAATAGCAGGCTGTTGAAAAACAGCGTTTTCCGCTTCCGTAGTTGAAAAAGTCCATGGAAGGACTTTTTCAACATCCTGATAGACGCTCTTG
>JALVEW010000094.1 GCA_027030425.1 Sedimenticola sp.
AGTGGTCCTCCAGCATCACCGGCTTGATGGCCACTTCCACGGGGAACTGGCGTCCATCCTTGTTGCGTGCCGTGAGGGTGCGCAACACCGGCGGCGCATCGGCTTCCTGCTCCTCCAGGCAGTCATAAAGCTGGGCATTGAAGGCCTGGCGGGAGCCTTTGTCGAACACCAGTTCATCCAGGGAGCGGTTCAGGGCTTCCTCCCGGCTGTAGCCAAAGGTGTTCTCCGCCGTAGGGTTGAAATCCACGATATGCCCGGCCTGGTCGATGGTGACGATGGGATCCAGGGACGCATCCAGTACCGCGGTCTTCAGGGCCTCCCGCTCCTGGATCTCGGCGGTGTAGCGGGCACGCATCTCTTCCCTGGCCTTCATCACCGCCTGGGTGAAGCTGCGTATCCAGTCTTCCATGATGAGCAGCTGGTTACCCCCCCGGGGGGTGGGATGCTCGATATGCAGGGCGCGGCTGGAGAAGTTGGCCACCCTTCTGAGCAGCCGGTTGATGCGGCTGGACACCAGGATGAACAGCAGCACGAAAATGAAACCGACGATGGCCGCGCCGGTGAGACGGTGGCGGCGTTCCACGGCGATGATGCTCTGGCGGGTGGCCTCAATGACATCCCGGGAGATAAGGGTGGCGAACAGCAGGTTCACCGGTGAGTTGCCGTAATCAAAAAAGGATTGGGCGGTGATGACATAATCGGATTCCAGATCACGGATTCTGGCTCCCACCAGGCTCTCCCCTCCATGACTGGCGGCCAGTATGCTCTGGCTCTCTCCGTCCACCAGGGCCACTGTGGTTTCCGAGGTGCTGGCCCGCTGCTGGGAAGCATCAAGGAATGCACCGTCGATACGCACCAGCAGCACCAGGGAGCCCATGAGGTTGTAACTGGCGTCTTCCACTTTCTCGGCAATGAGCATGTACAGCTTGCCATCCAGCCGGGTGATGTAGGCGGCCTGCCGGGTGTCCGCTAGGGCATGCTGCAACTCGGAAGCCGTTTCCCTGGGCAGCGGCCTGTCTCCCAGCTGATAGATCTCGCGAATGTACCCGTCCACGTCTGTGAGCAGGGCATGGCTGGGTTTCACCGGCAGGCCGTCGATGGCCGAGGCGGGCAGCCAGACCGGCGGTTTCTCCCGATACAGGCGCGGCTTCCGGTCCTCGTCGTTGGCGAACCAGAATACCGGCTCCAGGTAGTCCGCCATGCGCCGGTGACTGGCCAGTAGGCGGGTGGTGTTCACGTAGGACTGGGTGAAGCTGTCGAAGCGCGCCAGGGACTCGCTGGCCCGGGTCTCCAGCTGTCCCTGCAGTTCCTTGTCGAAGATGTTGCCTATGGCCCGCGTCTGAATGGGATCGATGACAATCCACATGGCCGCCGCCGTAAGCAGGCCGAACAGGGCCGCCAGCACCGGCATGGGCACCCGGCGCAACAGGTTTCGCAGATAGGCTCGGCGGGGTCTGTGCATGGAGTAATACTATCAGACCCGGTAAACTTGTCCCCATGAGTGAAGACCGCGCCGACCTGAGTAATGCCGCCGTACCCGGCCTGTTCCGCCGCCTGGCAGCCATTCTCTACGACAGTGTACTGGTACTGGCCCTGATGGCGGCGGCCTTCACCCTGGTGTATCTGCCCCTGGCCCTGGCCCTGGGCCTCGAGGATCTGCGCCAGTATCCCCTGTACAAACATGCCATGACGGCATGGATGCTGTTCGTGGGCGTCGGGTTTCACCTGTGGTTCTGGACCCACGGGGGCCAGACCCTGGGGATGCGCGCCTGGCGCATGCGGCTGTTCTCCGCCGACGGCGGCCCGGTGAGCCTGAAACAGGCCCTGATACGCTACGCCGTGGCCACGGTCTCCCTGGCGGCGGCAGGACTGGGCTTCCTGTGGATACTCTGGCAGCCCGACAAGCTGGCCTGGCAGGACATGGCTTCCAACACCCGCCTGGTGCTGGTGGACCCCAACCGGAGCTGACATGAAAGCCTGGCCTTTCCTTCTTGCACTGATGATCCTGCAGGCAGACAACATCCTGGCCACGACCGTGCGCATCGACGGTGACGAATGGCGGCACCCTGTCCTGCGCCCACCCGCCCTCATCGACGACGACCGCTCCCAGATACCGGTATTCCGCGGCATGCCCCAAGGTATCACTGTCGTCGAGGGCGATGACTGGAGCCTGCCTGGCTGGAGCACTCCCCTGGATGACCGGCGTTTCTATTCCGAGGAAGCCTCCCCGGCAGACCAGGTGAATGTGCACGTCATCGACATCAGCTGGCGCCAGATCAACCCGTCCCCCGGTGTGTTCTCCATGACGGACAGCGGAAGCGCCGCCGGCATGAGCTTCCCGCCCCTGGGGGACCAGCTGGCGGTGGGCGGCCCCTATTGGCTGCGTGTCTGGGTCACGGGGGAGGAGTGGGCGCCGGCCTGGGTAAAGTCTGATTGCGGCATCACCACCGCCTGGCTGGATCATGACGGCCAGGCCAGGCACCTGCCCATCTGGAACGACTGCGTCTGGGGCCATGCAAGAACCATGTTCCGCCAGCTGTTTCTGGGCTGGAACCTCATCAGCGATCCGGACCTGCTGTTCGTGCAGGTGCCCGGCGGCTTCTACTACACGGAATTCGATTTCGACATCCCCTTTCAGGCCGCCGCCAGCGGTGACCTGGACTTTGCCACCTTCGACAGCTGGTTCCACCAGGCCATGTCGGAACTGGTGGATATCGCCAACGGAGAAAACAGCAACACAAGCGACGACTATGCCTGGAAACTGGTGTACACCGGCGAAGACTATCCTTTCGACGACACCTGGAACGGCGCCACCAACCTGTTCGCACGGGATGCCGTGCAGGCGGGCATGGGCATACGCAACGGCATCACCGAACTGTTCAACTTCCACCTCAACCACACCCCCGCCTATGGCGCTACCATTGCACAGGACGGTCATATCGTCATCGACGAGGACTGGCCATTGCTCAGGGACAAGCGCGTCATCGGCGCCGAGAACGAATGCTACAACGCCTGCGGCTACCGTGCTTCAGACCTGTATTACAGCATTCGCATGTCCAACCTCAAGGCCCTGCAGATGCGCACCAAGTATCTGTACGTGGTGCCCCAGGACAGCTACCTGTCCAGCTACCCGGAACACTGGAACTGGGTGCGCCATGAGCTGGGAAAGCAGCGCGAAAATGCCCCGGACGCCTGGGTGGCCCTGCGCACGGCCCAGGACAGATATTGGGTGGACGACGACAGCCATACCTGGAACGGCGCCCCCTGGGTGCGCAACCTGGAGCGCTGGCTGGTGCAGAAGGACGTGGACGGCGACGGCATGACCCGGCGCGGCACGGACCACCGGGTGAACGAGGTGGATGCCGACAATGGCGAATCCTGGGAAGGCCGTCAGACAGACCACGCCTCGGGTCAGGACTATTTCTACTTCTTCGTGGATGATGTGTTCGCCAACGACCCCGGCCAGCAGTGGCAACTGAAG
>JALVEW010000095.1 GCA_027030425.1 Sedimenticola sp.
TCCAGGAGAAACTGGTCGGCGTTCTGCGACAGGTGGCGCAGCTCGTCCAGCTGGCTGTCCCAGCCCTCGGCCAGCACGCCGCCGTCGCGGATGAGCATGGGCGGGTTCTCCCGGATGGCCCGGCGCAGCAGGTCCACCAGGTCGGGATGGCTGCCCGCCTGGCCGGCCAGCTCGCGGACCAGGGGGGATTCCAGCCCCGCCAGGGCCTGTTGCAGCTCGGGCAGCCGGGCCAGGGAGTCGCGCAGGGTGGCCAGGTCCCGGGGGCGGGCGGTCTTCAGGGCCACCCGGGCGAGGATGCGTTCGATATCGCCCACGCCGCGCAGGATGCCCTGGAGTTCATCCAGGCGGTCCTGTTCGAGAAACGCGGCGATGGCGTCATGGCGGGCGGTGATGGCGGCCTGGTCGCGCAGGGGGCGGTTGATCCAGCGGCGCAGCAGGCGGCTGCCCATGGCGGTGGCCGTCTGGTCCAGCAGGCCCGCCAGGGAGTGGCGCTTCTGGCCGGACTGGGACTGGTCCAGCTCCAGGTTGCGCCGGGTGGCGGCATCGATGACCAGGGCCTGATCCCGGCTTTCCACGCGCAGGGCGGTGATGTGTGGCAGGGCGGCCTGCTGGGTTTCCTTCACGTAGTGCAGCAGGGCGCCGGCGGCCATCAGGGCCAGATCCATGTTCTCCACGCCGAAGCCGGAAAGGTCCTGGGTGCCGAACTGGCGGATGAGCTGCTGGCGGGCAGAATCCAGGTCGAAATGCCAGGCGGGACGGCGGGTGATGCCGCGAATCTCCGGCGCGCCCGGCGGCAGGCTCCAGTCTTCCTCCAGCAGCAGTTCCGCGGGCTTGAGGCGTTCCAGTTCCCCCGCCAGGGCTTCCGCGTTGTCCGGCTCCTGTATGCTGAAACGACCGCTCCCCAGGTCCAGGCAGGCCAGGCCGTAGCGGCCGTCGCCTTCCCACAGGGCGGCCAGGAGATTGTCCTGGCGTTCTTCCAGCAGGGCTTCGTCGGTGACCGTGCCAGGGGTGACAATGCGCACCACCTTGCGCTCCACCGGGCCTTTGGATTTGGCGGGGTCGCCCACCTGCTCGCAGATGGCCACGGATTCGCCCTGGCGGATGAGACGTGCCAGGTAGTTCTCCGCCGCGTGATAGGGAATGCCCGCCATGGGAATGGCCCGGCCCGCGGACTTGCCCCGGGCGGTGAGGGTGATGTCCAGCAGGCGGGCGGCCTTTTCCGCGTCATCGTAAAACAACTCGTAGAAATCCCCCATGCGGTAGAACAGCAGCATCTGGGGATAATCCGCCTTGATGCGCAGATACTGCTGCATCATGGGCGTGTGTTTGCTGGCGGCGGACACGGGCTTACTGGAAGTCGTAGTATTTTTCCACGTCTTCCAGAATCTCCCAGGTGCATTTCATGCCTGCCGGGAAGGTGATGAGATCACCTCGCCGGAACTCCATGGGCTCGCCTCCCTCGGGGGTGACGATGAAGCGTCCCCGGGTGATGTAGCAGGTTTCCTGCTGGTGGTAGGTCCAGTCGAAGGTGGACTTCTCCTTTTTCCAGATGCCCCAGTTTTCCACGCCCATGACTTCCAGTTTCATGGGAGAGGGGTTACGCTCCAGCAAAATGCCTTGATCGTTCATGTCGATTGAGAAAGCTGATGGAAAGAGGAGAAGTGTAATGCAAGATGCGCAACTGGAACAGCTGGCCCGGCATACGGGCGGCCTGCTGCGGGACAGAGGCCTGAGCATGGCTGCGGCGGAGTCCTGTACCGGCGGCTGGATTGCCAAGGTGATGACGGATATTCCTGGCTCCAGCCAGTGGTTCGAGCGAGGCTTTGTCACTTACAGCAACCAGGCCAAGATGGACATGCTGGGGGTGCAGGCGGATACCCTGGAGCATTTCGGCGCCGTGAGCGAGCAGGTGGTGCGGGAAATGGCGGCCGGCGCCCTGGCGCACAGTCGCGCCCAGGTGGCGGTGGCCGTCAGCGGCATCGCCGGTCCCGACGGGGGGAGCGAGCTCAAGCCCGTGGGCACGGTGTGGCTGGCCTGGGCGGACGGAAAGGGTGTTCGCGCGGAACGGCGCTGGTTTCCCGGCAACCGGGAAGAAGTGCGGCGGCAGACGGTGATTCATGCCCTGAAGGGGCTGGGAGGGGGACTTGAGCCGTAGAAACCGCCGCTTGTTCTTTGCCCTGTGGCCGGATGAGAGGGTCCGGCGGGAGCTGGCGGCCCTCCAGACCCTGCTGCCCCAGGGTGAAGGCCGCTGGGTTCACGGGGCGGACCTGCACATGACCCTGCGGTTTCTCGGTGCCGTGGAGCCGGACCGGCAGGCCTGCGTCAGCCAGGCGGCGGACCAGGTGAAGGGACAGCCATTCGAACTGGTAATCACCCGCCTGGACTACTGGGCCAGGCCACGCATTGCCTGGGCCGGGCCGGACGAGATGCCTGCCGGGCTGATGGGGCTGGTGGCCGACCTGGCGGCCGGTCTTGAAACCTGTGGCTTTCCCCGGGAGAGCCGTCCCTACCGCCCTCATGTGACTCTGGTGCGCAAGGCCCCGCCTTCCGGCATCATCCGCCTTGAGCATCCCCTGCGCTGGCCCGTGGACAGTTTTGCCCTGGTGGAGTCACGCCCCGGGGGCGAGCCGCCCTGGTACCGGGTAGTGGAAACCTGGCCTCTCGATGCTTGAGAAATCTCTGTCCCAGGCTCACCTCCTGAGCCACTGGCCGGCATATACTGTACTCCATACAAAAAACACTGGAAAACAAAGAGAGAACGAACTAGAATTCTTCTCGGCAGTGATAAACCAACTGAACATTTTGAACATGGGTGAAGCAAAATGGATGAGAATCGTAAAAAGGCACTGGCAGCGGCACTGAGCCAGATCGAGAAACAGTTCGGCAAGGGCTCTGTCATGCGCATGGGCGATGGAACCGCCATCGGCAACGTGGAGGCCATTTCCACCGGGTCCCTGGGGCTGGACATCGCTTTGGGCATAGGCGGCGTGCCCAAGGGGCGCGTGGTGGAGATCTACGGGCCGGAATCCTCGGGCAAGACCACGCTTACGCTGCATATCGTGGCCGAGGCCCAGAAGAAGGGCGGCACCTGCGCCTTCGTGGATGCCGAGCATGCCCTGGACCCCCAGTACGCGGAAAAACTCGGGGTGGATATGGACGAGCTGCTGGTGTCCCAGCCGGACACCGGGGAGCAGGCCCTGGAAATCACCGACATGCTGGTGCGCTCCGGCGCCGTGGATGTGGTGGTGGTGGATTCCGTGGCGGCCCTGACGCCCAAGGCGGAAATCGAGGGCGACATGGGCGATTCCCACGTGGGCCTGCAGGCGCGCCTCATGTCCCAGGCCCTGCGCAAGCTCACCGCCAACATCAAGCGCTCCAACTGTATCGTCATCTTCATCAACCAGATTCGCATGAAGATCGGCGTCATGTTCGGCAGCCCGGAA
>JALVEW010000096.1 GCA_027030425.1 Sedimenticola sp.
TTGTCGGGTAAGTTCCGACCTGCACGAATGGCGTAATGATGGCCACACTGTCTCCACCCGAGACTCAGTGAAATTGAAATTGCGGTTAAGATGCCGTATACCCGCGGCTAGACGGAAAGACCCCGTGAACCTTTACTACAGCTTCACACTGGACTTTGAACATACTTGTGTAGGATAGGTGGGAGACTGCGAAGCCGGGACGCCAGTTCCGGTGGAGTCGCCCTTGAAATACCACCCTGGTATGTTTGAAGTTCTAACCCAGGCGCAACAACGCCGGGGACAGTGTGTGGTGGGTAGTTTGACTGGGGCGGTCTCCTCCCAAAGAGTAACGGAGGAGCGCAAAGGTACGCTAAGTACGGTCGGACATCGTACGGTTAGTGCAAAGGCATAAGCGTGCTTGACTGCGAGACAGACACGTCGAGCAGGTACGAAAGTAGGCCTTAGTGATCCGGTGGCTCTGAGTGGAAGGGCCATCGCTCAACGGATAAAAGGTACTCCGGGGATAACAGGCTGATACCGCCCAAGAGTTCATATCGACGGCGGTGTTTGGCACCTCGATGTCGGCTCATCACATCCTGGGGCTGAAGTCGGTCCCAAGGGTATGGCTGTTCGCCATTTAAAGTGGTACGCGAGCTGGGTTTAGAACGTCGTGAGACAGTTCGGTCCCTATCTGCCGTGGGCGTTTGAGACTTGAGGGAAGCTGCTCCTAGTACGAGAGGACCGGAGTGGACGTTCCTCTGGTGTTCCGGTTGTCACGCCAGTGGCATTGCCGGGTAGCTATGAACGGACAGGATAACCGCTGAAAGCATCTAAGCGGGAAGCCCCTCCCAAGATTAGGTCTCACTGGACCCTTGAGGTCCCTGTAGGGCCCTGGAAGACTACCAGGTTGATAGGCTGGGTGTGGAAGCGCAGTAATGCGTGAAGCTAACCAGTACTAATTGCCCGTGAGGCTTGACCATATAACACCCAAGAATTTTGGTTGTTTGACTGATATGACACTGTATATCGCGTGACGCGACTATACGCTAGATCAAACCATTTTCGAGAAGCCGGATGCGTCCGTCTTTTCAACCAGTTTGCCTGGCGGCAATAGAGTACTGGAACCACCTGATCCCATCCCGAACTCAGAAGTGAAACAGTACATCGCCAATGATAGTGTGGGGCTTCCCCATGTGAAAGTAGGTCACTGCCAGGCATTTATTCCAAAGCCCCGATTGCATCTGCAGTCGGGGCTTTTTCTTTGCGGCTTCTGAGACATTTTGCGGCCTGTAGTAGAATTGCCTCTTGCCAGTTAGCCCGAACAAAATCATGGCCGATCTCATCGAGTACCGTATTGTTCCTTTCAATCCCCGCGCCCATCTGTATCGCGTGACCCTGATCGTCAAGAAACCCGATTCCCAGGGCCAGAAACTGATGCTGCCGGCCTGGATTCCCGGCAGCTACATGATCCGCGACTTTGCCCGTAACATCCTGTCCATATCCGCCAGCTGTGAAGGCCGGCCGGTAACGCTGACCAAGCTGGACAAGCACAGCTGGCAGGCGGATCCCGTGGAAGGCGCCCTGGCCGTGACCTGCGAGATATATGCCTGGGATCTGTCCGTGCGGGGCGCCCACCTGGACAGGACCCATGGTTTCTTCAATGGCACCAGCGTTTTCCTGCGCGTCGTGGGGCAGGAAGACGTCCCCGTGGTGGTGGTCATGGAGCCGCCGCCCGCTGAAGAAGTGTCCGGCTGGAAGCTGGCCACCAGCATGCTTCCCCGTGCGACGGATACTCATGGCTTCGGTGTTTACGAAGCGCCGGACTACGAGCGCCTGGTGGATTATCCCGTGGAAATGGGCGATTTCGATGAAATCGATTTCATGGCCGCGGGGGTGCCCCATCGCATGGTACTCACCGGGCGCCTGCTGAATGTCGATGAAGACAGGCTTCGCAGGGATCTGTCGGCGATATGCTCCCATCATGCCGAATTCTTCGGGGAGTTGCCCATTGAGCGCTATCTGTTCCTGACCATGGTGACGGGAGATGGCTATGGAGGGCTGGAACACCTGGATTCAACGGCGCTCATGTGCAAGCGTGATGATCTTCCTTTCCCGGAGATGGGGAAGGCAAGCAGGGATTACCGGAATTTTCTCGGCCTGTGCAGCCACGAGTACTTTCACTTGTGGAACGTAAAGCGCATTCGTCCCAGGATCCTCAAGGAGGCGGATCTAAGCGAGGAAGTGCATACCCAGCTTCTGTGGGCCTTCGAAGGCATCACCAGCTACTACGACGACCTGGCCCTGGTGCGCAGTGGCTGTATCGATGCCGAAAGTTACCTGGAACTTATGGCAACCACGGTAACTCGGGTCATGCGGGGCAAGGGGCGGCTGCGCCAGTCCGTGGCGGAGTCCAGTTTCGACGCCTGGACGCGTTTCTACAAGCAAGACGAGAACGCGCCGAATGCCATCGTCAGCTATTACAGCAAGGGCGCCCTTGCTGCCCTGGGGCTGGACGTCACCCTCAGGGACGCGACGGGTGACCGGGTGAGCCTGGACGATTTCATGCGGCGGCTGTGGCGGAAATACGGCAAAACCGGCATCGGGGTGGAGGAAACCGACCTGGAAGGCCTGGCGGAAGAACTGGCGGGCAGAAGCCTGAAGGACTTTTTCGACCATGTGGTGCACGGCACAGAAGATCTGCCACTGGACGCCTGGTTCGAGTCCCTGGGTATTGGTTACCGCCTGCGCCCGGCGCGGAGCCTGGAGGACTGGGGCGGTTCGGGGCGATCTACTGACGAGGACGGCCCCCGGCATGTGCTGGGCGCCCGCTACCGTCAGCAGGGTGATTTCGTCGAACTGACCCAGGTCTATGATGAAGGGCCTGCCCAGGCATGCGGCCTGTCTGCCGGTGACCGGCTGGTGGCCATCGGCGGTATTCAGGCCACAGCCAACGGACTGCAGAAACTGCTGGATCGCCAGCCCCCCGGGGACGCCGTGGAAGTGCAGGCATTCCGCCGGGATGAACTGATGCGTTTCATGCTGCCCCTGCGTTCCCCGCCGGCGGACACCTGTGAATTGTGGCTGCTGCCTGAGCAGGAATGCACGGATGCTCAGCTGCGCCGGCGCAAGCAGTGGCTGGGGAAATGAGGCTTTCCGAACTCTACCCCCTGCTGCAACGCCTGGCCGACGGTGAATTTCATTCCGGAGAGGCCCTGGCGGACGCCATGGGGGTTACCCGAGCGGCCATCTGGAAACAGGTTCAGGCCTTGAACGAGGTGCCGGGCATCCATGTTCAGTCGGTGCGAGGCAAGGGCTACCGCCTGTCCCAGGCAATCCAGCTGCTGGATCATGGGCGCATTTCCGCCCGTCTGCCCCATGATGCCCCCCTGCGGCTGGCGCTCCTGCCGGAAACGGCTTCAACAAACGACTGGTTGCGGCGCCA
>JALVEW010000097.1 GCA_027030425.1 Sedimenticola sp.
CGCCTCGTGCAGTTCCCGAAGAAAACGGTAACCCCGGGCCAGCAAAGTTCCTCCCCGGTAGGCAGGATCGCCACGCAGGTCGGCCAAGTAGCCCAGGGCGCGGGCTTCGCCGTTGATCCAGGCAGGCGACACCAGGCGCGCGCCCATGCCCGCCAGGGCGCCGGTGCGCCGGTCCACGCACTTGATGATCTGCACCTGCGTACCCTGCACCGCGGCGCCGAGAAAATAGGAAGGTTCCCGGAGAAAGCTCACGGCAATGGAGCCCTCCAGCACGTCCCGGGCCATGCGCCGGCGCAGGGCGGCATCGTCCCTCTCGTCCGCCAGGCTGAAGACGAAACGGCTCACGGATGCTGCTCCAGGTAGCGCAGGAAAGCGTCGTCCGGCAACAGCGCCAGCGGCTTGATGTCACCCAGGCGCTGGCCCCCCTCGAAACACCACTGCCGGTAGCGCTCTCCAGCCTCAGGCGCAAACCGCCACTGCAGCGGGCCGAGCTGTCCCAGGGCGCGGGCGTAGGCGTACTGGGGGTTCTGCCACAGGCGCCGCTCCACCCGCCCATCTTCCGGCCTGTCGCTGATGCACAGGTAGCGGGGCGTCCCCGCGCCCGTGACCGGCAGCAGCAGGGCAAAGCCCTCCAGGCCGTTCAGCGCACGGCTCGCGAAAACCTCATCCAGCTTCTCCCCACAAAGGTCCACGGCAGTGCCACCCCGGCCGAGGAAACGCAACATGGGCAGGCTGCCATGCCAGCCGCGCATCTCCACCCAGTCCCCGAGACGGTAGCGGTAGAGGCCCAGGTGGTTGCTGAGAATCACTTGGT
Organism: Sedimenticola sp.; assembly: GCA_027030425.1. Lineage (GTDB taxonomy): Bacteria > Pseudomonadota > Gammaproteobacteria > Chromatiales > Chromatiaceae > Thiolapillus. Next base: position 815 of record JALVEW010000097.1, read on the forward strand.
AGCGCCTTCCGACCGCCAGTTCCCAGGCAAAGCGCAGGTCACCGCGCTCATCCTCGAACTCGAAGAACCCGCTGCGGGCGGCCAGCACGGGATCGGCCGCCTCTTCCAGGGGCAGGCTCACCACGCCTTCGGTGGCCAGCAGCCCCTTTGGCTGGATACGCGCCTGGGGGAACAGACCGCGCAAGGCGGGCACCAGCGCGGCAGCCCGGCCGTGAGTCCAGCAGCTGATGGTGTCAAGCTCAGGCCAAAGAACTGGCGTATCCAGCAAACCATCGGCCAGGGCGCATCTCAGGCGCCGCGCCTCGGCGCCGGACAGGCGGGAACAAAGGGCATCGGCATGCACGGGCAAGGCTTCCATCAGGGCCAGCAGAAAACTCGGGCTCCACACCGAAATCAGCCGCAGGCCGGGCTGTCGCACCAGGTGCAACAGGGTTTCGAGCTGCCAGGCCTCTCTCTCCCCCAGCCGGCCCACCTCCGGCGGCACGGCCAGCGTCCAAAGCAGATGGGGAGCCAACCGTTCTCCAAAATACTGGGTATCGTCACCCAATCCCACGGGCAGGCCGTTGAATTGCGTGGGCCACTCACCCAACACTGGGCTGATGGACCAGTAGGCCAGTCCCTGGCTGATGGCTGGCCGGGCTTCGAGAAGGTCGTCCAGCCAGGGGTGGAGGGCGCGCTGAAAATCCTCCAGGCCCGAGGCGCCATAGGGGATGTACTTGGCCCCGCCACTGCTGCCGCCGGTAATCTCCACGAAGGCAGTATCCGCGCTCAACACCTGTGGGTGGGCGGGTTCCAGCCGCTTCACCCATTGCTGCACCGCCTGGGGCTCCTGCAATGGCACGGTCTCACGGTAGGCAGCCGGGCCCTCGATAACTGCGAACCGGTGCCGGCGGCCGAAAGCGGTATTGGCCTGGCGGCGCAACAAGGCATGGAGGTAGCCACGTTGCTGGGCCCGCAGATCCGCCGTGGACGCCAGAAAACCCTGGCGGCATCCCCTCACGCCATCGGCGATTTGCTGCCAGGCCTCTATCACGCTCATGATTCGAACCAGCGGAAGCCGGGATAGCGGCCCAGCATGGCATGGGTCACGGGCATGGCCTCGGGGTCCTCCAGCAGGCGTGTCAGGCCGGGATCGCGGGGAAGCCGCCTGAGCTGCCGCAGCATTTCAGGACAGCGGCTTTCCAGGGAGGGATCCTCCCGCGCCAGGTAACGCACCACGTTCGGGCCCGAGTGGCGCGGGCTGAGCACCCGCCGGAAAAAGACCTGGAACAGGCGGCCATCGCGTATTCTGGCCAGAGAGCCCGTGGCATCCATGAGCCGGTTCAGCAGGATCTCATCCAATTGCACATGGCGCATTTCATCCTTCAGATGCTGCCGGTGCAGCCCAAGGTATGCCGGCTCCAGCCCCGGGCACTTGAGCAGCCAGCGGGAAAAGGCGGTGGAGAACTCCTCCAGCACCAGCACCGCCCACAGCAGCAGGGGCCAGAACCCGGAATACCGCCCCAACAACGGCAGCAAGCCCCGCTCCAGTACCGAGTCACGGCTGAAGCAGCGCCCGCCCCGGTTGTAGCCCTCGGGCAGAAAACGGCGGTTGAATTGCAGGAACATGCGGTGATGGCGAGCTTCCTCCACCAGCATGCCCTCCAGGCAGTCCGCCAGCACCCGGTCGCCGTCACCCAGGGCCGATTTCAGGTGACCAATGAGCTGCGCGGTAACACCCTTCTCGAACACCATGAACATCTCGTTGGTGCGCAGGCCGAACAGCTGGTTATAGCGCAACCGTTGATGGGGCGAGAGGGTTTCATAGACAGGCAAGTGGTAAAGCTGGGTGAAAGGCTCGGGAACGAAGGGCAGGCCGGGATCTATCCCCGCGAAAGCGGGCATGCGCCAGGTGCTCCGTTCCTCCCGGCTGCGGGCCTCCAACAGCGCCAGGCGTTCCCGGACGCCACTCACTGCAACGCCTCGTAACCACGGCGGCCCAGGCACTCGGGACCAGGCTCGCGGCAGGGCCGGGGACCGCGCCACAGACGCAGGTACTGACGCCAGTATCCCAGGTCGCTGTCCATGCCCCGGGCAAGAAGCGGCAGCGCGGTCCAGGGCACCCGGGGATGCTGGTGATGCAGCCGGTCCCACTGGCCGTTGAGCAGGGTGAGGCCGTGCAGCCGCCCCACGCGCAGGTTCCAGGCGCCGTTTACCACGTCCCGGGGTGTGAAGGCATGGGTGACATACTGGCGGGTGGCCCAGTTGAAACCGAACAGGGCATACAGCAGCAACAGCGCTCCCCAGTCCAGCTCCAGGAGCCGGAAAGCCAGGATCCAGAAGACCAGCCCCAGCACCGTCTCCCGGCGCACCCGGGCGATCTCCTTCGGCCCGAAATCATCGAACAGCGCCTGGGTGGTGCGCGCCCGGCGAAACGGCGGCGAGCGCAACCAGGCGGGATGGATGGCCAGCAGCAGGCTGCCCGGGGGCACCAGCCACCACCAGAGTCCCGTGAGCAGGCCATACCACTGGATCCACTTGATGATCCGGCTGTCTTCCGGGTAATAGCAGTCGAACATTTCGTGATCCGAACGGTTGCAGCAATGATGCA